>JBBIIY010000006.1:0-28531 GCA_037446255.1 Coprothermobacterota bacterium
TTCGTGAAGGTGGCCGTACTGTGGGAGCAGGCGTGGTTACAAAGATTTTGGAGTAAGGTAGGTTGATTTAAGTGGGATATAAACAAAAAATGAGGATTAAGCTTCGCTCCTATGATTATCAAATACTTGACTATGCTGCAAAACAGATAGTTGAAACTGCTAAAATCAGGGGCGCAACTGTTTCTGGACCAACACCTCTACCAACTGACAGAAAGCTTTACTGCGTGTTACGATCGCCTCACGTGGATAAAGATTCTCGTGAGCATTTTGAAATGAGAATTCATAAGAGGTTGATTGAAATTCTGGACCCAACACCAGAGGTAATTCAAGCTTTGACAAATTTGTTATTACCTGCTGGAGTAGACATTCTGGTCAGGTTATAGGGAGAGTAATATGAAAAGTATTCTTGGAAGAAAGATAGGAATGACTCGGTATTTTACTTCTTCCGGTTTAGCGATGGGAGCAACCATTGTTTCTGTAGGTCCATGTTATGTAATTAGAAAACAGGAAAAAGGATTGGAAGTTGGTTTTGAAGTAGTTCATGCAGATAAACTAAATAAACCCGAACTTGGAGTAACCAAGAAATATAACCTTCCACCTTTAAGAGTTGTTAAAACTCTGGATGTTAATCCAGAATCTTATGTCACCGGAGATATAATTACAGCTGAGATTTTTAATGAAGGCGAAGAAGTTGATATCACCAGCATTTCCAAAGGAAGAGGTTTTACCGGTGCTATGAAAAGATGGAATTTTAGTGGTGGTAACCGAACTCATGGAGCCACCCAATGGCACAGAAGGGTTGGAGCAATAGGGCAAAGATCAACACCAGGTAAAGTTTTCAAAGGCAAAAAGATGCCCGGTCATTATGGGGCAAGCAAAGTAACTGTCAAAAACCTTACTATATTAAAAGTGTTTCCTGATAAGAACCTGATATTAGTCAAGGGGAGCGTTCCAGGTGCCAATGGAAACCTGGTAATTGTGAGGTACCCTCATGAAAATTAAGGTCTTTAATTTAAAAGAAAATATAGAAACAGAACTTGATATAGAAGGGTGGGATTTTCCCATATCCAGAATGACAGGTATCCATGAAGTAGTAAAATCTATTGAAACTAATAATAGGCAAGGTACTTTAGCTACTAAAAGCCGAGGCGATGTAATTGGGGGTGGAAAAAAACCCTGGGCACAAAAACATACCGGTAGAGCCAGACATAGTACCATCAGGTCCCCTTTGTGGCGTAAAGGTGGGCACACTTTTGCTCTTGAACCTAAGGAATACTATCTTAAAGTCAATTCCAAACAAAAAAAGAAAGTCATGGCTGAAGTTATCGGGTATAAAGCTCAAAATGGCTTGATATTCCTGTTAGAAGGTGATTATTTAGAAAAACCTTCAACTAAGAAAGCTACCGAAATACTTTTAAAACTTGCCATAAATGGGAACAAATCTCTACTGGTAACTCTGGGGTCTAAAGAATTAGTCTATAAATCTTTTAGAAACATTCCTGAAGTAAAAGTTACCACTCTTGAGGAATTAAATGCTCGTGATTTCATAGCAGCCCAGTATGTTATTATGGAAAAAGAAGCATTTGAAGTATTAATTGAAAGGAGTAAAACATGGATACCCTAAGGGTATTGATAAAACCAATACTAACTGAAAAAAGTCTATTGATGGCTAAAGAGCAAAACATTTACTCCTTTTTAGTAAACCCTAAAGCCAATAAGACAGAAATCAAAGAAGCAGTATGGCATGCATTTAAGGTGAATGTGGAAAGAGTAAATGTTCTTCAATTAGTTAGAAGAAAAGTAAAATATGGAAAATCTGAAGGTTTAAGACCTGCTCGTAAAAAAGCTTATGTAAAAATTAAAACCGGTCAGAAAATTCCAATCTTTGAAACAGGTTAATAAAGGGAGATTAGTAATATGGCTGTAAAAACTTATAAACCAATAACCCCTGGAAGAAGGCATTTGACCAAAAAAGATCATTCTTCTTTAACTAACAAAGAACCCGAAAGCAGCTTAACCTATTTCAGGCATCGGTCCAATGGTAGAGACAATCAAGGGACAATCTCATCTCGTCATAGGGGTGGAGGAGCTAAGAGGTTATATAGAAAGATTGACTTTACCAGGAAGAAAGACGGGGTAAAAGCTGTAGTTAACAGCATAGAATATGATCCCAACAGGTCAGCTTACCTGGCTCTGATTCAATACGAAAATGGAGAGAAATCTTATATCCTTTATCCTGAGGGATTAGCTATAGGCAGTACAGTTGAGTCGGGTTTACAAGTGGAACCAAAAATTGGTAACGCTGCTATTTTAAGAAATTTACCTCAGGGTACTTTTATTCATAATATAGAGTTAACTCCTGAGCGTGGAGGTGTTCTGGTAAGGGCAGCTGGAACAGCAGCGCAACTTCTGGACAAAGAGGGAGAATATGCAATTATAAGGCTTCCTTCAAAAGAAATGCGCAAAGTTCACTTAGATTGCCGTGCTACTGTGGGAATTTTAGGAAATGCCGAGCATGCAAATATTTCTCTTGGTAACGCTGGAAGAAGCAGATATCTTGGCAGAAGACCTCATGTTCGCGGAAAAGCAATGAATCCAGTTGATCATCCTCATGGTGGTGGCGAAGGTAAGGCCGGTATAGGAATGGCTTCTCCTAAGTCTCCCTGGGGAAAACCTACCAGGGGATATAAAACGAGGAGAGGAAAGAGACCCTCAGATAGATTTATTTTAAAAAGGAGGGGTAAATAAACTTGGCTGAGAAAGAAATTTTTATTGAACCCAAGCTATTAAAAAGAATAACCAATATGAATGAGAAAGGTGAGAAATTTTTAATCAAAACCTGGTCTCGCAGATCGTCTGTTATTCAGGAAATGGTAGGTCATACCATTGCAGTATATAATGGGAGAATCCATGTTCCTGTATATATTACCAGGGATATGACCGGACATAAATTGGGAGAATTTGCTCCTACCAGAACCTTTAGAGGTCACGGTACAAAAGGTGGAGAGCGTTCAAAAGCTCTAAAATAAGGAGTTATCATGGTTGAAGTATTAGCGCAACACAAATTCGCCCGTATATCACCGCAGAAAGCACGTCGGGTGATAGATTTGATAAGAGGGAAAAAAGCTATTGAATCACTTGCAATACTGCAAGCACTTCCCCAATACAAAGGATCCAGGCTTATTTATAAGGTTCTTCAATCTGCGATTGCTAATGCTATTCATAATTATGGCTTAGATAAAGAAAAGCTTCTAATAGCTAAAGCATTTATTGATGAAGGCCCAAGAGCTAAAAGAATTTTACCGAGAGCATTTGGTAGAGCTCATGTAATATTAAAACGACACAGCCACATTTCAGTGGTAGTTAAAGAAAAAGATTAGGGGGTGTTTATTTGGGACAGAAAGTGCATCCCACAGGATTTCGTATAGGTTTATCAATTGAGTGGAGAAACAGGTGGTTTGCTGAAGGTAAAATCTTTGGTGAATATCTGAAGGAAGATTACAAAATTAGAAAACTAGTAAAGGAAAAGTTTTTTCAAGGCGGTATTTCTACAATTGAAATTGAGAGAATGGGTAATAAGATAAAAGTAATAATTCACACTGCCAGGCCAGGGATGGTAATCGGCAGACATGGAGCTATTACTGAAGAGTTAAGAAAACAGCTAGAAAAGATCACCCAAAAACAGGCGAGTATTTCTATAGAAGAGCAAAAAGAGCCTTCTCTTAATAGCCAATTGATTGCTGAAAATGTAGCCTCTCAGATAGAAAAAAGAGTATCTCATAAACGAGCAATGAAGCAAGCAATTTTTAGAGCTATGAGGAGCGGTGCAAAAGGAATAAAAATATCCTGCAGCGGTAGATTGGGTGGAGCTGAAATTGCCCGTACAGAATGGTATAGAGAAGGCCGCGTTCCTCTTCATACCATAAGAGCAGATATTGATTATGGTTTTACTGAGGCTTTGATAAAATTTGGTCGTATCGGAATCAAAGTCTGGGTTTTTTCAAAAATGAAAGACAACGTAGATATTGGAAGCAAGAGGAGAGTGATGGCCAGTGCTGATGCCAGAACGGGTAAAATTTAGAAAACAACACAGAGGAAGAATGAGCGGGTATGCTAAGAGAGGATCTGCGCTTGCTTTTGGAGAATTTGGTCTTAAAGCACTTGAACCTTCCTGGATTACGGCTCAACAAATTGAAGCAGTCAGAATCACGCTCGTACGCTATCTTAAAAAAGGGGGAAAAATGTGGATTAGAATTTTTCCTGACAAGCCAGTAACTAAAAAACCTCTTGAGGTTAGAATGGGTGGGGGGAAAGCTGAACCATCATTCTGGGTTGCTGTAGTTAAGACCGGTAGAATTATGTTTGAATTGAGCGGTATCCCCGAATTAGAAGCACGAGATGCCTTCAGGATTGCGACTCAAAAATTGCCTATCTCTACCCAAGTTGTGGTTAAGGAAACAAATACAAGTGAGGTTAATAATGAAACCGCAAGAACTTAGAGAGCTAAGCAAAGATGAATTGGATAAACGCATGAATGACCTTAAACAGGAGTTATTCGGTTTAAGATTTCAGGTAGCTGTAAATAAATTGAAGAATATCTCGCGAATTAGAGAAGTTAGAAAAGAGATTGCTCGATTACTAACCATTGCTCATGAGAAGTCTTTAGAGGTGCCCTATGTCTAAAAAGGAATTTATTGGAAAGATTATAGTTGATAAGATGGATAAAACCAGAGTCGTGGAAGTGGTTCATGTTTTTAGACACCCTCTTTATCGTAAAGTTGTGCATAAGAAACATAAATACTATGCTCATGATGAAGATAACTCCTCTCATGAAGGTGATACAGTTAAGATAGTTGAGTTTAGACCTTTAAGTAAAACTAAAAGGTGGCAGGTCTTAGAAATACTTAAGACTGCTCAAAGCTCCGGAGGCTAATATGATCAGACCATACAGTAGATTGGTAGTAGCAGATAATACTGGAGCTAAAATAATTTCTGTGATTAGAGTGCTCGGAGGGTCAAATAAAGAAACCTGTACTGTTGGAGACTTAATTGTTGCGACAGTTAAAGTAGCCAGTCCTGGTGGTATGGTTGGTAAAGGAGATGTGGTAAAGGCAGTGGTGGTAAGAACCAGGAAAGAGGTGGGAAGACCCGATGGTTCTTATGTAAGATTTGATGATAACGCAGCAGTAATTATAAACGATACTGGCGACCCAAGGGGTACTAGAATATTTGGTCCGGTGGCCCGGGAATTAAGAGAAAAAAAGTATATGAAAATTATTTCTCTTGCTCCGGAAGTTGTTTAGGAGGTGCTGGCTTGCGCATAAAGAAAGATGACTTAGTAATTGTATTATCAGGGAATGATAAAGGAAAGAAAGGAAAAGTGCTAAGTGTATTACCTAAAGAAGATAAAATTGTAGTTCAAAATGTAAGCATAGCTAAGAGGCATACTCGTCCCAGTAAGACTAATAAGGGCGGTATAGTCAGTCAGGAAAATCCAATTTTTATCGAGAAAGTTATGATATATTGTCCAAACTGCAAAGAACCGGTTAGGATCAAAACTAAGATACTTAGTAAAAAAGAAAAGAACAGGGTATGCGCCAGGTGTGGTGAGGAACTGGATAAGAAATAAGGAGGTATTATGAGCGAATTACTTGATAAATATAGAAATAAAGTGGTTCCGCAGATGATGGCAAAATTTGGTTATACTAATGTCCTGGCAGTCCCAAAATTAGTAAAAGTTACTCTCAACCGTGGAATTGGTGAAGCGAAATCAGATAGTAAAATTCTTGACCAGACTGTGGAAGAAATTAAGTTGATAGCAAATCAAAAACCTGTAGTCAGGAGGGCAAAAAAATCTATTGCCAGTTTTAAACTTAGAAAAGGTATGCCTATTGGCTGTATGGTAACCCTACGAAGAGAGAAAATGTATGAGTTTGTGGAAAAGTTGATTAATGTTGCCCTTCCTAGAATCAGGGATTTTAAAGGTTTATCCACTAAGTCATTCGATGGTAGGGGGAACTTTAACACTGGTATCACTGAACAGTTAATATTTCCTGAAATACCCTACGAGAAAGTTAGTAAAATTATGGGAATGAATATTTCTATAACTACTACAGCTAAGACTGATGAAGAAGGAAAATCTCTTCTGGAATTTATGGGTTTTCCCTTTATCACAAGGTAAGGAGGTTTTCCTACTTGGCTAAAAAATCATTGATAGTAAAATCTAAAAAAACGCCTAAGTTTAATATAAGAGCATACCACCGGTGTGGTATTTGCGGAAGACCGAGGGCTTTTCTAAGAGATTTTGGTATTTGTAGAATATGTTTTCGCAAATTAGCACTCGAGGGATACATCCCTGGAGTGAAAAAAGCGAGCTGGTAAAGCAAGGAGAATAAATTAATTATGATATACGATCCTATTGCTGATATGCTTACCCGTATAAGGAATGCGAATAGAGAATTAAAAGAGTTTGTGGAAATACCTTTTTCCACAGAAAAGAATGCAGTGGCTAAAGTTCTTTTTTCCGAAGGATATATAGCAAAGTATGAAACTATAGAACTTGGAATAAAGAAAATATTAAAGATATACCTTAAGTATGGCGCGGGTAGAGAACGAATTATCAGCGATTTAAAAAGAATCAGCAAGCCTGGTGTTCGTTTCTATGTAAAGAATAATAGGGTACCTAAAGTGCTCAATGGATTAGGTATTGCAGTTATATCTACCTCGCAAGGTGTCATGAGCGATAGAGAAGCTCGTAAGCTTAAGATAGGCGGAGAAGTTGTTGCCTATATCTGGTAGGAGTAGGAGGTTTAAGGTTGTCTCGTTTAGCAAAAAAACCAATTGAATTGCCACCTGGTGTTTCTGTTAATCTGGACTTAAGTTTTATTGAAATTAAAGGGCAACTTGGATCTATTAATCATAGCTTACCCTCAATGGTATCAATTAGAACTGAAGGAAACCAGATTTGGGTGGATAGAATGTCGGAAGATAAAAAAATCCGAGCTTTTCAAGGATTAATCTGGGCTCTGGTAAGAAATGCGGTTTATGGTGTTAGTACAGGCTTTTCCAGAAGGCTTTTTATAACTGGAGTAGGATATAGAGCTCTTAAAGAGAAAGATAATTTAGTTTTACAGGTAGGTTTTTCCAAGCCTGTGATTATTGAGCCTCCTGAAGGTATAGTAATAGAAGTGGAAAAAGCTGACATAGTAGTAGTAAAAGGAATCAATAAAGAGCTCGTAGGTTTTGTAGCCTCTCAAATTAGATCCGTCAGGCCTCCTGAACCCTATAAAGGAAAAGGAATTCGTTATGAAGGTGAAATTGTGAGAAGGAAAGCCGGAAAAGCCATAGGAAAGGCTAAGAAATAGGAGGAGTTTGAGGGTGAAAAAAAATATTTCAAGATCAGTTTCACGTAAAATCAGGCATTTGAGGATAAGAAAGAAAGTATCTGGAAATAATGAAAAACCTCGTGTGGCTGTTTTTAAAAGTGTGAAGCATATTTATGCACAGGCAATTGATGATGACAATAGGAAAACCCTGGCTTTTGCTTCTTCTATTGACAGGGAGTTAAAAGAAAAAGTGGCTGAATCAAGTAAAACTGAAGAAGCTGTTCTCGTTGGCAAATTACTTGCCAGGCGGCTTCTTAATTTACAAGTAAATACAATAGTATTTGACCGTGGTGGGTTTAAATATCATGGAAGGATTCAAGCTTTAGCAGATGCAATGCGTGAAGAGGGGATTATCTTTTAAGGGAGAATATATATGGAAAATATTGAAGAAGGTAGTGTAATTCAGTTAAAAGAAAAAATAATCCAGATTTCCCGTGTTGCCAGGGTAGTCAAGGGAGGTAAAAGATTACGCTTCCGGGTGTTAGCCGTTGTGGGTGATGAAAGAGGAAATGTGGGAGTAGCTTTAGGAAAAGCTTCAGAAACTGCTACAGCGATCCGTAAAGCTATTGAGAGGGCAAGAAAAAGTATGATAAGAATAAATATTACTGGAACCACCGTTCCTCACCCCTTAATTGGGGAGGAAGGAGCAGCTCGGGTACTTTTGAAACCTGCCGTAAAGGGTACAGGGGTTATAGCGGGAGGAGCTGTACGAGCTGTTCTGGAAGCTTGCGGGATTAAAGATATCATAACTAAATCTCTTGGAAGTAATAATCAGATAAATGTGTCATATGCCACCTTTAATGCTTTAAAAAGTATGAAAAATATAGATCAGGTTGCAAAATACCTGGGTAAGCATCCCAAAGAGATGTTGGAAAGTTAGGAGGTTGTCTATGGAAATCGGGCTTCACAATTTAAAACCTGCTGATGGATCAATAAAAGCACCCAAGAGGGTCGGTCGTGGATCATCCTCTGGACATGGTGGAACATCCGGTCGTGGTCACAAAGGTCAAAAAGCTCGCGCTGGTGGGGTGGAAAAACCAGGGTTTGAAGGTGGTCAAACACCATTATATAAAAGAATTCCACGTTATCCGGGGTTTAAAAATCCCTTTTCTGTAATATATGAACCTGTAAATATTGAAAAGCTAAATAAATTTACCGATGGAACTGAAGTTGGGATTAACGAATTAATTGATTACGGTTTAATTTCCAACCCAAAGTCAAAAGTTAAAATTTTAGGTTCTGGAAAATTATTTAAGAAATTATCGGTAAAATCTCATGCGTTCTCTAAAACAGCTAAGGAAAAAATTATTGCTCTTGGCGGAACTGCGGAGGAAATATAGATATGTGGCAAAATTTATTAGGCGCTTTTGGAATCAAAGAGTTAAAAGTAAGATTTCTAAATACTTTGCTTATGCTCGCAATAATCAGGATTGGAACTTTTATTCCTGTTCCTTATATACTGGCAGAAAAATTAAAAGATCTGGTCGAGCAAGGTGGTGTTTTAGGTTTATTAAACCTGTTCTCTGGAGGTGGGTTAGCTAATGCTTCACTATTTGCCTTAGGCGTGTTGCCTTATATTAATGCTTCTATTATTATGCAACTATTATCCTCAGTCATACCTCGGTTAGAAGAACTATCACGAGAAGGAGGTCAGGAAGGCAGGGAACAAATACAGAAGTATGTAAGATATTTAACTGTGGCTCTCGGTACTTTACAATCATACGCGATGGCAGTAGCACTATCCCGATTAGGAATGCTAAAAGAAACGAGTTTTTTATCTTTGAGTATAATAGCTTTAGCTTTAACTGCTGGTGCTATGTTGATACTCTGGTTGGGAGAATTACTAACTGAAATAGGCATAGGTAATGGGGTATCTCTTATTATTTTCTCAGGTATTATCGCTAAGCTACCCTCTTCTATCATCTCGGGCTTTCAGTTAGTAAGGACCGGGGAACTGCATGTATTTACTTTAGCGTTAGGTTTAGCTGGAAGCGTGCTGATGTTAGCAGCTACTATTTTTACTTATCAAGCTGAAAGAAGGATTCCTGTTCAATATGCTCGAAAGGTAGTTGGAAGAAGAGTTTATGGAGGACAAAGCACCTATTTACCCCTGAAATTAATTCAGCAAGGAGTATTACCAATAATATTTGCCTCTTCATTTCTGGTTTTTCCTTCCAGTATAGCTCAATTCATAGGGGGTGCTTCTTTAAGGAAGTTTGGAGAAATTTTAGCTGATTCTAATGGCCTTATCCATAACCTTATATTTTTTCTGTTGATAATTTTCTTCACCTATTTTTATACATCCATAACTTTTGATCCCAACAGGTTAGCTAATGATATTAAAAAGTATGGTGGTTATATACCCGGGATCAGACCCGGAGAGGCAACTGCTACCTACATTGGTGCAGTTTTAAGCCGGGCAACGCTTCCAGCAGCGGTTTTTCTGGGACTGATAGCTATTTCACCTAATATTTTCACTTCAATTCTTGGACTTAAAGCATTTATATTCGGAGGCACAGCAATTTTGATCGTTATCGGTGTTGCTCTGGAAACTATGAGGCAAATTGAATCATATCTTTTAGTCAGGCATTACGAGGGTTTACTTAAATAATATGATTTTTCTACTGATTGGACCTCCAGGATCAGGAAAGGGAACTCAAGGCAGGATATTGAGTGAAAAAATGCACTTACCCTACTTTTCTACTGGTGATTTCTTAAGAGAATTGATTGAAAAAAATGAACCAATCTCCAGGCAAATAAAACTGATTATGGATAGAGGTGAATTAATTCCAGATACCCTGATAAAAGAATTGTTTTTACTGAAGATAAAAAATTTGATTGTTACCTATGGTGGAATAATTATTGATGGTTACCCTAGAACGATTGAACAGGCAAAAGATTTGGAGTCTGTGTTTTTATCTCTCAATTATTCAAATAGAAACATTTATGTTATTGAATTGACTGTAGAGAAAAATGAATTGCATAAAAGACTGAAGGAAAGGGTTTTTTGCCCTTCATGCCTGAGAGTATTTCAAAATGATGATAATATCTGCAATATTTGCGGTACTCAACTAAATAGACGAACGGATGATACTATGAAAGTTATAAAAGAAAGACTCAGGCAGTATGAGCTTAAATCCAGGCCTCTTCATAAATATTATTCCAATAGAAACCTTTTATTAACAATTCCCGGAGAGGGTTCCATTCAAGATATTGCTTCAATAATTGATAAGGCAATTAAGGAGAATAAGGTTGATATCAATTAAAAATGATGAAGAAATTCGCCTTATGAAAGAAGCTGGTCGCATCGTAGCAGTTGTGTTAAATGAGTTGAAGCATTTCGCTCAAATAGGAATGAAAACTCAAGAACTGGATGAAAAAGCAAGAAGACTAATTAAATCTTTTGGAGGAAAACCTGCTTTTTTAGATTATAGAGGATACCCTTATGCAATTTGTGTTTCTTTGAATTCTGAGGTTGTTCATGGCTTTCCCTCTGACCAATCTATTAAAGAGGGAGATATTATTTCTCTTGACCTGGGCGTAGAAGTTGATGGCTATTTAGCTGATGCAGCTATTACTTTTATCATAGGTAAGGGTGATCCTGAGAACCAAAGGCTAATTAATATTACCGAAGAAGCACTTTATATAGGCTTAGCTCAAGCTAAGGAGGGTAATTATATCGGCCAGATAGGATCCAATATTGAAGAACATGTTATAAAAGCAGGCTTTTCAGTTGTTCGGGAGTTTGTTGGACACGGAATAGGTAAAAACTTACATGAAGGACCCTCTATTCCCAACTATTCTTTACCTATTACCACCCCATTGTTAAAACAAGGTATGACACTGGCAATTGAACCAATGGTAGCATATGGTAAAGGAGATATTTATATTACCAGCAATGGTTGGACTGCAAAAACTAAAGATGGCAGTATGGCTGCGCACTTTGAACATACAGTGCTGGTTACTTCTCAAGGAGGGGAGGTTATTACATCGATCTAATATGAAAAAAAGCGATGTTTATCAGACTGAAGGAAAAGTTATTGAAACCCTGCCAAATGCTACATTTACTGTGGAAATTGAAGGAGGACATAGATTATTAGCTTATTTAAGCGGAAAAATGAGAATGAATTACATTAAAATAGTATGTGGAGATAAGGTTAAAATCGAGATGTCTCAATATGATTTAACAAGAGGCCGTATTGTTTACCGTTTGTAATTGTATTAAGAAGAAAGTAGGAGGAAATTAATGAAAGTAAAACCTTCTGTTAAAAAAATTTGTGATAAGTGTAAAATAGTACGAAGGGAAGGCGTTATCTATGTTATATGCAACAATCCCAAACATAAGCAAAAGCAAGGTTAAGGTGGAGGAATAAGGAATGGCGCGTATAGTCGGTATTGATTTGCCCAAGGATAAAAAATTAGAATATGCTTTAAGGTATATATATGGTATAGGTCCGGTTAATGTAAACCAGGTTCTTGCAGATACAGGAATTGATGGAACTATCAGGGTAAGAGAGCTGACCTCTGATCAAATACATACTTTAAATGAAGTAATCAGTAAGGAATACAAAGTTGAGGGTGATTTAAGAAAGGAAGTTCACTTAAACATCCGGCGGTTAGTTAGCATTGGCTGCTACCGGGGAATCAGGCACAAAAGAGGAATGCCTGTAAATGGACAGAGAACTCGTACTAATGCACGGACTAGAAAAGGTCCCCGTAAGGCATCAGGTATTAAAAAGAGGTAAATAGGAGGATATAATGCCAATAAAAAGGCAAATTAAAAGAAAGAAAAAAGAAAAGAAGATAGTGCCTTTTGTAATTGCACATATTCATTCAAGTTTTAACAATACTATTATAACTTTGACTGATACTAAAGGCGACACAGTATGTTCTATAACCTCTGGTGCGGTAGGTTTTAAAGGAACAAGGAAAGGTACACCTTTTGCGGCACAGATAGCAGCTGAGAATTTAGCCAAAAAAGCTAAAGCAGAATTTGGAGTAAATGAAGTAGATGTTAGAGTTCAAGGACCTGGTTCAGGTCGAGAAACTGCTATAAGAGCTCTTCAAGCGCATGGTCTTGAGGTAAGGAGCATTAAAGATATAACTCCGATACCCCATAATGGCTGCCGCCCACCCAAGCGCAGAAGAACTTAGGAGGTAATATATAAGTGGCAAGAAATATAGGTCCTAATTGCAGATTATGTAGAAGAGAAGGAATAAAACTATTTCTTAAAGCAGAAAGGTGTTATTCCAGTAAATGTTCATTGGTTAAAAGGGAAACGGTTCCTGGCCAATTGAAATTAATGAGAAGCAAATTAACGGAATATGGTTTAAGGTTGAGAGCAAAACAGAAACTCAAAAGATATTATGGGCTTATGGAAGCACAGTTTAGAAGATTCTTTGAGGCAGCTTCCAGGCAGAGAACCATTCCTACCGGTGAAAAGTTAGTAGAATTATTAGAGAGAAGGCTGGACAATGTTCTTTACAGATTGGGTTTTGCAGGATCAAGAGCATTTGCACGCCAGCTTATTGCCCATGGTCACATTTTTGTTGATGGTAGAAAAGTATATTCTCCATCTTACATCACCAAGGTTGGTCAGGAAATCAAGCTTACTTCAGCTATTACTGAAAGCTCTCAAATTGAAGAAGCAATAGAAGTGCTAAGAAGTAAGAATACTCCTGATTGGTTAGAATATCTGAGTGATGGAGTAGGTGGTAGAGTTATTGGTATTCCTAAGAGGAATATGGTGGAATTACCAATCAACGAACAATTAGTAGTAGAATTCTACTCCAGATAATAGGAGGGAGATATGATTTCCTTCATAGAAGGCGTTGAAGTAATTAAAGACACTTTAACTTCAGATTATTTACGGTTGATAATTACTCCTCTATACAAAGGTTATGGAACTACTATTGGTAATGTTTTGAGGAGAATTTTATTAAGTAGTATAGAAGGTTCTAAAATTATTGGGTTTAGAATGCCTAATCTTCCCCATGAATTTACTTATGTAAATGGTATAAAAGAAGACGGACCCAGGATTGCGCTAAACATTAGAAATCTGGTGATTAATTTGGTCGGGGATTATAGTATTGAGAATCCTAAATCATATGTCATCAGAAAGGTGGGACCCGGTTTTGTATCAGGTTCTGATATAGTTGAGGGAGAAATTATAGTAATTAATCCCGAACAGGTTTTTCTCACCATGGAAAGAGATGTTGAAATAGAGATGGAACTATTCTTCGCCAAAGGCGTAGGTTACCATCCATCTCAGGTTAATAAAGAAGCCTTTTCCTACCCCCTTAATTCTATAGCTCTTGACTCATATTTTTCTCCCGTGGTAAAAGTTAACTTTCAAGTAGAACCAACCAGGGTAGGTCGTGAAATTGATTATGATAAATTAACTTTGGAGATTTGGACAAACAAGGCAATCAATCCCTGGGATGCTTTCATTAAGGCAATCAACATTCTAAAAGACCACTTGAATATCATGGAAAAACCTATTGAAAAAATAAAAGACGAAAAATTTGAGCTTATTTCAATATATAATTTAAATTTGAAGAAAAGAGTTGAAAATATATTGTTAAGAGAAGGATTGTCTTCAGTTGATAAGATATCCAATATGTCCAGAAATGATTTTATTGAAATTGATGGTTTTGGAGAAAAGGCCTTAGAAGAATTAGAAAGCAAATTACATGATATCGGCATAAGTTTGAAGGAGGATATTGATGAGACATAAAATTGGTCATAGAAAATTAGGAAGACCGACTCAGCACAGGTTGAGTTTATTGCGTTCCTTAGTTACATCATTAATTTTATACGGGAGAATATCATCTACTGAGTCAAAGATCAAAGAAGTTCAAAAAGTGGCTGCTAAAGTGGTTAGATTAGCTAAAAAGAATGATTTAGCCTCTATGAGATATCTGGATTCATATCTATATTCTAAAGATGCTCTTTATAAATTAATTAAAGAGTTAGCTCCTAAATATACTGATCGTCCTGGCGGTTATACTCGAACCTTACCTCTTTCTCCAAGGAAAGGCGACGGAGCTTCGATGATTTTATTAGAATGGGTGTAATTGTTAAAAATTAATGATGTTTATTTTAATTACCATAATGATACCCCTCGAGAGATACAAGTTTTGCGAGGGGTGTCTTTGTCATTAGGGGAAGGAGAGTTTATTTCTTTAGTAGGAAACAATGGTTCAGGTAAATCAACCTTAGCAAAAGTTGTTAGCGGGTTATTAAAGCCTTCCAGAGGAACTGTTACCTGGTCATCAGAAGAAAATTGTTGCCTAAAACCAGGTCATAGAACGAGAGTAGGATTAATACTACAAAACCCTGATAATCAAATTGTATCAGGTACAGTTGAAGAAGATGTGGCTTTTGGTTTAGAAAATTTACAAACTCCACCGGTTGAATTGAAAAGGAAAGTAGAGGACACATTGAGGAATTTGCAGCTTTGGGATAAAAAAGACCATCCTACTCAACTTTTATCTGGAGGAGAAAAACAGAAGTTAGCAATTGCTTCCGTAATAGTAATGGAACCTGAATGTCTGATTCTTGATGAAGCTACCGCATTGCTTGATTATAGAAGTAAGGAACAGGTTTTAGAAACAATAAAGTTCTTACAAAAAGCTAAAAGGGTAGCAATAATTCAAATAACTTCTTCTATAGATGAAATTATACCTTCTGAAAGGGTTATTCTCTTAAATAAAGGGAGGATCATTTATGATGGCCATATATCCTCCTTCCTGAAAGATTCTGAAATTATGGGTTTAATAGGATTTGATTTGCCTGCTTACGCAGCTATATCTCACGAATTAATTGGGATGGGGATTATAAACGAAATATGCTATACCAGGGAAGAATTAACTGATAAAGTGTTATGGGAATATCAGCACAGAATCTGACACATATTTACAATTATGGTTTTCCTTGGGAAATAAAGGCGCTTGATAATATTTCATTTTCTGTGGAAGATGGAGAGGGGTTTGCAATTCTGGGTGGAGCAGGTTCGGGTAAATCCACCCTGGCCCAACATGTTAATGGATTATTATTTCCTACAACCGGAGAAATAATAGTAAATGGAACCAAAGTAAAACCTGGAGTTAATCTGCAGGAGCTTAGAAGAGCTGTGGGTATGGTATTTCAGTTTCCTGAAACGCAATTATTCGGTGAAACGGTATTTGAAGATGTAGCTTTTGGATTGAGGAATTTAGGTTTTTCCGAGAAAATAGTTGAAGCTCAAGTTATGGAAGCATTACATTTAGTTGGTTTTATACCTTCAGCTGTTAGACTTAGAAATCCTTTGCTTCTAAGTGGAGGTGAAAAAAGAAAAGTTGCCCTGGCAGGAGTTATGGCTATGAAGAACTCAATCCTGGTTTTAGATGAACCTATCTCAGGTCTGGATGCCAGAAGTAAAAAAGAATTGCTAACCGTTCTTAAAGAATACAGGAAAACAAATAAAGCGATTATTGTTTATATCACACACTCCATAGAAGAAGCCCTGTCAATTTGTGAACGAGGGATAATATTATCTAAAGGAAAGTTATTGTACCAGGGAGATTTACAAGAATATTTTATTCAGAACGAAAATTGGAAATATTTGAATATTGAACCTCCTGTAAATAGAGGAATTGCTTTAACTCTAAAAGAAAAAGGTTTAAAGATAAATGACAGAATAATAACACGGTTAGAATTAATTAAAGAAATTGAAAAATGTTTCAAAACTATAAAAGCCTGATTGGATATTTTCTTCCGTTTAACTCAGTTATACACAATTTAAATCCTCAAGTTAAATTAATATGCACGGTATCACTTATAAGCAGCTTATTGATTAATTATAATTTAACACTTATTTTGGTATATTTCTTGGTTTTACTGTTAGTCTACCGGATAGCTAAAATTCCTTTAAGTGTTTTATATAATTCTTTTAAACCTATAATCTGGATAATCATTTTTTCTTCTATAATCCATCTGTTTACTACTCCTGGTGAGCCATTATTGTCTATGGGCTTCCTGAACCTAACAGTGCAGGGAATACAGAAGTCTTTCATTTTATCATCACGGATGATATTGATAATTGGTTTTACTATGTTAATTTCACTTACCACCTCTCCAGTAAACCTGGTAGAGGCTATAAGTAGTTTACTTAAACCCTTTTCCTGGTTGGGATTACCGGTCAACCAATTTTCTTTGATGCTTTCATTGTCTTTGAGATTTTTACCGGTAATTTATGAAGAAGCCGATAGAATTAAAAAATCCCAGTTAGCTCGTGGTGCCGACTTCTCTTCCTGGAAATTAAAAAGTAGAGTTAATAATGTTGTTAGTATAATTATTCCAATGATTTACAGTGCCATAATTAGAGCCGACGATTTAGCAATAGCCATGGAAATTAGAGGTTTTAAAATAGGTGAAAAAAGAACCAGGTTAAATGAAACCAGGTTCAATTTTATTGACCTGGTAATTATAATACTAAGTCTAATTATCTTTATGGTTACTTTTTTACTATGATTCGTTATATTCTTATAATATCCTACCTGGGAGATAATTATTGTGGGTCTCAGCACCAGAAAGATTTCCCTTCTGTGGAAAAAGAGCTAAGTAGATGCATATCCACTATTATCAGAGAGCCTATTAAAGTGAAACTCTGTAGCCGGACTGATAGTGGTGTACATGCATTACGAGCACGAGCTTTTTTTGAATGTAACGAAGTAATTAACCAGGATACTTTTTTAAAAAGTATTAATTCAGTGTTACCAGATGATATAAGGGTACTTCAGTTTTTTAGGGAAAATTGTGATACTGGAGTTGTTCTTAAAAAAAGAAATAAAACCTACCTTTATTTAATATACAATCATAAACACTATTTTCCGCCTTACTTGAAACATAGGGCTTTATGGGTCAAAGAATTTCTTGATATTACCTTAATGAGTCAGGCAAACTCTTACTTAATCGGTAATAATAATTGGGAATTCTTTTCAGCAACGGGAAGCCCTCGCCTAAGTACTATTCGGAATGTTGTTAATATACGAATTTTAAGAAAGGGTTTCTTAATATTCATTTATATTAAGGGAGAGGGTTTTTTGTATAAAATGGTTCGTTTGATTACCGGTCTTTTGTTAGAAATAGGTAAGGGGAATATTTCACCAAATTATGTGAAAGAAATTCTTGCTGGAAAAACCTACCGAAGAAAGGTAGTACCTCCTTATGGTTTATATCTTATAAGCAATTAATTTAAAGAAGAGAAATCCCTTCTTTCCCCTTTTCTAAACCCAAGTTAAAAGCTTTAAGATTCAACTCTCTAAACTTTAGTGGAAAGCCATTTTCAATTGCTTTCATCATGCTTTCTGTACTTAGGGGAAAAATTGGTACAGAACAAAGAACACCTAACAATACGACATTTTCAGCTATGCTATTCCCTGCTTCCAGAGCAATTGTCCTGGCATCCACCAATCTAAGGCGTGGGTAAGCATTTCTAATTATTTTCCAGGCAAGGCTTAAATCTGGATAAGTAGCTAAACCTAAAGAAACCGTTAGTGGTATGATGGGATTAGTATTAACGATTAAATAGGTTTCAGGGGAGGCTTTGTCTAATGTTCTTAGAGCTTCAGCTGGTTCAAAACTAAGAATAATATCAGCCTCACCTTTGTTAATCAGCGGACTTCGAACATCGCCTATTTTCATTTCATTTACTACTGAACCACCTCTTTGAGCCATTCCATGAACTTCTGTAGAAATGACTTTTTTATTTTCTAACAGAGCTGCTTCACCAAGTAAGGTGCCTGCTTTAAGAATACCCTGGCCTCCAACACCAGCAATTAAAATCGCCAGATAATTTTTATTCATTTTAATTCTCCCATACCATAGCTTGTGCAGGGCAGATGTTAATACATACACCGCAACCATCGCACATAGATGAATCTATTTGAATTAAGTCTTTAGTTTTAAAGATTGCCGGACAGGAAAAATCTTGAATGCATATCTCACACATAGAGCATAAATCTGTATTGATCATGACTTTTTTCCAGCTTCCGCTTTTTCTTTTATTCCGAGCCTCAAGTAAAGAACAAGCCCTTCGTGAAATAATGACACTTACTCCCTGGTAACCAAGGGCCTCTTTAATAGTGCTGGTGGTAGCATCCAGATTATAAGGGTCAACTATCCTCATCCAGTCAACGCCTATACTCTTAATTACATTTTCCAAAGATATTCTTGGAGCATCTTCACCCATTCCATCTATGTTAGAACCAGGATGAGGTTGATGTCCGGTCATGGCGGTTGTGAAATTATCTAATATTATTAATAGAAATTGATGTTTATTGTGAATTGCGTTCAATAAGGGAGTTATACCTGCATGGTAAAAAGTTGAATCACCAATAAATGATATTACTTTTTGGTTGGTAGCTCTGAAGAACCCCCCTGCTGTACCCACGCTGGAACCCATGCACAAAACATAATCAGCTGCATGGTAAGGAGGTTGAATACCCAGTGTATAACAACCTATGTCAGAAGGAAAAATGGCATCTTTGATACCTTTTTCCTGTAAAGCCTTTTTTACGGAATAGAAGGTTGCCCTATGGGAACAACCCGGGCATAATACCGGTGGTCTATTAGGCAATTTAAATTCAGGGGTTTGAAGGAGAGGATTAGCAATTTGACCTTGATTTATAAGGTTAATTAGTATTTTTTCCACTATATCAGGAGTATATTCATAAACCCTGGGAAAGGTATTATCATATTTTCCTCTAATGTTGGAAGATAGTTTGTTCTGTTGAGCAAGAACTCTGACCTCCTTTTCCACCAGGGGCTCTAACTCTTCCACAATGATTATATTGGTGTGAGTTGATACGAAATCCTCAATCAAATTTAAGGGAAGAGGATAGGTAAACCCAAGTTTTAGCACATCAGCATTTAACCCCCATTTATCTATGGCATCCCTCACATAGTTATAAGCAATTCCAGAAGCTATCACCCCAAAATCAGTATCTAAAGAGGTTTTTTCTATCGTGTTTAGCGGAGAATTGTCAGAAATGTTTCTGGCAGAAGTGAGTTTATTTAAAAGAAGAGGGTGCATTTGGAAAGCATAAGAAGGGATAGGTACGAATTGCCTGGGGTTTTTATTAAAATAACCCTTTTTCGGTTTGTTTTCCACTTCTTCTAAAATAACAATTCCCCTTACATGATTTATCCGAGTGGTAGTTCGTAGTATAACCGGAATCTGTAATTCTTCAGATAGTTTTATTCCATACTTGACCATATCACGAGCTTCAGTTGGGCTGTTGGGTTCCAAAAGAGGTAATCCAGCAAATTGGGCGTAATATCGGTTATCCTGTTCGTTTTGGGAGGAAAACATAGAAGGGTCATCTGCTGAAATAATTAGAAAACCACCCTGAGTTCCTACATAGGCAGAACTCATTAAAGCATCAGCAGCTACATTTAATCCTACATGTTTCATAAAAGTTGCTGCTCTTATCCCGGTGGAGGCAGCTGCTGCTGCAATCTGGAAAGCTACCATCTCATTAACAGAAAATTCAAAATAAATGTCAGCTTTTTTAGCTAAATGGTGTAGAACATTGCCAATTTCAGATGAAGGGGTACCAGGGTAGGTGGTGGCAACACTAACTCCAGCTTCAATAAATCCTCTTACTATAGCCTCATTCCCTAATAAAAACAACTTACTACCAATAGGCTGGTTTAAAATATCTTCAACCTGCATAAAATATCCTCCGCTTTAACTCAATTGAAATAATTTTATCAGATTTAAGCAAAGTAATTGTTAAAAATGAATAAAATATTATATTTATGATAATATTTACATTGTAAAACCATGCTTATTTTTAATGTGGTAATTTTTATTACAGGATTAGCAGTTGGAAGTTTCTTAAATGTTGTGGCGTTAAGATATTTAAAAAAGCAATCTGTGGTATTGCCAGCATCTCATTGCCCAAAATGCTTAACTCCACTCAAATTTTGGGACTTAATTCCTCTGCTAAGCTATTTATTACTAAAAGGGAAATGCCGTTATTGCCAGGAAGTCATTTCTCCTGTATATCCGTTAGTAGAGTTAATAACCGGGGTAATTTTTCTCTGGTCTTATTTATTATTTGGGTTTTCTCTCCAGTCCCTGGAATTTGTTGTTTTAGGTTCCTTTCTGATTGTGCTTTCCATAATAGATTTTAGAGAGTTTATACTTCCCGACAAAATTGTTTTTTATAATTTAATAGCCGGAATTATTTTAAAAATCGGATATTTAATAAGTGGTAGCAATATAAGCATATTATTATATAGCCTGGCTGGAGCTGTAATAGGTTTTCTATTTTTTTACATCATTTTTCTCCTTTATCCTGAAGGCATGGGGGGAGGAGATGTTAAATTATCATTTGTTTTAGGATTATTTGTAGGGTTTCCTCTGATATTTTTATGGTTGTTTTTATCTTTCTTCCTGGGTTCTATAGGTGGAGTTTTATATATGCTTGTATTAAAGAAAAGATTTAGGGAACCGCTTCCTTTTGGACCTTTTTTAGCCCTTTCTTCCTTGATAACCTTATCCTGGGGCACTTATCTTATAAACTTATATTTTTCCTTATTCTGGCGGATTTAGATTTTGAGTCTTCCGAAATACTTAACCACTTTGGTAATTATTGTATTTTTATTATCTCTTACTTCTTGCGTTATAGAGAAAGAACCAGAAGATGTACTTAAAAATTATATTTCCTTGGTATTAAGGGGTTATATTGACCACGCTTACGAGCTTTTATCAGTTAAAGTGAAAGAAAAATCAACCAAAGAGGAGTTCATCAATGCTTTAAAAATCTATAAAGGTAAATTAAAGTCATTCTACTTAATATCAAAAAAGGAAGAAAAAGGACTGGTAGTTTTGAAGTATGAAGTAGTGATCATTCATGAACCGGAGAGGGAAAGAAAATTAAAGTCATTTGCTTACCTTTCTCGTGAAAATAGGAAATGGAAAATCCTCAACCCTGGTTTTTAAATATTAAGCTTGAAAAAAAGGTTTCCCAATCTTTACCGGAAAACTCAAGAGAAATTCTAAAGTTTTTTACAAGTAAAAATGCTTTTATAGTTGGAGGTTGTCTTAGGGATCACTTCTTAGGAAGACCTATTAAAGACATTGATATCCTGGTAATTGGGAATGAAAAGGGTATTGATAATTTTTTCCTGGAAAGGGAATTTACCAGGATAGTGCTTTCCAAAAAAGAACCCGTAATAAGGTATTTAAAGCAAGGTTTTACTTATGACCTAACATTTTGCAAAAAAAATAATGAGAATATAGTAACTTTAAAGGACAACCTTGAACATAGAGATTTTACTATTAATAGCCTGGCAATTTTCATGCAAGAATTTGATTCACAGGAAGTAACCTTAATTGATCCCACAGGAGGATTGTCTGATTTAAAGGCTGGTAAGATAAGATGCTTTAATTCCATTAATATGGTATCTGATCCCTTAAGGTTGTTGAGGGCATTTAGATTAAAATATCTTTTGAAATTTGAGATAGATAATTTCACTATTGAACAAATAATGATGAATACATCGCTAATAAATAGAGTATCTTTTGAGAGAATAAGAGATGAATTAACCATCATCATGGAAGAAGAGTCTTATACTACTATAAAACAATTGTCAGATATAGGTTTATTAGACAAGATATTCCCAGAGTTATCTCTTGGTAGAGGAATGTTTCAGGGACCATATCATGATAGTGATGTTCTAACCCATTCATTAAATACGCTAAAAGAGTTAGAAAAGTTATTACTAACTGCTGATTCTGACTGGTTTATAAGTGATATCAATCAAAAAATGTCTTCAGGTAGTAAATATATTTTCTTATTAAAATTGTCAGCACTTCTACACGATATTGGGAAACCTCTTTGCGTTAACAACCAGGAGGGAAGAGTAAGTTTTACCGGTCATGATAAAGTCGGGGGAGAAACAGCTTTAAAAATTGGATTAAGATTGAAATTATCAAAGAAAGAGTCACAGATTCTTAAAAAACTGATTGATAATCATATGTGGGTTGGATGTCTTATCGATCTGCAATTAGTTTCTGATAAAGCTAAAAGAAGGTTAATCGCTGTTTTGGGAGACGATTTAAGTGGAGCATTATTGTTATTCCTGGCAGATGCTTTAGCGACCAGAAGCCAAGCAAAAGAATACTATTTAACTTATTTAAAGTTTTGCCAGGACCTGATCAGATTTAAGAATAATCTCCCAAAGTTAAAAAAATTACTATTGAATGGCAATGAAATAATGAAATTGTTTTCTTTGAAACCCGGGAAAGAGGTTGGTAAATTGTCTTCAATTCTCAAAAAAGCACAGGAAGATGGTCTGGTAAAGAGTAAAAAACAGGCTAAAGATTATCTGATTAGATATATAAAACAGGATAATGAATAAGAATCTCTTATTCTTTTAATATACGTCTATAAACTTCAAATAGCTTTTTCTTAGAAACATGAGTGTATATCTGAGTAGTGGTTAAGCTTTTATGACCGAGCAACTCTTGTACATACCTGATATCTACTCCAGCTTCCAATAAATGGGTGGCAAAAGAATGCCTTAAGGCATGGGGGTTTATTTTTTTTCCCAGGATTTTAATTGACTTACTCTCTGTTAACATATGTAAATACCTTGTGCTAAATGCTTTACCTCTTTGGTTAAGGAAAAGGTGGGGAGACTGAGGGGTAAAGTCAGATCTGACTTCAAGGATATATTTTCTTAATACCGGAATTAAAGGGTTTGGGAAAAAAGTTATTCTTTCTTTCTTTCCCTTACCCATTATCCTTATTCTTCCCTCGTCTACATCAACATCCTGAAGGAGAAGATTTCTAACCTCATCAACGCGTAATCCTGAGCCATACATAAATGTCAGTATCAAATAATCTCTTATTTCAATAGGTTCAACCGGTGAATTTAAAAACATCTCTTGTGCTTCCTGAAAGGATAGAAATAAGGGTAGTTTCAAAGGTAATTTAGGGCTTGATAACCAGGGGATAGGGTCAACAAATTTATAATTCTGGTATTTCAAATAATGAAAGAATGATTTCAAGGAGGATATTTTTCTGGCTATAGATCTTTTATTTAAGTGTTCCATTACCTGTAACCATTTTAAAATTACCTGATGGTCTAATTCAAATAGTTCTATCTTCTGTGTTTGAATAAAGAGAATAAAATTAGATAAATCAGTTCTGTAAGCTTTTATAGTATGAGGAGAAAAACCCCGATATTTAAGATTTTCCAAAAAATCCTTGAGAATTGTTTTATTACCATTTTCCAAGTTTAATTAACCTTTCGTATAAATGAACCTGCAAGTAATGCTCTACTGCTTCTACACTTAGTAAAGCTTCTTCCAGGTCAGTACCCCAGGTAATTATTCCATGGTTTTTCATAATAATAATGTTACTTTTAAGGCTTGCTTCTCCTACTGCCTGGGCTAAAACAACAGACCCTGGTTCAAAATAACCAATAAATACAGGTTGTTCAAGAAAATGGGCTATATCAGATGGTCCCATTTCTGGAAATTTTCCCCCCCTGCTCAAGGCAGTGGTTATTGGGGGGTGAGCATGAATTACCGCTTTAGCACTTGGGTTCAGGTTATAAATACTTACATGTACATGATATTCTGAAGAAGGATCTCCCCAGATTATAGATCCATCCATAGTTAAAGCTGCTATATCTCGAGTATTGAGGGTGGCCTTATTTCTTTTGGTTGGAGTTATGTAGATATGCCCACCTTCACAAAAACTGATATTTCCTGTTCCTCCCAGTACATAGCCCATTCTATGTAATAGTTCACAGGTTTTTATTATTTGTTCACCAATAAGCAGTTTCATATGATATTATCTCCCTTGAGAAATTATTTAGCAATAACTATATAAAATAAAAGGCTAACCAGATTATCAATAACATAGGTATTGCAGCCTGAAAAAGATAGGGAAAAGCTGAAAAAAGCTTAGTTTTAAAGTAATCCTTAGTTAGTATTAAACATAAGTGTACAGGTGAAAGCATAACACCCATAAATCCAGCGAGGTAAGCTGTTGAATACCAGGAAAGTATGTTAGCGCCTTCTGGAAGTAGAATTTTAAGCAGAGGAAAGGTTATGCCTACATAAGCCTGACTTATTCCGGTAAGGAGTCCGGTTATCATTGGTAAAAGAATGAAGATAGGAAGAGGAGTAAAACCGGTTTCTTGGAAAAAAATTCCAATAAGATTTAGTGATCCGCTTACTTCTAATACTTCTTTAAAAGCTAAAACAGCTCCCACAAGTAAAAGAATCTCTATTTTAAAAGCTTCTTTTAAAATACCTGAAGATTTTTGGAAACCCATTCTGTTAAATATTAATAAGCCGAGTACTACCACAATTAAGCTGTATAACAAAATTTCTGAACCATTTTTGAAAGTGATAACTGTAATTACAGGTATTAGAATAGGAAGAGCTATTAATAAAATTCGTTTAAAGTTTTCTAATATTTTTTTGGAAGATAATCTGTAATCACTTTCAAGTTTATTCATTTTATTTTTTCTAAAAATTACCAACCAGCCAATCAGAAACATAAATATTGAAAAAATAACATTCCTGGTAATAAAAGATGATAATTCCAGTGGAACGATGCTTACAGCGAGAATAAGAGCTGGATAAATAGGTAAAAACGGCTCCCATATGTGGCGGAACCAATAATTTATGAACACTTTTTCTTCAGGCTTGAAGCTGGTGTTTTCTAAGGCAGAAGAGGTAAGGGGAGCAGAAAATCTTGCTCCTCCAGCAGAAGGGAGCAAACCTAATAAAGCGGGTAAGGTGCTCCCGGAAATGAGAGGATTTCTCACAACTTCATTTAATCTTGAGGTAATCTCCCTTAAAGCTCCAGTAGTCCTGAGTATAGCTTCCATTATGGCTATCATGTATAAAATCAAAAACAGGTAAATGGCTTTTTCACTGGTAGCCCCAATAAAAATAGTTTTAAGGGTTTTCCAAAGCGATAGGTCAAAAAGCGGGCCTATAACCAAAGCTGCTAAAAAGATAATCCAGGTTAGGGCAATTTTGAACCTTTGTAAAATAATAATTCCAATAAATACTATGGTAACTTTGATTAGTGCATCCACGGCATTTAGTTTACCTTAAATAGCTATTGTTTGTAAAGAACATTTTTAAGTAGTAAAATTTGTATTATGCCTGAACTACCAGAAGTTGAAACTATCAGGTTGGGTTTAGAAGAGAGGTTTTTGGGAGCCTTAATTAAGGCTATTGACATTAGAGATCAAAAAATGACGCGTGGACAAGTTGATTTATTGACGATAAGAAAGCTTGTAGAAAATAATTACCTGGTTAAGTTTGGAAGATGTGGAAAGAATTTACTACTTTTTCTCTCTAATAGAAAGATTCTATTATGGCACATGGGGATGACTGGAAGGTTTATCATATCTGGAAAATATGAGGAAATTCCACATTTGAGAGCGTTTATGGAAACAGATAGAGGGTGCTTACTTTACTCAGATGTCAGAAGGTTTGGGAAAGTGTGGATACTGGATAATACCAGCGAATTAAGGAAGGGAATCGATCCCTTGGGAGATAATTATCTTTATGAAAATTTTAATAAATTATTTACTTCCGGTAAGGCCATTAAAAGTTTTTTATTAGACCAGGAAAAAATAAGTGGAATTGGCAACATTTACTCTGATGAAATACTCTGGAAAGCCAAAATAATACCTAAACGTCCTGCCAACTCTCTTTCTCCTGATGAAATAAAAAGACTATTTGTTGTTATTCCTGAGGTTCTGAAAGAAGCTATAAAATATCGAGGAACAACTATAAGTGATTATAGGGATATAAATTCTAACCGTGGAGAATATTCTAGGAAGCTGAAGGTGTATGGGATGGAGGGAAAACCTTGTAGTGAATGTCAGGTGATAATAAAAAAAATCAAATTGGGAGGGAGGTCCTCCTGTTATTGTCCCGTTTGCCAAAAATAGTGTTGATTGGAGGTAGATTATGGAAAAGTATGAAATCAAAATAATGGAAGTAAATGGAGATTGCGTGGCAGGTCATAAGCCCGGTGATACTTACCGGATGGAAGGTTTTAAAACTCCAGGCGGGTTATGTATACACGCTTTCCATGCATTATATCCCTGGTTACAGGTCTTAAGATTTGGTGGTAAAATACCCTGGGAAAAAGAAAAAGAAGTTTCGTTAGCCTGCCCGGATCACAAAAATCAGGTGGTGGTAAAGGTTTTTCGCATAGAATAAAAAATAAATAAAAATATACCTAAAGCAATCAGAATATCACCTGGACTTATCACCCTGGAAAAGTAATTGCCAAGAGGTAGGGGAATAATGTCTCCTAAAAATGGGAATAGAGTTTCTCCTTGTTTAGAAATAGTAAAATGAACCCATTCACCACTTTCAATAGCTATTTCAAAATCTTTCATCATACCAGCTATACCCACAGCCTTATATGATATAGGCATTTTACCACCGTTGGCGGTTATAGCTAAAAAGTTCATTGATGCACCTATGGCTAAGAATTTAAAACCTGGTAACCTGATATTCATCAATATGGTAAACAATATTAGAAAAAGAGATAATATATATAGCTGGTTTCCCAGCAAGTAATCAGGGAAATAGTCATCAACAGGCATTCCCAATCTCAGGGGTATTTGTAAAATTAGTCCAGCAATAAAAAATAACGCTGATTTAATCTTAATTCTTTCTAAGTTTAACAAAGACCCGTGATTCATCCAACCACAAATCAAGGCTAAAAGAAGCGAGAAACCAATAATTATCAACTGATAATGCCTTTATTAATCAATTCCACTGCAATATTTACTATTATAGGGTCAAACTGGGTACCTGCTCCGTTATTTAACTCATCAATAATTTGAGAAATAGTTAACCTATCCCGGTATGGTCTATCGGAAAGCATAGCTTCAATGGCATCAGCTAAGGCTAAAATTCTTGCTCCTAAGGGAATTTTGTCCCATTTTAAACCGGCAGGGTATCCCTTGCCTTCCCATCTTTCATGATGGTATAGTACTAATCGCGCCTCTTCTTTATATTTAGTAAGTTTTTTTAATAGTTCATACCCTTTGACTGGATGCTTTTTCATCTCTATCCATTCCTCGTTATCAAGCTTACCTGGTTTTTTCAGGACCATATCGGAAATTCCTATTTTTCCAATATCGTGAACCAGGGCAGCGCTTTCAATAACCTCAGTAGTACTCCGGGGTAAATCAAGGGCTTTAGAAATAGCTACCGCGAAATCTCTTACCCTTTTGGAGTGAAGACTGGTGTAGGTTGGGTCTCGTAAATCAACGGTACTGGCTGCCATTTCCATGGCTATCTGGGATTCCAGTTCTAACTCTCTGCCTCTTTTAAAGAGCAGGTATATTCCATAAACAAAGGGAATAACAATAGCAAGGGAATAGGTACTGAATTGCATTAATACCAAACCGGTGTAACTAATAATAAAAGAAAGAAAAACAGCAGCTAATTGGTCTCTTTTAAGGATTTGATTGATTAGAACATCTTTGAAAGCATAGTTATAGGAAAGGGAAATGATAGAACTTAATAAAATCGTGTTAGAAATTAAATATACTAAACCTCCTGCTAAAGCAGATAGAAAAACCACCATACTGGTGTATGTATGTGGATTAGGGAATAGGTTAAGTAAATAAGAAAAGGTAATACTGCATAAAAAAGCAGATATAAATGTAGCAGAAGTATTGAAAACAGCTTTATACCATTCTGTCCTACGGAGTATATCTGAAATCAGTATTGAGGGTATTATTATCCATGGTAAAATGTTTACATTTTGGTAATGATAGAGGGATAATCCATAAGTTGCAGGAAGAGACATAGTAATAATTGTATCTTTGCTTAAATCAATATTTAATGAATCTAAGACAACTACGAGAAGGAATCCTATTATGATTGAGGGCAGGTTATCAATTCGTAAAAAAAATATACTCAACAGCATTACTGCAATTGAAGTAAATAGTAAAAACCAGATTAAAAACCAAGCTTTAGCTCTTATAATAACCATAATAACGCTTTTAATTATACATTAATTGGGAAGTTAATAAAACCCAAGTCAGATGTAAAATTAATTTTTTACTAATTTATTTCCATTTAAAA
>JBBIIY010000006.1:28631-81782 GCA_037446255.1 Coprothermobacterota bacterium
TACGATTCTCATTATTCTCCACTTCATTTCATTCACCTCCTTGTAAAATATTGTTTTCTGGTGCTTCAAGATAATTTAAAGAGATTTTAGCATTTATCAAAGATTAGTACCCTACACCAGAGTTTATACTATATATTATGAATTGTATATCCTAAAATACTGATTGTCAACTAAAATTATGAAAAAGTATTTAGAATACAATTTGTTTAAGTCAACACACCAGTATGAAATTACCTGTTTGACAACAATTGGATTAATACCTAATCTTTGAGAATACTGTATTTTAGTTGGTAAAGTAATAAATTTATCAGTACTTTAACCTGTAAATTTCAGAAATACATAGTTTATAATTTACACCTGGCATACCTATCAGTGTATAATATTTAGATTATTGAAATATTTTAATGTTGAAATATGTTAAAAGATTATGTAAATTTATTTAAGAACCTTAGAAAAGAAATTAAGTTACTTCTTTTTGCACTTATATTTTTTGGTCTGGGTGGAGCTTACTTTTCCCTGATTTTCAACCTTTATCTTAAAGAGTTAGGACTAAGAGAAGGAACTATTGGTTTAATTTTAAGCTATCGTATTTTCGGTAATGTGTTATTTGTCTTACCAGCTGCCTATATAGTCCAAAAATATTCGCCAAGGTTAGTATTTTCCACCTCCCACATTTTGTATGTTATTTTACAATTACTGCTGGTTCTTCTTCCCAGAAGAGAATTACTTCTTGGTTTATCATTATTAACCGGTTTATCGGAAATGCTTTTTTCTATAGCAACCGCACCCTACTTAATGGACCATTCTGAAAGAGAAGAAAGGCCTTATATTTTCAGTATGGTTTTTGGAACAAACCTGATTTCTCATGCTATAGGTAGTTTAACAGGAGGATTTTTTCCAGAACTTTTTTCCAAAAATTTAAGTATGGCTACCAGCTATCAATTAACACTCTTCATCGGAATTGCCATAAGTATCTTCGGTCTTCCTTATCTATTAAAGTTACCTAAACAGATTACTCATCAATCTGATAATCCCTGGAAACTTTGGAAAAAGTTACGCTACAATCTGGTGTTAAAACTATTACCACCTCGGTTACTTATCAGTTTTGGTGCAGGGCTTTTTATACCTTTTCTAAATTTATATTTCAAAACAGTCCATAACCTTTCCTCAAATACGATTGGAATTCTATTCACTATGGCTCAATTTAGTACTTTTTTTAGTGTATTAAACACTCCCAGGCTGATTAAAAAAATTGGTTTAGTGAGAACTGTCGTTTTTACTGAAGTACTTTCGCTACCTTTTATGTACTTACTGGGAACTAGCAAAGCAATGTCACTGGTTGTGCCGTCTTTTTTAATCAGGCAGGCGCTTATGAATATGTCTGGTCCTGCTAACCAGAACTTTACTATGGAAGTAGCAACTCCTCAGGAAAGGCCTGCTATAACCAGCATAATGGCTTTAAGCGATTCTATAGCCCGTGCTTTTAGCATAAGAATGGGTGGATTGATAATTGAATACTGGAACTATAGTCATGTGTTTTACATCGCTATGGCTTTATATATTGCATCAATTACTATTTTTTATCTCTTCTTTTCCAGGTATGAAGAGGATAATTTAACTCAAAAGAAAAATAATTAATTATTCTGAATTAATTTTTCCGATAAATCAGGATTGACATTCAATAGAGATTTTAAGCACCAGGAAGCGCATGTCTGTCCAATCCGTATACATTCATCAAGTGGGTACCCTTTAAGCAAGCCATAAAGAAATCCTCCATTAAAACTATCACCAGCGCCATTGTCGCTAATGATGGTTCCCCGGTGAAGGGCTGAGCTAGTAAAACTGTTTGAAGGGCTTAACACTGTGATTCCCTCTGACCCCTTTTTTAATATTATTGTTTTGTCAGCAACATTTCCCAGGTTAACAAGTACTCTATATTCTCTTTCTGAAAGGGAAATTATATCAATCAAAGAAAGATAGGGGCTAAGAATGGTTACCCTTGATGGGGCAATCGGGTCAATCATAGTTATAGAACCATAGGATTTGCTCCACTTTAAAAGGTAGGAAATAACCTCTTCAGGTAAATTAGTATCCAGGAAAACATATGTCGGTGGTTTGTTGGGAAGGAAGGGCAGGAGTTCTTCAATAGCAAGGTAATCAAGGGGTTCAGTATCATGAAAAGAAAACAACCTCTCTTTTTGTGAAGAAAGAACACCAATAAAAGTTGGGGTATGATTTTTTATAATAGGAGTTATTCTTCCCGGCGTGGAAACAGTTTTTTCCATCCCATCCAGGGCTATGGGGGAAATTAGAGTTATCTCTACATTTAAACGGGCAGCCGTTTCAGCAAAATTTCGTGCTGTTCCGCCGGGGATTTTGCTTATTTTGGATGGATAACAGTCATCACCAGAAAAAGGTGTTTTAATTTCTATTAATATGTCCCACAAAGATCCCCCAACAGCCAGTATTTCCATATTATCCCGTTAGAACTATGATTATGTCGCCGACATTAGTATAAGTTGGAGAAGTTTTTATTAACCCACCTGCTCTTAGAAAAAAATTATAAGAATTATTTTCATTCAGTAATTGATAACCATTTAGTTCAAGACCTCTGGCTCTGGACATTATTTCCGAATCTACATAAGCACCGCAAGCGTCAGTTGGACCATCCTTTCCATCAGTGGCAAAGCTTAATACCAGTAAATTATTATCTAATTCAAGTTCTAAGCCGGCACTAAGAGCTACTTCCTGATTTCTTCCACCTTTGCCTGAACCAATTACCTTGACGGTTGTTTCTCCACCTATCAAAATACAGGCTGGGGGAGTTAATGTATAGTTGCTCTTATGTATTTCCTTACCAATCTTTGCTGCAATTTTTCCAATAATCCGTGCTTCACCATCTATCGTACTGGTAAGAATAATTGAATTATAACCGAGATTATTTGCTGTTTGGTAGGCACTTTTAAGAGGAATACTATTTGAGCCCACAAGGTAATTTATTTGTTTATTATCCAAAACTTTGGGAGTTTCTTTGAAAAGATTGTTCTTACCTTCATTAATAAATTTAATTATTTTTGCAGGTGTTTTGCTGGTTAGATAGTATTTATCTAAAATATCTTGAGCCTCTTTAAAAGTACTTAAATCTGCGATGGTTGGTCCTGAAGCAATGGTAGATAGGTTATTTCCAACGACATCTGACAGGAGTAGAGTAATTGAAGCTCCCTTGACCATTTTCCCTAACCTGCCTCCCTGAACAAATGAAAGGTGCTTCCTAACAGTATTAATCTCCTCTATACTGGCTCCACAATGAATTAGTTCTTTAGTTATATAGACGATATTTTCCAGGGTTAGTGGTGGATAGGGGTAAGTTAGCAGGGCAGAACCACCTCCAGAAAAGAGAAATATTATCAAATCGGTATCTTTAGCGTTTTCTATCAGGTTGATAATTTTATTAGTTGCCTCTAATCCTCTCTGGTCAGGTAAAGGATGCGCAGCTTCTACAATATTTAAAAACCGAGTAGGAAGTTTATATCCATCTGGGACAATTATAAGACTATCTTTAATTTTATCTGGAAACATTTCCTCAACTGCTTTGGCCATAGGGGCACATGCTTTTCCAGCTCCAAGAACGGTTATATTAGAATACTTGTTGATATCTTCATATATATTGTTCTCTATAAACGATTTAACCAGACTCCCGGGCTCAATAGCAGATATTATGGAACTTAAAATTAAAAAGGCATCTTCTCTTAAATTATAAATATTTTTATAATTCATTATAAATAGCTGTTAAAAAATTCATCTCCTTAGAAAATATTGTTTTTGGACCATGACCGGGATAAATTATAGTTTCCGGTGGTATAGAATCAATCAACATTTTAAGAGTACTTCTCATTTCATCTACTGAAGAGTAAGGGAAATCATATCTTCCAATAGCTCGTTTAAAAAGTGTATCTCCGGAAAAAAACCCCATGGGAGAAGAAAAACAAACACTGCCAGGTGTATGGCCAGGAGTATGAATAACTTTAAAATCAACAAACAGAGAGTCAAGTGTAAAAGTAAGCATGGAATTGTCCGACAGTAAAATATCCGGTACTACAGGTTTGAATGAGGGATGCAGGTATTTATTTATGGAATTATCTCGTAAAAAAAATTCATCTTTGGTGTGGATGGCTACTAAAGCTTTAGTATTTGCTTTAAGAAAATAATTACCACCAGTGTGATCTCCATGCCCATGGGTATTTAAGATATAAGTTAGTTTTAATTTATTTTCTGTTAGATATTCCATTACTTCCTCACCCTCAGCTGGGTCAATAACCACAGCTGTTTCCTGCCCATGTAGTAGGTAACAGTTAGTTTGATAAGGACCAAGATTAAATATTATTACTTCCATATTCTTCTTTAAATATTTTTCAGGTATTCTATTTGTTCTTCAGAAAGAGTATCAATCTGAATGTTCATGGTTTTTAAAGCCAGTGAGGAAACTTTATTATCTATCTCTTCAGGTACGGGGTGAAGAATTTTTTCCAGGTTAGAGCTATTTCTAAGTAGGTAAAGAGCAGATAGCGATTGTATGGCAAAAGACAGATCCATTATTTCTATGGGATGTCCATCAGCGCAAGCAAGGTTTACCAATCTCCCTTCGCCAAGTACATTTATTCTTTTGCCATTTTTTAGTATATACTGGGTAATGTTTTTACGGACGATCTTCCTTTCTTTGCTTATTTCCTTTAGAGAAACCATGTTTATTTCGACATCAAAATGACCAGCATTGCAGAGTACTGCGTTATCTTTCATAATTTCAAAATGATTTCTATCTATAACATTGATATTACCCGTAGCGGTTATAAAAATATCTCCAATTCTAGCAGCTTCATTCATAGAAAGAACTTCAAAACCATCCATATACGCTTCCAGTGCTTTTATAGAATCAATTTCGGTGACAACTACATTGGCTCCCATCCCCTTACCCCTTAAAGCAATACCTTTCCCAACCCAACCATAACCAATAATTACTACTTTTTTTCCAGCTATATTTATATTGGTGGTTCTTAGGATACCATCCCATGATGATTGTCCGGTGCCATATCGGTTATCAAATAAATATTTACAAAGGGCATCATTTACAGCTATAACCGGTATTCTGAGCTCTCGATTATTCTCTAAAGCCTTAATTCTACGGATGCCGGTGGTAGTTTCTTCACAGGAACCTAGGACATTTACCAGTAGAGATTCTCTTTCTCTATGTAATAAACAGGTTAAATCACCACCATCATCAATAATTAAATGAGGTTGATGATCCAGAACACGATTTAGGCTATTTTTAAACTCCTCAGGATTAACTCCCCAATGCCCATAAACATATATTCCATCATCTTTAAGTGATTGCATTACATCATCCTGGGTAGAAAGAGGGTTACTGCCACAGATAGCCACCTCTGCGCCACCTGATTTAAACACTTGAGCAAGATAAGCTGTTTTAGCTTCCAAATGTAAAGTTATACCAACTTTAAGTCCTGAAAATGGTTTTTCACTTAGAAAAGAATCCTCAATGGTTTTGAGTATTGGCATATGTGATTTTGCCCAGTTGATTTTAAGCTGTCCTGAACTCATTTTGCTACTACCTCATTTTTCTTTGATTATAACACATCTCAAGATTCTTTTGGAAAATGATAGATCCTGCAAATATATATAAGATATTACCATTAGTTTACTCTGGTTGCCAAATTAAGAACTTTATTTATATAATATAAAGGAAGTCTTGATAACTCATAGAATCAATGTTGTATAATTATTTGTAAGGCAACCCCCCTTTTTATAATTTCTTATGAATAAAAAGTATAATAAAAAAATAATATTTACATATATTCTATCTGGGTATTCAGGGTTTAAATATGCCAGCTAACCTGACTCCTCAATATCTTGAAGCTGATAAGCGTTTTAGAGAAGCCAAAGATTTAGAAGAAAAAGTCAGTGCTCTCAGAGATATGATGGCGCTAATACCCAAACATAAGGGCACTGACAAGTTAAGAGCTGATTTAAGAAGAAAATTATCAAAACTGCTCGAAGAATCTCAAAAGAGACCTAAAAAGGGTGGAAGAATCTATGACCATATCCCACGGGAAGGTGTTGCGCAAATTGTATTGTTAGGTTTACCTAATTCAGGAAAATCTTCATTCATTAATTTTTTTACTAATGCACGTTCTTCGGTAGCTGATTATCCTTTTTCTACAACCACACCTGCTATTGGTATGTTAGATTTTGAAGACATTCAAATGCAAATTATTGATCTGCCTCCTTTGTGGGAAAATACTGAATCCTGGACCTATAACATCATCAGGAATTGCGACCTGGCGATAATAATTGTTGATGGCACTTCTATCTCTCCTAAAGAAGATTATCTTACTATTTCAGATTATTTGTTAAAGGCTAAAATTGAATTATCACCAGAAAAAGTCGATAAAGATGATATGCAATCAATCAGAACTATACCAGCTATCATTGTTCTGAGTAAGTGTGATTTTCCCGAAGATACTGATAAGGCAAGAGAACTTAATGCTTTTCTTGACAATAAATGGGAAATCAAACCATTTTCTATCATAAACCCTTATGATCTGGACTCTTTGAAAAAAGATATTTTCCTTAATTTAAACCTTATAAGAGTTTACACCAAGAAACCGGGTTATCCAGCAGACATTGATAGACCGTATGTTTTGCCTAAAGGTAGTTCTTTGCAAGGCGTAGCCTCAGCAATTCATAAAGATCTGAGTAAAGCTTTTAAGTTTGCCAGGGTATGGAGTAAAGATGGTTCATTAAGAGGAATGGCTGCAGAAAAGAATTATCTGGTAAAAGATAGTGACATTTTAGAGTTTCACAGATAAAATATTTATATAATAAAGAATTAAAAGGAGGAAAAATGGCACGTTTTATATGTGGTAGCTGTGGGCACCAGGTAGAAACGAGATGCAAACCCAAAACCTGTCCTAACTGCGGAAATAACGATATAAAAAAGGAATAAAAAATGAATACCATACCAGTCAAATTTATAAATCTCAAGGCTGATAGCCGTGTAAATAGTATTCCTGAAAAAATTCGTAGAGCTTTAAAGTTAAACGAGTTTAATAATGTTTTCAAAAAAGGAGAGATCACCGCCCTAAAAGTTCATTTTGGCGAACCTGGCAACACTACTTTTATATCACCAACGTACTATCAGCCTATTGTGGAAGAATTGACTAAAATTGGGGTTAAACCTTATTTTAGCGATACCAATACTCTCTATTTAGGTCAAAGGGCTAACAGCGTAGATCATATTAAAGCAGCTAATTATCATGGTTTTAACTTTTCTACCTTTAATGTTCCTGTGATAATCGCTGATGGTTTGTTAGGTCATGATGTTGTTTCGGTAGAAGTAAATCTTAAGCATTTCAAAACTGTTCCGGTAGCTTCGGCATACTATTTTTCTCCTGCTTTCATGATTGTTTCGCATGTTAAAGGACACATGGCTTTTGGTTTTGGGGGAGCTCTTAAAAATGTCGGGATGGGCATGGTTGGTAGAGCTGGTAAATATCGGATTCATTCCTCTGCCAAACCTATTCTTAAAAAAGAAGCCTGCATAGCTTGCGAGTTATGTATTGATATTTGCCCGCAAAAGGCACTGTATCTGAATCCTGAAAAAGTGATTGATGTATCTGGAATAAGGTGTGTGGGATGCGGTGCTTGCATACCTGCTTGCCCACAGCATGTTTTTCGGTTTGATTGGGACAAACCTACCAAGGAAATGCATGAAAGATTAGCCGAAACCTGTTTTGGGGTTATTAAAAACAAAAGAGCTCTGTATATAAACTTTTTGACCGATATAACTCCTGACTGCGATTGTGTTTCCTGGAGCGATGCCCCCTTGGTTAGAGATATAGGTATTTTATTATCTAAAGATCCTGTAGCTATCGATCAAGCTTCTCTTGATTTACTGGAAAAAGCAGCTGCCCTTCATCCTTCTGCCTTAAAACCATCTATACAGAGCAATCCTTTATATAATTTACGACCTAACATAGATTCTCAATACTTGCTGGAATATGCAGAAAAGATTAACCTCGGTACCAGAAAATATGTTTTAGAAGAAGTCAGTTGAAAATATATTTCGCTGGTTCAATTACCGGGGGTAGAAATTATGAATCGGTGTACCAGGTTATTGTAGATTACCTTAAGCATCTTGGCCATACTATTCTTACAGAACATGTTGCTTACCCATCACAGGGTTATTTAAAAGATTATCAGGAAGTTTTTAAGAGCGATATGCTAATGTTAAATAATTCCGATTTATTAATCGCCGAAGTTAGTTGCCCTTCCACAGGAGTTGGTTATGAGGTGGCTTCGGCTTTATACCTGGATAAACCTGTTTTATGTCTATATAAAGAAGGTGTTGAAATATCAAGTCTGATTAAAGGAAATACTAAAAAGAAGATAAGTGTTTATTCCTATTTATCAGAAACAGAATTATTGAATATTATCAAAAGGTATCTGAATGAGTTTCCAGAATAACTTATTTCTCCAATGAATACAATTGTGTATAAAGTAGATCCTATTTACCCTGAAAGTGAGATAATTGAGCAATCAGCCATAATCCTTAAGAGAGGAGGTCTGGTTGCCATCCCCACAGAAACAGTATATGGTTTAGGGGCGGATACATTTAATGCTGAAGCAGTAAAAAGAATTTTTAGCGTTAAACAGAGACCTATTGACAATCCACTTATAGTGCATATATCTTCTTTAAAAGAAGTAAGTACGGTTGCCCGTGATGTTCCCAAAATAGCTTGTGAATTAATGGAAATATTTTTTCCCGGACCCCTTACGCTTATACTACCAAGAAAGGAGTTAGTACCACCAGAAGTATCAGCTTTTTTACCCACTATTGCCCTCAGGATGCCAGCGCATCGTGTAGCTATTGAGCTGATAAAAGTTTTGGGCTCACCCATTGCTGCTCCCAGCGCTAATAGATCAACTAAAGTTAGTCCAGTAACTGCTGAACATGTTTATGATGACTTAAACGGTGAAATAGAAGCGATACTTGATGGTGGAAAAACTCCCTTAGGAATAGATTCAACCGTTGTAGATGTCTTGAGTGATCCGCCGGTTATTTTAAGGCCCGGTTTTATAACTTATGAGGAGTTGAAAGAGATTATACCGGGAATTATTGAATTCAATTATTCGCAAATATCCGATTCAGATTTCAAACCAGTTGCACCAGGAATGAAATATAAGCACTACGCTCCTAAAGCGCCTATGCATATGTTCTTGGGAGAAAAACCCTATGTTTGGGAGGAGATGTTAAAAAATAAAATCCTGGAATCTAAAAGGCATTTGAAAGTTGGGATAGCAATATCAAAAGAAGGTTTTATATATCTTAACCAACCATCAGATTTCTACTCTCTGGGTTCTTATAACGACCTTACAGAGGTAGCTTCGCGTTTATACTTAACCCTGAGGGAAATGGAGAAGGTTTACGATATAATTTTAATTGAGGGTTGTGAAGAAAAGGGTGTTGGTAGAGCGTTGATGAATCGCTTGAAAAAAGCTTCTACCAGCATTAAAGTAGTTTAAACAAAATAGAAACAAACTCAATATATTTATTATTATTTTTATAGCAAAAGGGAGATAGCGGTGAAAATAGCAATTCTGGGTGGTGGTGGCACAAGAACTCCATTGTTATTTCAGGGTTTAATTAACCTTGCTAAAACAATTGGATTATACGAAATTTCCTTAATGGATATTGATGAAAATAGGCTAATTCTTATGGGGAAAGTAATAAATTCACTGTTGATAAAATCAGGGGTTGATGTAAAAGTAACCTATACCCAAAACCTAAAAGATTGCCTTAGAGATTCATCATTTGTAATAAGTACAATAAGAGTAGGGGGTGAGCATTTTCGGATTTTGGATGAAAAGGTTCCCTTAAAATATAGATTGATCGGTCAGGAAACTGTGGGTCCGGGTGGGTTTGCTATGGCAGTAAGAACCATCCCTGTAGCTCTCAAGATAGCCGAAGCAATTCATTTAAACTGTCCTGGTGCCTGGTTGATAAATTTTACCAATCCCTCTGGGATTATAACTCAGGCAATTTATACTCGTTCATCCCACCAAAAAGTGGTAGGAATTTGTGATGTACCGAGTTCAATAAAAAATATCATATCAAAATTAACAGGAAAGAAAGAAGAAGATATTTACCTTGATTATTTTGGTTTAAACCATTTAGGCTGGATCAAGGGAGTTTATATAGAAGGAAAAGATTATCTAAAAACGATAATAGAGATTATCAGTAATTACCCGGATTTTGAAAAGTTATCCGGGATACCGGTAGAGTTTGTCAAAAAAATAAATATGCTTCCTAATCTCTACCTTTATTACTATTACTTTACCGATAAAGCCTTTAAAGAGATGAAAAGTAGCGAACAAACCAGGGGAGAGAGAGTTAGGGATATTAACCTTGAATTGTTTGAAGAGTTAGAGAAAGCCGAGAATCCTATCAATATTTATAATAAATATATAGAAAAACGTGAAATGAAAATTAATTCCCTGGATATTAACTCAGGGGTTAAAATGGAGGAAGGTGAGGGGTATGTAGATGTAACTCTTAAAGTAATCAAGGGATTGTCTTTGGGAGGAGAAATTGCCGTCGTTAACACTTCTAATCATGGTTCTATCTGTGGGCTTAATCCTGATGATATTGTAGAAGTGCCTGTTTATATCGGTAAAAACCTGATCAAGCCCTTTAGTACGGGTAATATTCCCAAAGATATTGAATTGTTGATAAAACAGGTAAAGGATTATGAAAGAGAAATTATTGAAGGAGTTTGCGAAGCTTCTTACGATAAGCTCGTTTCAGCTTTAGCCAAAAATCCCCTGGTACCTTCAATTAAAATAGCCAGGAAGGTATTGGACGAATATATAGAGTTAGAGAAAGAATATTTTTCCATTTATATGAATAAAACCAGGTCTCATATTGAAAGCTAAAGACCTGATTTCAATTCCGAATATTGAACTTAGTAAAAAAATATTAGCTGTTCAACCTCATCCTGATGATCTGGAATTATTTGCAGGTGGTACTTTAGCTAAGATGGCAGAGAAGGGAATTGAAATAACTTATATTACTGTAACCAAGGGTGGTTATGGCACCTATGATAAGAACATTTCTCCCGATGTTCTTGCAACAATAAGGAAAGAAGAAGCAAAATCAGCATCCAACCTGTTAGGGATTTCTGAGCATATTTTCTTAAACTATACCGATTCTGATGAACTTAATCATAAAATCCTACGAAATCAATTTATCAATCTTATAAGGAGCAATAAACCTGAAGGGATTTTTTTACCCGATCCCTGGTTACCCTATGAAGCCCATCAGGGTCATATCATTACAGGCTTAGCCGGTGCTGAGGCTTCTATTTTTTCCTTACTGCCACATTTAGAACCTGCTACCCCAGTTCACGACCTGAAATTTATTGTTTTTTATGCTACCCATAGTCCAAATACTTATATTGATATTTCATCTTATTGGGAAAAAAAGTTAAGGGCTTTAAAGTGTCATAAAAGTCAGTTTAATGATGAAATATTTGCCATTTTATCTCACTATTTATCACTTAAAGCCTCTGAATATGGAAAATATCTGGATGTTGAAAAAGCAGAAGCATTTAAAGTATTAACACCATTGCACCTTCACAGCAATACCGATTCGTGGGAAATATAAACAAATATTTATAAGGAGGTATGTGTAAATGCCTTATTACCTGGGAGTTGATGGTGGAGCTACTAAGACCAAAGTGATAATTGGTAATGAGCAGGGATTAATTGTTGGGCAAGCAGAAGGATCACCCTCTAATTACTTGCTAATTGGTCTGGATAGTGCTTTAGAAGCAATAAAAAATACTGTTGAGGAGGCTGCTTCTCGGGCTTGTATATCAACCAGAGATTTGGATTGGGCGGTCTTTGGTTTAGCTGGTGCGAACCTACCTGCTCACTTCATTGAGTTAAATAGTGGATTAAAGAGTATTTATCCGGATTTATCTTTTAAAGTAGTAAATGATACCTGGGTTGCTTTGCGTGGTGGCACAAAAAAAGGTTGGGGTGTTGCCCTGGTATGTGGAACTGGGGCAAACGCTTGCCTTCGGACTCCTGCTGGTAAATGGTTTACCTTAAGGGGTCTGGGTTATGAAGCAGGTTTTGAAGGTGGAGCGCTTAGTATGATTAAAGATATACTTCACCATTCCTTCAGGTCTCATGATGGTTTAGGGCCAAAAACATTATTAGAAAAAGAGGTTCTAACAGCAGTTGGATTAGATAATTACGATGAACTGTCAGAATTGATTTTTGGTTTTTTCCTGTTTCCATCTTTTACCAGGCCTGAAGTTAGGAATTTATTAAATCTTATTCCTTTGTTATATTTATTAGCAAATGATGGCGATTGCATTGCTCAAGCTATTCTAATTAAACATGGAGAAGAGCTCGGGAAAGTTGCCGGTAAACTGATAAACAAAGCGAGATTAGAAAAAGAAGAAACAGAGGTGGTTTTAGTTGGTGGAGTTTTTCGGGGAAATAACCCGATTTTAATCGATAGGTTAACACTATCACTTCATTTATTAGCTCCACTGGCCAGGGTAGTTTTTCCTGTGTTTGATCCTGCAATTGGAGGGTACCTATTGGCATTAGAACAATCAAATATACCAATCACAGAAGATGTTTACAGGAAACTGAGCACTAAAGAAACTATAATTTAGCATGGAAATTATTATTGGAGGTTTAATGAGAAATCTGACTGGATACATTGAAAAAAATATGGATGAATTCCTTGACTTACTGAAAACAATGGTAAACATGGACTCTCCTACTACAGAGAAATCGGCCACTGATATTTTTAGTAATTATCTAAATAATTACTTTAATAATTTAGGTGTGTATTCGGAAGTTATCAAACAGGATATATACGGTAATCATCTCAAAGCTGTTTATGGAGAAGGCGATGAACAGGTATTAGTTCTGTGCCATATGGACACGGTATGGCCTATAGGTGAAAGTACCAGGAGACCCTTCAGAATAATTGGAGAAAAAGCTTTTGGACCGGGTGTTTTTGATATGAAAACCGGAATAGTTCAAACAATTTTTGCTATTAAATACTTTAAAGAAAATAACAAGGTGTTTAGCAGAAAGATTGTATTTCTTTATAATTCTGATGAAGAAGTGGGAAGTCCATCCTCTCGGGTAATCATTGAGAGAGAAGCTCTAAAAAGCCAGCAGGTATTGGTTCTTGAGCCAGCTGAACCACCGGGCAACCTTAAAACTGCGAGAAAAGGCGTAGGAATGTTTGAAATACAAGTTACTGGTAAGGCATCGCACGCAGGTGCAGCACACGAACAGGGCGTTAGTGCTATAAAAGAACTTGCTCTGCAAGTGTTACAATTAGAGTCAATGACAAATTATGCTCTCGGAACAACTGTAAATGTAGGGGTGATCAGTGGGGGTACCAGGAGAAATGTAGTTCCTGCTGAAGCAAAAGCTCTGGTAGATTTAAGGGCTATAAACCTTGAAGAAGCTATCAAGGTAGAGAAAGAAATATTATCTTTAAAACCTTTCCTAAAAGGTACAAATATATCTATCTCAGGAGGTATGAACAGACCTCCTATGGTTAAAACCAAGAAAATAAGCGAATTATTCCTCAAAGCAAAAAATATTGCCAGAGAATTAGGTTTTGATATTGAAGATGATTTATCCGGAGGGGGAAGCGACGGTAATTTTACCGCTAATATGAATATCCCTACCCTGGATGGTTTGGGTGGAGTTGGTGATGGGGCTCATTCTGAAAATGAACATATAGACTTAAAGGAAATACCAAAGAGAACAGCATTATTTATTAAATTATTAGAAATGCTGTCAATTTGATAGCAAACAAAAATAATAAATTAGCGTTTTATGGCTTTTAAATCTAAAGGTTTTACTTATATTGAGCTGATAATCACTTTTTCTCTTTTACTATTATTTTCCTTATTTACACACCATGTTTTAATGGGAATTATTTTGGAAGAGAGAATGAATTACTCATCCAGAGTACTTCTGCAGGAATTAAGACATTTACAGACCAAGGCAATGGCATCCTCTCGAGTTATGGAGGCCATTTTTAGCTCTAAAGATAATAACTATTATCATGTGCAAATCTCTCCAGGTTCGAAATCTTTCAAAAAGGTAGTTTTACCTTCTGGAGTGATCATTAAAAGATATAGCATAATAAAAGGTGGATCGTTGTCGTATAGGTTTGGATTTCAACCTACAGGTTCTCCCAATTCATCAGGAACGATTACTCTATCGGATACCAGAGGAAGAAGCGTAACTCTATATTTAATGCCCTCAACAGGAAGAATGCGTCTGGAGGGTAATTGAATAAAATAATGAATATTAGAATAGATAGGGACTATAATAAGGGATTTACCTTCATAGAACTGATAATATCAATGACCTGGTTCCTGGTTCTTATTTACCTATCTACCAGTCTGACAACTACTTATATTAAGCTTTTGAAAAACATAGATATTGTTGGTAAATCACTTGTTTTAACAGATAATATTTTAGAGGAATATTTCTATAAACCTTATGCTGAAATTGATGGAGAAAATTATAAGTTGCTTGAAGATGTGGAATTAATAGAAGAAATAGAGTTAGTTGATTCTGATGTTTTTGAGATTACTGATTGCGAAAAACCGTTTAAAAAAATCAAACTCTCTTTAAGGGTTAAAGAAAAGCATCTCCTCATTTTGTATACCCTTAAATCCCCATGAATAAAGGGTTTACTCTCTTAGAAATCATTATCTCTTTTTCTCTGGCGCTATTGGTAGTATTTTCCTTTATTTCTACGCTTGTGGGCATGAAAAATATAACTCTTTACGGAAGAGATAAGATAGAAATTATTCAAAACATAAGGATAGCTAACGATATTATCAGGCAGGATATTCATTCAATGAAACTAAGTACCATCAATGAAGGAAGAATGGGTAGCTACAAAGGAATCTGGGGTAAAAATTCCGATCAGGTTGTTTTGGGATATTACTTCATACCCCAGCAAAAAAATTTATATAGATACATTGCTGTCCCCATAAATAAAAACACTGTAAAAGATAATGAATTTCCTGATCGCCATCCTTCTAAGTTCAGTCAGCCTACCAGTAATCCTTTGGTTCAAAATGTGCAGAAGTTTAACTATTTTAGAAATAGAATAAGCGTAATCTTTGAGTTGAAATTACAAATTAAGAAAGGAGAAACAGATATTAATATTGTATGTCTGCCCCGTTTATAAGCAATAAAGGAACTATAATTATGATAACCCTGATTCTTTCTTTGCTGGTTATGCTTCTATTAACCAGTTTTGCTACCCTGCTAATTCAGGAAGCAAAGGTTCTGACTTACCTTAAAGACTCATTAAAAGTAAAATCATCTTTGATGAGTGGATTAGAGTTAGGTTTATATCAGATAATTAATGATAATATCGTATCTCTTAATAAGAACTATGATTTAAATGGAGTTAAAGTTAATTTAAATATTAATAATAATCCCGTACCATCAGTTACGATTACCGGGGAAGTAAATAGTGCCAAAAAACAGTTACAGGTAAAAGGAGAAGTATTTAATGTTCATGATTTTGTTCTTATATCGGAAAATCTTGAATACAATAAACCGCTAAATATAGAAGGAAAAAGTATTGCTAAAATATCTAATAAAACACATAATAATTTATTGATTAACAATTTCCATCCGCAAACTTCAAACATACTTAAAAAGGATTTTTCCAATCCTGAAAGCGATTTTTTTATTTATAACGATATGATGTCTTTATTATCAGACAGTCAGAGAGTTTCGCTTACTCATACAGGAAATAGTCTTCAGGTAAACTTCCTGGATAAATTATCCGGTATGCCTGATGTGTTTGTAATAAATAACCCACATGTCCAGTTAAATGGAACTTTAACCTTAAGGGGTAGTTCTAAGGGTACCATTATTATTTTAAGTCAGGATTTCCATGCTTCTTATCCGTTGGAATTTGATAGGATTATGCTTATAATTAAAGGTAAGGCAATTTTTAAGGAAACTGTTTCAGGTAATGGAGTATTAATTGCAGAAGGGTCCAATTTTAGCAATTCAGTATTATTTAATGGTATGATTATTGCAAAGAACCTCAAATTTGAGGGGCAGAGTACATTAGTAAATAATCAGACTATTTCTAAAGAGTTTGAACATTTATTAGTGGCGAAATTATTTATTTTTAGAGACTGGAGGTATCAGCCATGAAACCTATTTTTGGTATAGGAAAAGGTAGCAGGAAAATTCTAGGTGTTGATGTGGGTGCTAATACTATTAAAGCTGTTCTTTTGAGTAGTGTTAAAGGCGAACCCTTCATTGAAGGCGCAGCATTATCTCCAACCCCACATGACCTTTTAAGTAAAGAAGGGTTGGTAAAAAACCCTCTGGCACTTGCAGAAGCATTAAGAATCGTCATATCTGCTTATGACTTGAAAGCCTCTAATACAGTAGTGGCTATTGCAAGTGACTTGGTAAGAACCACAGAATTCACCATACCTTATGTAGATATAGACGATGTTGGAGATATGGTTAAATGGGAAGGAGCTAAAATGCTTGACTTCCCGATTGAAGAAAGCGGATATGATTATAAAATTCTGGAAGTTTTTGAAAAAGATGGGAGGAAATTTTATAAAGGTTTGTTGGTAGTAGTTCCCCAAACTGTTCTAGATCCCTTAATCAAAGGATTTTCCAGGGCTCGATTAAAACTAACAGCTATTGAAGTTGATTCCTATGCTGAAGTACGTACACTTGGTTATTTACCCGAGTTCAAGGAAAACGAGATTTATGCAATTTTGAATATTGGTTCTAGTACTAGTCATATAAGTTTTTATGCCCGAGGTAGAATATTTTTTTCCAGAGCCATCCCTTTTAGTGGTGATATGGTTACCTCTATTGTTAAACAAAGACTACAATTGAATCAGCTGGAAGCAGAAAGGTTTAAGAAAGATGAAGGACTTTTGTTTGATGCCGGGCAGTCTTATAATTACAAGGAATTGAAATTACGGATAACCGAAATTCTTGAAGATAAACTATACTCGGAGATTAGAAGGTCACAGATTTTTGCTCAACAAGAGTGGAGCTTACCTATTGGTGATAAACTAAACCTGGTTTTAAGTGGTGGCGGTGCTTTCCTGAAAGGTTTTGTAGAAGAACTGAATGAGAACCTTGAAGTGAACACGATACCGAATACTTCCTTATTAAATATTAAACATAAAAAAGGATTAGACAAAAGATTTTTAGAAGAATCAGCTATGTTGTTGAACTGTGCATTAGGCCTGGCACTAAGGCTTTTTTCGGAGGAACCATCTTATGTCTAAAAAACTACAATTTTTATCATTTAACTTACTACCAAGAAAAGCTAAGAAAAGGATTTTAATTAAAAGAGAAGAAATAGCGCTTGTACTGGTATTATTTGTTATATTAGCAGTAATTGGGGGTGTTTATTATTTTCAGAACTCGTTAAACACTCGGCTGCAAACTCAAATTAATAATGTTGAGAATGAGATTAAAAAATATATCCAGGTAAAACAAAAAGTTTCGGAATTAGAGAGGAACATAGTTACTATCGGAAGAGTTGAAGCATCTATAGTGAAATTAGAAGAAGAATCTACCTCCTTGAGATGGCTTTTCCTTGAACTCCAAAAAGTAACTCCTTCCGGGGTTTCTTTTAGCTCAGTAAATGTAAATAGGGGGGTGAAAAGTATTTCCCTACAGGTTGAAGCCAGAAACATCAGCCTTTCTACAGAATTTCTGGCAAGACTCAGGAAATCACAATTTATTTCTAAATTAGATATTAGCAGTATCGGTATTGATGTTAATACTGGTAGAATTACTTTTCCTATTTCTCTCACCTTTAAAGAGGGGGGTTTGAAATGAGTATAAAAATTAAAATCGTTATAGCAATAATCATCTATATAATTACATCTTATTACCTGGGATCAACTTATGTACTCCCTGCATACAATCAAGGAAGGGAATATAGCAATATCCTGAAAGATAAAAAAAATGAACTTAGTTACCTATTGTTTCTGAATAGACAGCTCCCAAAAATAGAACTGGAAGAAATAAAGGTTAATACTCGTATAATTGAACTTCAAGAGGTCCTCAAGCCTTTTATCAATGAGGAAGAATTGTTTTTAGAAATGTATAACTCAGCTAAAAACGGAGGGGTGAAACTTTCCAGTATTTCCCTGGGAGAAATAGGAACAGCAGGTGAAAACTCGCGGGTTAATGTGTCAATTAATATTTCAGGTAGTTATTCTGATTTGCTAGCTTTTTTGAAAGAAATTGAAGTATTCCCTTATGTAATTTCTGTAGAAAGAATTAATGTTTCAGGTAGAGAAGGCGCTTTAAGTGCGAGTATGGATTTAGCGGTTTATTTCAGAGGTATTAGTAAATGAGGTGTGAATATGACAAAAGTTAAAAAAACAAGAAAAATAAGGATTACCACAGTATTATTATTAACAGTTCTTTTAGTTCTATCATGGCAAGTTACTACTAATAGACACGAAATTGAAGACAGTCTGGTAAATTTCTTTATGAGATTTTTTGTATCAGAAGAAATAGGGCTTGTAAACTACGAAATACCACGATTAATTGAGTCCAAGTTTTCTACTCAGGCTGATGAAATCCTCCAGAATAGAAATGATGGTACCGAAATAATCATAATTGGTGACGATACAGGAAAGGTGAATATATTTGCTCCATAGAAATACTATAACTAACAGACACAGCATTATTAATAATAATCTAAGAGAAAATAGCCTAGATGCCTGGGTTACTTTCAGGTATGAATCCAGAAGATACCTCACGGGATTTACTGGTTCAGCTGGTATCCTGGTGATGAAACCTGAACCTATTCTTTTAGTTGATTTTCGCTATACAGAGCAAGCAAAAATTGAATCTCCCACGGTCAAGGTTATAAAATTTGATAAACCTTATCATAAATATCTCAAAGAAGTTCTTTCTTCAGGTGCGCTTAAAAAAGTTGGGTTTGAATCTAACCACCTAACAGTTTCTCAGCTAAAAGAATTAGAAGAATTCATTGGGGAAGTAGAATGGGTACCTATAGAAAATCTGGTTGAAAATTGTCGTATCATAAAAGATGAACATGAAATATCCTCAATAAAGGCAGCTCAAGAACTATCAGAAAAGGCTTTGAATACTTTAATACCCCTTTTGAAACCCGGGATTAAAGAAATTGACTTAGCCGTTGAACTGGAATACCAGATAAGAAAAAATGGTGCAAATATGGCATTTCCAATTATTGTAGCTTCAGGAGAAAGAGCAGCCTTGCCACATGCTCAACCGACAAGTAAAGAATTAAAAACCGGTGAATTCATAGTAATTGATTTCGGAGCCCGAATTGATGGGTATGTCTCTGATTGTACGCGCACATTTTTTTTAGGTAAACCCGGAGATAAAGAAGTAGAGGCATACAACCACGTTCTTGAAGCTCAAAAACGGGCATTTAGTATCATTAAAGAGGGTGTGGAAGCAGGGTTAGTTGATAAAGCAGCTCGGGATTATTTGAAAGATAAAGGTATGGATAGTTATTTTGGTCATGGTTTAGGTCATGGTGTCGGTTTAGAAGTTCACGAAGCACCAAGAGCAGCAATAGATGATAAAACTGTTTTGAAGGCAGGAATGGTGGTAACTATTGAACCTGGAGTATATATACCTGGTTGGGGAGGCGTGAGAATTGAAGATATGGTGGTAATAAAGAGTAACAGTTTCTACAACCTGACAAATTTTTCCAAAGAGGAGTGGAAACTGTGATTTCCGTAAATGATGTTAGGTCAGGAATGGCTGTAGAATTAGATGGGGATCTTTATATCTGTGTTGAACACTTGCATGTGAAACCAGGAAAAGGAGCTGCTTTTGTAAGAACGAGGTTAAAGAAATTGAAAGATGGTGCAGTGTTGGAAAAAACTTTCAGAGCCGGAGAAAAGATTATACGAGCTTACCTGGAAGGGAAAAAGATGCAATACCTTTATCGTCAGGATGATGATTTTATTTTTATGGATCAATCTAATTACGAACAATGGCACATTAAAGAGGATGATTTCAGGCAGGGTGTTGAATTTTTGAAAGAAGGGTTAGAAGCTGATGTCTTGTTTTACCAGAACATGCCTATTGGCGTTGACCTGCCAATAATAGTGGAATTATTGGTTCAAGAAACTGATCCTGGATTTAAAGGTGATACTGTATCAGGAGCTACCAAACAAGCAGTTTTAGAAACAGGGGCAAAAATATTTGTTCCTCTATTCATAGAAATTGGCGATATGATCAGGGTAGATACCAGAACTGGAGAATATTTAGAAAGGACAAAAGCTAAATAAATGATTGAGAATATAGACATAATAGAAAAATTGAAGGACAAAATCTCTACCCTGCAAGAGTATTTTAAGGAATCAGAGAATTTAAATCAAGAATCAGCTAATAAAACCTTGGTGCAATTGACTGACATCTTGAAGGACTTGATAAACTTTTTAGATAGCGCTGAAGTGGTTATTATGTTGGGTGAAGAACAGGTTTTTGATTGTCCGGCATGTGAAGAGGAAATTCCTCTAAACCCAGCAGATTTTAGGGAAAAAGAATGGATAAGACTGAGGTGTGATAAATGCGGAGAGATGATGTTTATAAGCCATCAGATATAGATCGATTTTTTATTGAAGATACTGCACTTCAACAATTAATTTTAGAAGCAATAGAAGGCGTTAAAGGTGTTACGGGTTTAGCATCTGATTCATTGGGGCCTTTAAAAAAACCCATAAAAATAGTAGGAAGCAAGGATAAATTAAAAATAAAGATTTACCTGTTAGGGGAGTATGGGGAGAACTTAAGAAAAGTTGGAGCTGTGGTTAGAGAGAGAACCATAAAATCACTAGAAGAATTGGGGGGAGTTGAAGTAGAGAGGGTAGATATAATATTCAAAGGAGTAAGTAAAGGATAAATCTTTTGAAAAAGAGACATATAAGTAGAAGAATCGTACTAAGTACTTTAGTTGCTCAAGAGTTAGGTGGAGACGGGTTTTTGGATCCTGATGGGATGGAAGAAATATCTGAAGAGTTAATCCTGGCTGCTTCGCAAATGTTAGATGGAATTAAGAAAGAGAAAACAAGATTAGATAAGATAATCTCATCTTGTTTACTTACCAGAAAGTTTTTTGAATTAGGATCAGTCGAAAAGTCTGTACTCAGGCTGGCAACCTATGAATTATTTTTTCAGCAAGACTCACCTCCCAAAGTTATTTTAAATGAGAGCGTAGTCCTTGCTAATAAGTTTGCTGGTGAAAAAGCTGCTAAATTTGTAAATGGTGTTTTAAGAGGTTTATACGATGCCAGCAAGGAAGTTTATAAAAATCTTGATTAATGGTCGTGTTCAGGGTGTGGGATTTCGCTACTTTGCCTATCGTCAGGCAAGGCAATTGGGCTTAACTGGTTATGTAAAGAACCTTCCTTCAGGGGAGGTTGAAATCATAGCATATGGAGAAATTGAAAGCCTGGAGATATTTATAAATGCAATTAAAAAAGGAACCCCTTTTTCCATGATTGAATCCTTTTCCTTGAATGATTTAAATCCTTTAGAATTTCCTGCAAGTTTTGAAACCTTTTATGTAGTTTAGTTAGATATATGCAACCCAAAATTCGGCTTGATAAATTGCTTGAAAAAAGAGGTTTGTTTGAGAGTAGGGAAAAGGCTGTTGAGGCTATTGATTCCCGATTGATATTAGTCGAAGGAATATCTATTTATAAACCTGCTTCTCTCGTAAGTCTTGATGTAAATGTAGAAATTAGAGGACCTGAAGGTTATGTAAGTAGAGGGGGTATTAAGTTAGAACAAGCTTTAAGAGATTTTGCAATAATTCCAAAGGACTGGTTAGCCCTGGATATAGGAGCTTCAACAGGTGGTTTCACGGAATGCCTTCTTAGGCAGGGTGTCAGAAAAGTGTTTGCAGTGGATGTAGGTTTAGGACAGCTTCACTATAAACTGAGAAATGACCATAGGATTGAAGTACTGGAAGGAATAAATTTCAGATATGCTAAAAAGAATCTTATTTCTGAACCTGTTAATATAATTACCATTGATGTATCATTTATTTCTTTGAATCTAATTTTTCCTATAGCAGAACAGTTTTTAGAGGAAAACGGTGTTATCTTAGCCCTTTTTAAACCACAATTCGAAGTGGGTCCCAAGGAAGTGAGGCGGGGAATTGCTAAAAACAAAGATGCCATCATAAACTCTCTTTTAGCTTTAAAAAGAACCATTGAATCAAAAGGATATTGTATTTTAAACATCGCTCCTTCTGTTATTAAGGGAAACAAAGGAAATCAAGAGTATTTTCTTTTGATTAAAAGGAGAACTGACTTAAACAACAGTATTGAAGAATCATACTTACATGAGGTAATATTCACATGAAGGATCTGACAATTGGGATTTTCCCTCACTATCAACGTACTGAGGCAAAAAATAAAGCTATAAAGCTAAAAGAAGAATTAGAATTAGCTAATATTAAAGTAATTATGAGGAAATTTGAAGGTGAAGACGGTTTAGCTGATAACCTGTTGTTTGAGAAATCTTCAATTGTGGTGTCCATAGGCGGTGATGGAACATTTCTCAGGGCTGCTCGCTATATAGCAAGCATAAATTCCCATGCTTATATAATAGGACTTAATACTTCAAGGAGTTTGGGTTTTTTAAATTGTGCCGATACTATTGACCAGGTAAAAAAAGAAATAAATAATTTTATTAAGGGAAAGTTCACCTCATTAGAAATTCAAACTCTTAAAACCAGATTAATTACTGAGGAAGAAAAATATGAAGGTGAGTTTATAAACGAAGCTTTCCTGGTAAGAGATATTCAATCCCGGCTACCTATTTTCCAGATTAAAATTGGAAAATCATTTCTGGGAAGTTATCATGGTGAGGGAGTAATATTATCATCTACAATTGGCTCAACCGCACAAGCCTTATCTGCAGGAGGACCCCTTATCAGCCACCAGTTATATTGCGTTAACCTGGTTCCTTTTTCAGCTCATTCAATTAACATTCGTCCTATTCTAATAAATCCTATAGAAAAACCAAAAGTCTTAATTAAAGGTAGCAAGGAATTAAAACTATACCTATTTTTGGACGGTTTAAAAGTAATGATGGCTAAACCTCCTATAACCATGGAGGTGTCTCCAGGTAGCAAAAGTATAAAATTCCTGGGAAAGAGTGGTGATAATTTCTACAAAACAATCAGAAATAAATTAAGCTGGGGTTGGAAAAAAGGTGCTTCTGGAACTTAAAATCAATGGGTTTGCCATAATTGACGATCTCCAGATACAATTTAGACCGAATTTTCAAGTTCTAACTGGGGAAACTGGGGCAGGAAAATCAATAATCATTGATGCTCTTAATTTACTATTTGGCGGGAAAGTGAATCCTGAATATATAAAAAGCACACATGAAAAATGTGTAATTACCGGGGTATTTGACCTGGTTAATCTTGTTTTACCCTGTGAAATTTCTGAAGACTTGGCATTTATAGAAGACAAACTTCTTATACTGGAAAGAATTATATTCAAGGATGGTAGAAGTAGATGTTGGGTTAACGGTCGTACTGCCAACATACACTTATTAAAAAGTATAGGCATTTGTCTGGCAGACTTTCATGGTCAGGGAGAGCAACAACTTTTACTAAATACTGATTATCAACGAAACTTGCTGGATAATTATTCCGGTATCGAGAGTTTAGAAATTATAACTGAGCTGGAAACTATTACTGAAAAGGTAAAAAATTTACAGAAAGAGAAAGTTGATTTGTTAAATTTTCATAGAAAAAGCACAGATTCCCTGGAACTCTGGCAGTTTCAGCTTTCTGAAATTGATAGGTTGAAAATAAAAGCTGGTGAAGAAATAGAACTGAATACAAAAAAAATTAAATTAGTTCATAGTGAAGAGCTAAACCGATTAATTACTTTATTAAAAGAACATCTTAATTCCGATCATCACTTTCCAAATTTAGAAAGTATGTCTCAAGAGGTAATCAGAAACCTTAATAACCTGTCACATATTGATAAGAAATTTGAAACCTGGCTGAGCTATTTTTCTGATTTATTTATTAATTTAAGAGAATTAGGCAAATTTTTATCTGATTACCAGGACTCATTAGATTACTATCCCGGTAGATTGGAAGAAATAGAAAAAAGGTTGAATGAAATTGAAATTCTGAAAAAACGCCATAAACTTGAATCAACCGAAGAAATTCTATCTCTTAGAAATGAATTAAACAAGCAAATTGATGGTCTGGAAGATGTCTCTAAAGAAATTGAAAAAATGCAAAAGGATATAAATATCTACCTGAAGGAATTAGAAATGAAGGCAAATCATTTAACAGATATAAGAATTAAAACTGCTAAGATTGTAGAGAAAAAAGTGAACCAGGAACTTAAAGAGTTAAATATGGAAGAAAACAAGTTTGCTATTAAATTGAAAAGATTTCCTAATATTTATTCACATGGTCAAGACGAAGTAGTTTTTATGCTATCTCCTCATAAAAGTGAAGAACTAAAACCACTATCTTTAACTGTTTCAGGCGGGGAATTATCTCGGGTCATGCTTGCTCTAAAAACTGTTTTGAAGGAAGCCGATAGAACTCCTATACTAATATTTGACGAAGTTGATGCTGGGATAGGGGGTAGAACTGCAGAAGCGGTTGGAAAAAAATTGAAAGAGCTAAGCAAAAACCACCAGGTCTTATTAGTGACACACTTACCCCAGTTAGCAGCGAAAGCAGATAATCACTATTTAATTGAAAAAGTTATGTCAGCAAATGGAATTAATGTTCAGGTAAAAATATTGAATGAAGCGGACAGAGTGATGGAGCTTTCAAGAATGTTAGTAGGAGATAATATTTCCACAACCACTCTTAAACAAGCTCGCGAATTACTTTTTAACTCAAAACAGGTAGGTAGTGTTTAATTATGTATAAAATATTAGTCATTAATCCCGGGTCAACTTCTACTAAAATATCCTATTTTATTGATGAAGAAGAGATTATTTTTGAAAGTTTATATCATAAAACCGAAGATTTATTAACTTTCCCAAATTCATTTAGCCAGATGGATTATAGATTAAGTCAGGTAAAGGCATTTATTGATAAACATAATATTCAAATTGAAGAAGTATCTGTTTTTGTAGGCAGGGGCGGGGTTTTACCTCCCTTACCTGGTGGAACTTACCTGGTAGATGAAGAGATGATAGATGATTTGAAGCACCATGTACAGGCTGACCATCCATCAAACTTAGCAGGTCTCATGGTGGCTAATTTAGCTAACGAATCCCTATCTAAAGGAGGAAACTCCTTACCTCTCATAACTGATCCGGTATCGGTAGATGAATTTGAACCTTTAGCTTATATTTCCGGGCTTCCGGAAATAAAAAGAAAATGTTTATCCCATGCTTTGAATATGAAAGCTGTAGTTAGGCAGATAGTAAAAGATTTGAATCTTGATAATCTAAACTCAACTTTTATTGTAGCTAACCTGGGTAGCGGTATATCAATTTCTCCCATGGTAGGAGGAAGAATTATTGATGTTAACAATGCCAATGAAGGAGGACCTTTTTCCATTGATAGAGCAGGATCTCTTCCTACAATTTCGCTGATAGACCTTTGTTTTTCCGGGAAATACTCTCATGATGAATTAATTAATATAGTATCTACTAAAGGCGGTATTTTTGCCTACCTGGGAACTAAAGACTTAACCATAGTAGAAAATAAAATCCACCAGGGAGATGACTATGCAAAACTGGTATTTGAAGCAATGGTTTATCAAATTGCTAAAGAAATAGGGGCTATGTGCACAGTTGTAAAAGGTAAATATGAAGGAATTATAATTACCGGTGGAATGAGCCGTTCAACATTATTGGTAAATAGTTTAAAGGAAAGGATATCTTTTTTAGGTAAGATTTATGTTTATCCAGGTGAAGAAGAAATGTTAGCTCTTGCCCAAAGCGCCTTAAGAGTGTTGAGGAAAGAAGAAAAGATGAAAATATATAAATATTGTAAAAGGATGTGATAAATCTTGATCAGGTCGCTTGAAGACTTAGTGTATAAAGCCAAATTGAGAAAGAAATTATTTATATCAGTTGCTGGAGCTGAAGATAGCACAGTACTGATGGCTGTATCAACAGCTAAAAGTTATGGGTTTATTGAGGGATTTTTAGTAGGGAACCCCTCTGAAATTGAAAAAATAGCCCGGGAAAATAACATAGATATCCAGGATTTTGAAATTATTGAAGCCCTCACATCTGAGGAAAAAGCAAAACAAGCAGTTTCTTTGGTAGTGTCTGGCAAAGCAGCTGTTCCTATGAAAGGCAATGTCCATTCCTCAATATTTTTAAAAGCGGTGCTGGATAAAGAAACTGGTTTACGAACTCATAAACTTCTTTCTCATGTGGGTATATTTCAGGTACCAACTCACTCAAAATTACTGATAATAACCGATGCAGCTATGAATATCGCCCCCACTTTAAAAGAAAAAGTGGAGATTATTAATAATGCTCTGGAGGTAGCCAGGGTTTTAGAGATAGAAACACCTAAAGTAGCCATACTGGCTGCAGTAGAAACCGTATCTGAAAATATGCCAGCTACTATGGAGGCAGCTATACTTACCCAGATGAATAAACGAGGTCAAATTAAGGATTGTTTGATTGATGGACCTTTAGCGCTTGATGGAGCTATTTCCAGAGAGGCTGCTTTGCATAAAGGCATAACCAGTATGGTTGCTGGAGAAGCTGATATACTGCTGGTTCCTGATATTGAAGCGGGGAATGCACTTTATAAATCTCTTATCTATATTGCTAATGGGGAAACTGCAGGAGTAGTTTTAGGAGGTAAAAGTCCCCTGGTATTAACTTCAAGAGCAGATTCCCTTGCTTCCAAGCTATATTCAATTGCTCTAAGCGTGCTCCTGATTTCAGGAAGAGAAAATGATTAGTAGCTTTAAAGAGTTATTTAATAAATGTAAAAATAACCAGATTAAAATAGTAGTTGCCGGTGGAGAAGACCCGGAAATCCTTTTAGCAATAAAACAGATAAATGACCACTTCTCTTTACCTTCTTTTTTAGTTGGTAATAGGGAGAGAATTAATGATTTAATATTAAGTTATAATTTAAGCAACTGTGAAATTTATAATTCTTTACCTGGCTTGGAAGCTATTAATGCTGTTTCCATCTTAAGTAAAGGAAAGGCAGATGTACTTATGAAGGGAAATATTTCCACCTCATCCTTACTTAAGTCTGTGCTTGATAAAGATAGTGGTCTTCGTACCGATAAGCTTCTATCTCATGTAGCAGTTTTTGAAATCCCTACTTTTAAGAGATTAATAATTTTAACCGATGGTGGGATGAATATCGCCCCCACTTTAAAAGAAAAAGTGGAGATTATTAATAATGCTCTGGAGGTAGCCAGGGTTTTAGAGATAGAAACACCTAAAGTAGCCATACTGGCTGCAGTAGAAACCGTATCTGAAAATATGCCAGCTACTATGGAGGCAGCTATACTTACCCAGATGAATAAACGAGGTCAAATTAAGGATTGTTTGATTGATGGACCTTTAGCGCTTGATGGAGCTATTTCCAGAGAGGCTGCTTTGCATAAAGGCATAACCAGTATGGTTGCTGGAGAAGCTGATATACTGCTGGTTCCTGATATTGAAGCGGGGAATATTTTGGGGAAATCTTTTAGCTATCTAGCTCAAAGTGTAATGGCGGGAATAGTATTAGGTGCAACAAAACCAATCATTTTACCTTCACGTAGCGATCCTGTTTCTGGTAAATTAGCTTCCATAGCCTTAGCCTTACTACTATCCAGCAAGAAAAAGGAGGTATAATGCATTTAATTTTAGTTATCAATCCGGGATCTACATCTACTAAAGTAGCAATATTTGAAGATGAAGATGGAGTAGCTTTAAAGACCTATCGGCATAGTTCTGATGAACTTAAAGAATATACCAGGGTTATTGATCAGATTGATTTCAGACTCAATCTTATCAGGTCATTTTTAGAAGAGCACTCATTTTGTCTTGCTGACTTATCAGCTATTGTTGGGGTGGGTGGCTTGATTAAACCGGTGTCAGGTGGAACATACCTGGTTAATGAAAAAATGCTTGATGATTTAAAAGTAGGACTTCAAGGAGAGCACCCTTCTAATCTGGGTGGTATTCTTGGTCATATCTTAGCGTCTCAAGTAGGCATTCCAGCATATATAGTGGACCCTGTTGTCGTGGATGAACTTGATGATTTAGCTCGTATTTCAGGTATTCCTGAAATCAAGCGTCGCAGTATTTTCCATGCTTTAAATCAGAAAGCTATAGGCAGGAGAGCAGCTCATCTATTAGGAAAAGACTATAAGGAAGTAAATTTAGTTATAGCTCATCTGGGAGGAGGTATTTCTGTAGGAGCACATAGAGAGGGAAAAGTAATAGATGTTAATAATGCTCTTGATGGGGATGGACCCTTTACTCCAGAAAGAAGTGGTGGGGTACCTGTTGGTGACCTGGTGAGACTTTGTTTTTCAGGTCAATATGAAAAAAACGAAGTATTAAAGAAAATTACCGGGCAGGGAGGTTTAGTAGCCTATTTGCAAACTAATAGTGCGCAGGAGGTTGAAAGCAGGATTAATAATGGAGATTCTACAGCAAAGTTTATTTATGATACTATGATTTACCAGGTCGCTAAAGAAATCGGAAGCATGGCTACTGTACTTAAAGGAAAAGTAGATGCAATTATATTAACTGGTGGATTATCCAGGTCAAAATATGTAACTAGTGACCTTAAAGAAAGAATATCTTATATTTCCAATGTTATTGTATATGGTGGAGAAGATGAGATGAAAGCTCTGGCTGAAGGTGTTTTAAGAGTATTAAGGAGTGAAGAGGAAGCTAAAGAGTATGTATAAAATTAGTGGAGGAATTATTAGATGTCAAAGTTAGTTGTTAGAGAGGAATTTTGTAAGGCTTGCGGTATTTGTATTGAACACTGTCCACCAAAAGTTCTTAGTTTATCAAACAGGGTAAACTCTAAGGGTTATAACTCTGTAGAGTTGGTTGATGAAGACGGGTGTATTTCTTGTGGTTTTTGTTATTTAGTTTGCCCCGACCTGGTTATAGATGTGTATAAGTCTGAAAAGGAAAAAGGAGATAAAATATGAGTGAAAAAGTCCTTATTAAAGGCGTAGAAGCAATTGCAGAATCGGCTATTAGAGCAGGTTGCAGAATGTTTTTTGGTTATCCAATAACACCTCAAAATGAAACTCCAGAATATATGTCCAGAAGGCTTCCAGAGGTTGAAGGAGTATTTTTACAGGCTGAAAGCGAAATAGCTGCCATAAACATGGTTATGGGTGCTTCAGCAACAGGCGCAAGGGTGATGACCACTACCTCAAGTCCTGGATTTAGTTTAATGATGGAAGGCATGTCTTATCTCGTAGGTATGGAGCTTCCCTGTGTTGTAGCTAATGTAGTAAGAGGCGGACCCGGGTTAGGTAATATTGCTCCAGCTCAATCTGATTATTTTCAGGCCACTAAAGGTGGGGGTCACGGAGATTATAAAACTATCGTATTTGGACCCTCAACAGTTCAGGAGTTAGTTGATTTAACTTATCACTCTTTTGATCTGGCTGATAAATACAGAAACCCAGTAGTTTTACTTGCTGACGGAGCTTTAGGGCAAATGATGGAACCGGTAATTTTTCCCGAGATGAGAAATTTAAATACTCTTCCTGATAAACCTTGGGCTCTTACAGGAGCTCTAAACAGAGAAAAGAATTTAATTATGTGTTTTGAGATGGATCCATTTAAGTTGGAAAATATTAACTGGGAATTACAAAAGAAATTTCAGAAAATATCAGAAAATGAAGTAAAATATGAAGAATATGCAACTGAGGATGCTGAATTTATTATTGTCGCTTATGGGACAGTTGGTAGAATTGCCAAGTCCACCGTTAAAACTTTAAGAGAGGAAAACATTCCTGTAGGTTTAATTAGACCCATCTCTCTTTGGCCCTTCCCTTATGGTGTAATTACCCAACTTGTTCCTCAAGTAGAAGCCTTTATGGTTGTAGAAATGAGCGCAGGTCAAATGGTTGAGGATGTCCGCTTAGCAGTTGGAGATAGGAGACCGGTATTCTTTTATGGACGACCTGGTGGAGTGGTTCCATCACCCAGGGATATTACTGAAAAAGCAAAACAATGTTTATCCATGCTTGTGTTGTAGGGAGGATTTAATGAAATCAGTATATTTACAACCTCAATCTATGGAAGATAAAGCTACCCACTATTGTCCTGGTTGTCATCATGGAATAATCCACCGCTTAATTGGTGAAGTAATTGATGAGCTTGGTATACGAGAAAAAACAATTGGTGTAGCACCAATCGGATGTGCTGTTTTTATATATGCTTATTTTAAAATTGATTTTATAGTTACCCCTCATGGGAGAGCTCCAGCTGCAGCTACAGGAATAAAACGCTCTTCATGCTCTGATAGAATTGTTTTTACCTACCAGGGTGATGGTGATTTAGCATCAATTGGTATTGCAGAAATAATTCACGCTGCGCATAGAGGAGAAAACATCACCACAATATTTGTAAATAATGCTAATTATGGTATGACAGGGGGTCAATTAGCCCCTACAACCTTATTGGGTCAAAAAACTACCACCAGTCCCTATGGGAGAGAAATATCTGCTGATGGCTATCCTTTTCATATTGCTGAATTAATGAGCAATTTTAAAGGAGTAGCTTTTTCAGGAAGATTCGCAGTTTACGATCCTAAGAAGATACTTTCTGCCAGGAAGGCTATTAAAAAGGTGTTTATGAACCAGATAGAAGGAAAAGGCTTTTCTATTGTTGAGTTATTGAGTAATTGCCCTACAAATTGGAGAGTTAACGTGTCTGACTCGGTCAAATTCGTCAAAGAAACCATGGAAGCTGAGTTCCCTTTGGGTGTTTTTAAAGGAGGAGAATAGTGAATTTCGAAATAATCATTTCTGGTTTTGGTGGTCAGGGAGTGTTAATCTTTGGAGAAATCTTAAGTATTGGAGCTTTAAAAGAAAATAAATACACTGTTTGGTTTCCTGCCTATGGCCCTGAGCAAAGAGGGGGGACAGCAAGTTGTACTGTCGTAATAGGAGATGAAGAGATAGCCTCTCCTATATCTACAGATCCAGACATAGTTGTGGTCTTGAATCAACCATCTCTGGACAAATTTGAGCCCTGGGTTAAAAAAGGCGGTTTATTGATTACTAATAAAACCTTAACTACCCGAAAACCTTCAAGAGATGATATAAAAATTATAGAAGTAGATGCCCTGACTTTAGCTCGAGAAGCTGGTGAAGAAAGGGCAACTAATATTGTCCTACTGGGTAGGTTATTAAAAGAAATTCCGATACTGTCTATAGAAACTGTCAAAAAAGTGATAAACGAAATTTTCAAACATCGAGAAGAGAAGGTGATAGAAGCAAATATTGAAGCGTTAAATTCTGGTTGGAATTTGAAGGATTAAAACACTATAAGGTAGTGAAATTAATCTATAAAGGAAGATTTTTGCAAGTTATTGAGAAAGAAGGGCATGAAATTGTCAACCTTCTTTCAGCAGTTGCTGTCATTCCCGAGTGGGAAAATCAAGTTTTATTGATAAAGAGATACCGGCCCTCTATCGGAAAAAGTTTACTGGAGTTGCCTGCAGGTTGGGTAGAGAAAGACGAAAGCATAGAAAATGCAGCATTAAGGGAACTAAAAGAAGAAACTGGTTTTATATGTCAGGAGCTTAAATATCTTGTATCTTTTTATTCTTCTCCCGGGTATACCTCAGAAAGACTAACGGTATTCATTGCCAGAAACTTAAAAAAAATTGGAGAAACCAACGAGATTGAGGAATTGGTTTTTGTTACCAAAACCCAGATTAAAAACTTGCTAAAAAATAAATCTATCATTGACGCTAAGACCCTAATTGGGTTAATGTACTACTTAAATTATAAAATATGAGTTTCCTGATAAATGGGTAGTTATAAAGTCTTAATAGTTGGCGCAGGTGCAATTGGCTGCACAATAGGGGCAAGACTGCAAAGGGCAGGTTATGATGTTTTATTTGTTTTACGAGATGATAAAGAACCCCAGGAAGTTAAAGTCTCTCTATTTGAAAATGACCTGATTGAAACCATTTCAGCTGAGAAGTTCAAATTTATTTCACAACTTACCAATGAATTTGATTTAATTATTGTTACGGTAAAATCTTATGACACCCCGGTAATTATTGACCTGTTATATAAAACTATCAAGCCTACAAGTATTATTTTAACAATACAAAATGGTATTGGCAATGAAGAGTATCTGGAATATTATTTTAATGAGAAACAGGTTGTCGGGGGCACCATAACTACCTCAGTAAGCAAAACAAAGAGGAACCTCTTTTTGGAAGAAACCCGTGGAGGAATTGGAATCGCTACCAACAATCCACAGGTAAAGAAAGTATTTCTGGAAGCAGGATACCTGGTAGCTGTTTATCATGATTATCATAGCTTAAAATGGAGTAAATTACTTTTGAATATCTGGGGTAATGGAACTTCTGCTATCCTTGATATGGATGTTTCACAAATATTTTCTGATAAAGATCTCTTCCATATTGAATATAGTATTTTTAAAGAAGCTCTTTGGGTTATTAAAACCTTGAATATACCATTAGTTAATTTGCCAGGATACCCGGTTAAGTATATGAAAATACTACCGATTTTGGGAGAAAGTATTACTCAAAAAATATTTTACCAGAAATTTTCCCAGGGGAGAGGGAGCAAAAAAGCCTCTATCAGGTTGGATTTACTTTCAGAGAAAGGTAAAACTGAATCACCCTTTCTTTTTGGTAAAGTTGCTCAATTTGGGAATTTATTAGGAGTATATACGCCAGCAAACAGGTTAATTGACACAATTATTGGGTCTATTGCCAAAAAAGAAGTTGAATGGGACAGGTTTCGCTGGAAAAAGGAAAATCTTATAGCCTATTTTAGAGACATCCTTTTCTGAAGTTGATAAAGTTGTTTTATTTCAGAAACTGAAGTAGCATCTTCAGCTTCTTTATCATCTCTTATCAGTCCTAGAACCCGGGGAAATCTTAAGGCATATCCTACTTCCGTATTGGTTTTACCGCAAGTATGAACGGGGCTTCGGGTTATTTCATCAGCTTGTACTACAATCACCTTTTTGGGTTCAACCCAAACATCTACCTCAATATCTGCATCTATCCGAGGATGTTTGTGAGTAAGGATGTTTTTATCCATGACCTCTTTGAAATAAACCCATTCTTTATCTGTAGGACCAGTTCCGATTTTGCCTATAGTTTTGAACTTATCTTCAGCCTTATCATAAACTCCCACCAACATTGCACCAATACCAAACTTTGTTCTTAAGCCCCTTCCTTTATAGTAGCCAAGTAAAACAGCATCAATAGTGTCATTTAATGATGCTTTATAACTTCTTTTAAGTTTTATCCAGTTATAGTTTCTGGCACCTGCTGTATAAGGAGTATCTAACCTTTTAGCTACCACACCTTCAAGACCTTGTTCTAACAAAGATGAAAGATATTTTTCAATTTTTTCAGGACAATCTGTTGTTATTGCTTGTATTACTTCCACTGTTTTTCCCGAAGAGATGGTTTTCAATAAAAGAGAGCGTCTTTCTGTATAGCTTTTATTAGTTATGTCCTCTCCATTAAGATACAAAAGGTCAAAAGCGAATAGTTTTAAAGGAAACCTACTTGAAATTTCATCAATATCATATTTCCTTTTTCTTTGAGCAGTCATTTGAAATGGATAAAACTCTCCTGAATCAGGATTATAGGCTACAGCCTCTCCTTCTATAATACAGCTTTCTACTTTTACCTGCGCTAATAAACCTTCTACCAGGTCCGGGAACATAGTTGTGTTGTTTTCCAAATTCCTGGAAAACATTTCAACTTTACCCCCTCTTAAGTGGACCTGACAGCGAAAACCATCAAACTTGGGCTCAACTGAACATAAGCCAATTTTTTTGATTATTTCTGAACCATTGCTAAGTCTTTCTGCTAAAGCCACACGGATGGGACTGCCCACAGATACTTTAAATTGTTTAAGGCCTTCAGGTCCATGCATCATAAACTCTTTGGCAATTAATCCTAAATCAGAAGATAGGTTATAGGCTCTTTCAACAAGAGGTCTTAAGCTTTTATTCCCGCAGAAAGAGTAAGATAAAGCCTCAAGAATAGTGGGATCTCCTGCACCTAACCTTAAACTGCCCAGCACAATTCTTATTATGTACTTAGCTTCTTTGCCTCCGCTATTACTTAATAAATCACTTAATATTTCAATTTTTCTGGATACTGCTCCTTCTCCAGAAGTTTGAACAATTTTATGTAAAGAATTATATACATCTAAGATTGACATTTTATTCATTGAAGAAGAGATATATTTTTCGGCTATATCCCCTAAATCTCCTATTTCTCTATACCATTCATTAACCTTGGCTTTTGTTACCGATAATGAATTTGAGATGGCATTAATACACAATTTATCAGAAACTCCCATTTCTAAAGGTATGAAGGCTGGAGCTAATTTTCCCTGTAAAAGGTAGATAGCTTTTTCAATCTCTTCAGGAGAAATAGCTTTAAATAATCTACTGAGTATTTCTACCATCTGATTTCTTTTGGTTGTTTGTTCCAATTCAAACATATAGCTTGAAAATTCTGTGAATAACATAATTATTTAGTATGCCTGTCAGCTACATTAGAAGCTCCGAAAGCATCAGGTTTGACTACTGCTAGAAACCCATTACCCAGAACCATACTTACGACATCTTTAATGATTTCTTTGGTTTCCACAGAACCACCAACATCCAGATGTATTTCCAAGCGAGCTTCAGAAAGACCATTTTTGGATAAGTGGTAAGTTACTAAACTAGCAACTTCCAAGCTCATAGTAGCTTCGTATAAAACCCTTTGTTTCAAGCTAAAAACTTTGGGTATTTCTTTTTTTCGGTAAAAATAGATAGCTCCAGAGCCAACTTTATGTACAATTACCGCTGTAACCAGATTTAAATTAATATCGGAAAAACTGTCAGTTCCCACAATAAAAACATAATTTCTCTCTTTTTCCTGTTCAATGAATTGGGTAATTTTATCAAATACTTCATTAATTTCCAGCTTTCCATAAGTGGGACTTATGAAATACTGTTGTTGCTCGGTCATTTTACTTCAATAAAATTCAATAATTGTTTTATAGTTTCTTCGTGCAATCCGTGCTCCATCAAGCATGCATCCTTTTCTGCTATTTCTGGAGATACACCAAGGAATGTTAAAAAATTTACCAGTAATTTATGTCTCTCAGCCACTCTTTTCCCCAGGTGGCTACCTTTACTGGTCATCTCCACAGAGCCATAGTGGGGTTGGGTAATTAAATCTTCCTCTTTTAATTTTCCTAACATTTGAGATACAGCCGATTTACTGACTAAAAGCATGTCTGATAACCTGGAAACTGTTACCTGTCCCTTCTGGGATAATTGGAATATTGCTTCAAGATAGTCTTCTGTTGCTTTATCTTTTTTCATTTTAGATAATTTTTTATTTACGGATTTCTTAGGTTTTATTATATATTTCCAATTCCTGGGAGATAACCTTTCCTAAACGCTTAATCCCTTCAATGATAGCAGACTCGCTTATTTGAGAGAAAGATAACCTTATAGTATTTTTTCCTCTTCCTTCAACATGAAAGGCAGAACCAACCACATAGGCGACCTTAGATTCAATTGCTTTCCAGAACATCTCATCTGCATTAATGTACTCGGGAAGGGTGAGCCAGACGAAGTAACCACCGTTTGGTCGGGTATATTTAACTTCTGGCGGGAAGTACTCTTCAATTGCTTTAATCATGGTGTTTAGTTTAAGAGCATACATTACTGCCATATATTCAATATGGGGTTTTAAATATCCTCTACGGCAGTATTCATAGGTAGCATATTGTCCAAGAGAGGTTGTGCAAAGGTCAGAAGACTGTTTAGCAATAACCACTTTTCTCACTAATGCTTTATTTCCCATTAACCAACCCAATCTTAAACCGGGAAATAATATCTTGGAGAATGTTCTTAAATAGATTACTCGATCTTCAGTATCCAAACTCTTTATAGGAAGTATTTTAGTTCCTTTGTATATTAAATCACCATAAGGATTATCCTCAACTATTAATAGATTGTATCTTGAGGCAATTTCCAAAAGCTTAATCCTTCTTTCTAAGCTTAGCGTAACTCCAGCTGGGTTTTGAAAATTAGGTATCACATATATTAATTTTGGTTTGATATTTTTCTTCCAGAGATTTTGGCATGTTTTCTCTAATTCTTCAAGAATTATTCCTGATTCATCCATGGGAACAGATACAGGGTTTATCTGAAAGCCATAAAAAGCAGTTAAAGCACCTATATAAGATGGCTCTTCAACTATAACAGTGTCACCGGGGTCTAAAAGAACTTTACAAAGCAAATCAAATCCCTGCTGAGATCCTATAGTAATAATAATCTCGTCAAGTTCTAATCTTACTTTTTCTTCTTCCTCAAAATTTATTAACCATTCTCTTAATTCTTTAACTCCCTCGGTACTCCCATATTGGAGAGCCTTGTCCGTTAAAGAGGATAAAACATAATTCATAGATTCAGTGAAATGTTCTTTGGGAAAATATTGAGGATCAGGATATCCTCCTCCGAAAGAGATAATTGACGGATCAGAACTGTATTTCATGAGCTCTCTAATAGCAGATGGTTTATAACCATCTAAAGCTCTTTTGGAGAAAAAACCGTCTATACCTAACATAAAGCCTCCTTATTAAGTTGTAAATCTCTCGTTACTGGTTTTACCAGCTTGAGAGATTTATTAAATATTTAGAACTCCTTAAGTTAATACTCATTTATTAATATTATTATATAACTAAATACGTCTTTTAGTTTATAAATTATCTTAAGTTATTTATTCAATCCTTTAAAATGAAGTATTTGTCTTGCTTCATCTGGGGTTGCCACCTCACGACCAATAGATTTGCTAAAATTAGCTACTCTTTCAACCAGCTGGGCATTAGAGGTGGCTTTTAAACCTTTTTTTAAGAAAAGGTTATCTTCAAAGCCAACTCTAACATTACCTCCCATCATGATGGATAATATAGCTAAAGGGTACTCCCATCTGCCAATTCCTGCTACAGTCCAGGTACAACCAGCAGGTAGTTGTTCAGAAAGGAATATCAGGTTTTTAAAGCTTGCTGGCATCCCTCCCGGTACCCCTAAAACAAAATCAAAATGCAGTGGGAGGGAAAGAATGTTTTGATTCACTAATTGAAGGGCATTTTGGATAAACCCTGTTTCAAAAACCTCAATTTCTGGAGTTATTCCCCTTTCTGACATATAAGTAGCTAATTTTTTAATAAAAGATGGTGGGTTATAAAAAACTCCTTCTCCAAAATTAACCGTCCCGGTGGTTATGGTTGCCATTTCAGGATTCAAAGTAAGAGGTTCTATTCTTTCTTCCTCGGTCATACCCACTGCTCCGCCAGTGGAAACCTGGATAATTATATCAGGAACTTTTTCTTTGATTGTTTGGATAACCTCATTAAATCTTTTCACTTTTTGCGTGGGATAACCATTTTCATCTCTTACATGCAAATGGCAAATTGAAGCCCCAGCCTCACGAGATTTATATACTTCCAAAGCTATCTCTGCAGGAGTTATCGGCAAGTAGGGATGGTCTTCTTTGCTTATTTCTGCTCCTACCGGAGCAACTGTAATAATTAATTTATCCATATCATCACTCCATTTATATTTATTTATTTTTTTCTAATAACTTCCTGGCAATAAAAGATGCTACTTCAGAAGGTAAGCTGTGAGCTCCAAAACCTCCATCGTAACCAAGTTCTAAAGCTAATTCTTTGTTTAAATACGGACCTCCGCAGATTAGAATAATATGGTCTCGAAAACCCGCTCCTTCAATTAATTCTACTAACTGAGTAAGGTTATGAATATGGATATTCTTCTGGGTCACTACTTGTGAAACCAGGACCACATCAGCCTGTAAATCCATAATTTGCTCTAACAGCGATTCAGGTAGAATTTGAGATCCCAGGTTGTGCACTTGAAAAACTGGATACCTCTCCAAACCAACATCACCAGCATATCCTTTAGCACTTAAAATAGCATCTATACCTACTGTATGAGCATCTGATCCTATGGTAGCCCCTACAACCACAATTTTTCTATTAAATTTTTCTTCTACCAACCTATTTATATCATAAAAATCAATTTTAGGTTCCTGTATTTCAGTTGTTTTTATAGAGTCAATATCAATTTCATGAGAAAGGTTTCCATAAATAATAAAAAAAGAAAAATCCTCCCCTAAGTCTTGACTGAAAGTTATTTTTGGGTTAGCTATTCCCATTTTGAGGGCTAATTCCAGAGATACTTTTTTGCTTTTTTCACCGAGGGGAATTGCTAACGAGAAGGAAATTTGAATGGCTCCATCGTTTAGGGTATCTCCATAGGGTTTAATAAACATCAAATTTAAACCTCCGTTTCATCACTTGCATTGTCAGGTAAAAGAGAAAGAAAGGGGTTATAGTAAGAACTGCCTTTGACAAAAACCCCATCCAAACCTCTGCCCATATTATCAGGTCTTTTAATAGAAGCAAAAGTTCCTTCTGCCAGAGCATTAAATAATCCCCTTTCATTAATGACTTTTAAAAGGTTAACCGAATTAGTTAATACTTCAATAGCTCTTTTCCGAATGAGAGATGATTCTTTTAAAATAAATTCACCAGATAGGCTACTGGCAGCGTTTTTAAAATATAAAGCATTTTCCAGACTTAAAAATCTATCCTGAATATAAGGAGTGTGTAGAGCCTCAGTAGGCATGCCTAACAATAATATTTCCTGATCAGTTAGCATGCCTATCAGGTTGAAAGCGGCGTTTAAAACCATAGCACGAAAGATATTACCAGTTATATAGCGGGTGGGGGGCATATATTTGATAGGTGATTTGGGAAATAAATCTCTAACTAACCAGGCCTGGGCTAATTCGCGTAGAAAAGAGTCATCTTCTGATGGGTCCATCTCAAATGCATGTCCCAACCCGATTAGAGAGGGTTTTAATCCGGACTTAAGAGCAAGATAATAGTTAATAATTTGGGAAGTTGTTACTGTATGAGCCATTTCCCTGGCATCCACAGTTTTGATTAAATTGTCCTCACCCGTGACTATTATTATGTCTCCGAAGGACAATACCCGCCTGCTAAATTCCTGGTCGGTCAAGGTTCTTAAGCTGTTAATGTCCCGGAAAAGTATACCGTATATTGCGTCGTTAACCATTATATCCAAGCCCTCTATTAAACCGAGAGTGGCAATTTCAGGCATAGCCAGACCCGAGCAATAATTAACCAGCCTTATGTACCTGCCAGTTTTTTGGGAAACTTCGTCTAAAGCTTCCCTCATAACTGCAAAATTCTCCTGGGTAGCTGCAGTTCCACCAAAGCCTTCTGTAGTAACGCCATGAGGAATATAGTCAAGTAAACTTTGAGCAGTAGTTCTAATTACTGCGATAATATCCGCTCCTAACAAGGCAGCAGATTTCGCTTGTTTCACATCCTCATAGATATTCCCAGTGGCAACTATTATATATAAATAGGGTTTTGTTCCTGAAGATAGAGTATTGATGAAATTAACCCTTTCTTTCTTTTTAGATTTAAGATTTTCATAGGCTTTAGTAGCAAACTCATTACATAACATTTTTATTTCTTCAGAATTGCTAACCTTTATTAAGTCATTAAGATTTATTTTACCTTCAGAAACCAATTCTGTTGACTGCTGAGGGTCCTTTCCTGTAATTTTACAAACCTGAGCTAAAATCATTAAGGCACCATTTTCAATAAGATTGGCTGACAGACACTTTTCTGTGAAAATATTGACCCAGGGAGTACCTTCCTGGTTAGCACTCCTTATTCCCAGCATCCTCAGAGAAGCTCTCTCAATTGAAAGTGTAGATAAGTCTTTAATTTTATTATGAACTTCGGAAGCGATTGATTTTCCTAAATATCTGGCTTCATCAATTAAGTCTCTGGGTAAATTCAAAATACCGGAATCTTTAGATGAATTATTCATTTTTATCCTTGGGTTTTTTCCTTCTTTCTATTCTTTTATTTCCTTCAGGAAGCAGTGAAGAAATATTCCCATCCATAATAGCGGCAACACCTTCTTTCGGGTGGCTGTTGATTTCCTCCTGGCAATAACTTATTCTGTTTCGCGGTTCAGGGTAAGAAAAAATTCCACCCTCATAATTCCTCAAAATCACCTTATCGTCCGTGAATGCAAGTACATATTGAGGAGAAACCGGTATTTTGCCTCCACCACCGGGAGCATCTATTATATAGTTAGGTACAGCAAAACCAGATGTATGACCTCTGAGGTGTTCAATAATTTTTATTCCTACACCCACAGAAGTCCTGAAGTGTTCTATACCCTGTGATAAATCACACTGATATAAATAATAGGGCCTAACCCTTATTTTAACTAATTCATGTACGAGCTTTTCGTGTAGGTTAGGGCAGTCGTTGATACCCTTTAATAGTACTCCCTGGTTTCCTAAAGGAATGCCAGCTTTTAGAAGAAGGTCTATGCTTTTTTTCATACGAGAGGTAATCTCTTGGGGGTGGTTAACATGAATATTCATCCATAAGGGATGGTATTTTTCTAACATATTTACCAGTGCTGGGGTAATTCTCTGTGGTAAAACGACAGGTACTCTTGAACCAATTCTTATAATTTCTACATGTTTTATATTTCTAAGCTCAGAAAGGATGTATTCAAGAAAAGTGTCATCAACTAATAGGGGGTCTCCTCCTGATAGAAGCACATCCCTGATAATAGTGTTGTTTCTTATGTAGTTTAATGCCTGGTCAATCACATTTTTATTAGATGGTTTATCTACTTTGCCCACCAGTCTTCTTCGGGTGCAATGTCGGCAATACATACCGCAAACATCGGTTATAAGCAGTAAAACTCTGTCAGGGTAACGGTGAGTGATGCCTTTAACAGGCGAATCCAGGTCCTCAGCTAAAGGATCAACTAGGTCAGTTCCAGAAAACATTGTTTCTTCTATGGTAGGTATTGCCTGCTTTCTTATGGGACACTCTAGGTCATCAGCATCCATTAGAGAAACCCAATAAGGCGTGATTGCCATACGAAACATTTTAAGTGTTTCTCTTATGCCATCCTTTTCTCTATTGGTCAGGTTGATTACTTTTTCCAGTTCTTCAAGAGTAGTTATTCGGTTTTTAATCTGCCATTTCCAATCTTCCCATTCTTCTTCAATTACATCCTTATAAATACCTATATCATTATAATTTCTCACTTCTTATAGCTCCTTTACTCAAACATTTCCGAAAGTATTTTCCTTAACACTGGTTCTTTTCTAACAAGGTCCAGTGCGTATTCTGAGTGATTGTAACCATATCCATTACCTATTACCATGTTGACATCCTTGCTGATACCTTCAGCACCGAGGGCTGCAGCGGTGAAGCTGGTAGCCATACTGAAGAAATAAATAATTCCTCCATCCCTGGCACTTACTATACTTGACATTTCAGTAAAAGGAACATTTACAACATTAATAACTACATCAGCCATATTTCCTTTGGTAAGCTCTTTCACTTTCTCATAGGTGGCTAACGCGTTAGTAGCATCTTGAGTCCAAATAAAGTCAGCATATCCAAGTCTCTCAACTCTTTTAGCGCTGACAGGTGAACCGCAAAGAGCCAAAATTTTCCCATTAGGTCCGATTTTTCTCCTGGCTTCAGCAATTGAAAGAAGTCCAGACTTACCCCCTCCACCAATTACTACCACGGTATCACCAGGTTTTATCAATCTGCCTACTTGAATTGGAGCTCCAGCAACATCAAGAATAGCGAGGGCTAATATTTCAGAAAAATCAGCTGGAATACAGGCTAAATTACCACTTTCAAAGATAACAGCCTTGCCCTCAACTTCAACCTGTGCTTTATCAGTATGAACCTTACCAATATTTTCAAGAAATAAAGGAGTAAGGGTAAGAGATATCAGAGTAGCAACTTTAGAGCCTAATTGTATGGGGAATTTATTTTTTAACTCTTCACCAATTTTAATAACTTCTCCCAGAAGCATCCCTCCCGAATTGGTCACGGGATTATGCATTTTACCTCTCTGTTTTACAATGTCCAATATTTGTTTTTTTATAATATTCACGTCTCCCAATGCCTGATTTTTAAGTTGGGTGAAAGATGCAGAATCTATATTTAACCTTTCTACTTTGATCAGGATTTCATTTGAAAATAACTCTGTAAAATCATTGTTTAACTTAAAAGCAGCCTGGGGGAAAACTCCCTGGGGTTCTAAAACACGATGCGCACCAAATGGATTACCCTTTTTCATTATTTTTACCTCCGAATAGTAATATAGTTCAAATCTCCAAAATTATTGATTACTTCAGATGCTTTACTGAGAAGAAGCAAACGGTTGGTTTTGATATTTTCATCTTCAGTAATTACCAAAACCTTATCAAAAAATTGATTGATTTTATCCCCAAGTAAAGAAAATAATTTAAGCCATTCTTCTAAAGGTGTACTAGGGAGTTTATCGCTAATAAGATATAAAGCTTCATATAGAGATAACTCCTCTTCTTCTATTAGGTAGTTTTTCATAATGGGGGTTTCCAGATTAAGGTTTTGATTTTTGAGTATATTCTGGACTCTTTTATAAACTAAGACCAGGTCAATAAAAGAATCATTTTCGTAAACATTTTCCAAATAAATTAGTTTTTTGAGTGATAATTTTAAATTTACCGGGAAGTTATTGTCTAATACCGCTTTCACTACATCGTACCTGTAGCCTTCTTCTAACCAGAAGGTTTCTAATCTTTGCTGTAAAAAGGTAATTATTTCACTTAAAATTAAACTTTGAATACTTACTCCCTGAGTACGGTACTTTTCAATAAAACTATTAATAAAAGGAACAATATTAACTTGCTGGTCAATACTTATAAGAATTCTAATTAAACCAATTGCTAATCGCCTTAAACCGAATGGGTCTTCAGAACCAGAAGGTTTATGCCCTGTGCAAAATATTCCTGTCAAAGTGTCAATTCTATCAAGTATAGAGCACCATTTACCCATAATTGTTTCTGGTAAATTATCAAATCCGCTTTTAGGAAGGTAATGTTCTAATAATGCTTGAGCAATTTGATCACTTTCTTTCTGTTCAAGAGCATAAACTTTGCTCATAATGCCTTCTAACTCGGGGAACTCTTTTATCACTTGAGAAGACTGTTCAAACTTTAATAGGGATAATGTTTTTTGGAATATAATTGGGTTCACGCCTTCAATAAGGTGAGAACAGGTTATAGCGGTATCGACCAATCTATTATTTTTATCATATAAAGAACCCAATCCCTGGAAAAAGGCTATGTTTTTTAGATTATTTTTCCAGGCATCCAAGGGTACCTTTATGTCTTCCTGGAAGAAAAAATAAGTATCCCTCAATCTGGCATTTGCCACATTTTCATATCCTGAAATTATCTCATCAGAGGCTTCAGGAGAGGGATTATTGGATATTATTACAAAAAATGGTAATAAATCATTATTCTGATCGTAAAAAGGAAAAGCCCTGATATGATGTTTTATGGTTACTATAACCAGTGGTTTCGGTAAGGTTAAAAACTCTTCAGGTATTCTGCCAATTAAGACTTTCGGATATTCAACCAGGTTGGTGACTTCGTCTAACAATTCCTCATCTTGCTGCCAGTGGGCTGAATATTTCTGTGAGACTAAATTCAAACCCGACTCTATTAATTGCTTTCGTTCATCTTGATTTACTATTACAAATCCTTCGCTTAAAAGATGTTGATAATTTAATGGGTCATTGATAATGATCGCTTTCCCAAAAACCCTGTGTCCATATGATATATTTCCTGAAGTTAAGTTACCAATTTCCACTGGTATAACCTTATCATCCAAAAGTGCAGTAATCCATCTTATTGGGCGACTGAAGAATACATTTTGGTAATCCCACTGCATAGCCTTGTCGGTTTTTAGAGATAGTATTATACCTGACAAGTGCTCTTTTAAAATATCTAAAGAACTCCGAGACTCTAATTGCATGGTAAGAAAAACGTATTCCCGGTTTAATATGTTTTTTATATATATATTTCTCAAAGTGGCTTTATTAGTTTTAATAAAACCTAATAAAGCTGAAGTTGGATTTCCCAGGTTGTCATAAGCTGCTTTTTTTGGAGGACCTTTTAATTCGGTTAATTGAGGGGGAGAGTAGGATGAAATATTTTGTATATAAACCGATAATCTACGAGGAGTACCCCAACTATCCAATGTTTGGTAATCAAGAGAATACTTATTAAGTAGTGCCTGAAAATTGGATTTTAAAGTGACCAGGCTTTTTTTAATAAAAAAAGAAGGTAGTTCTTCACAACCGATTTCCAAAAGAAAATTCATTTTAAATCCTTTTTTATTAAGGGAAATCTCATAATATTTCTTTTTTCAATATATTTAACTGCACAGGTTCGAGCCAGGGATCGGACCCGTAATACATATTTTTGCCTATCTGTGGGACTTAAAGCTCTTCTGGAATCCAGAAGATTAAAGAGGTGTGAATTTTTTAACACATAATCATAAGCAGGTAAAACCAGATCTTTATCCAGTGCTAATCTAGCTTCTTCTTCATATTCATTAAACCATTTTATTAGTTTATCTACTGTAGCATATTCAAAAGCATAGTAACATTGCTCTACCTCGTATTGGTGACGGACATCTCCATAAGTCAATTCGTTATTCCAAGGGATATCATAAACATTAGACTTTTTACACAGGTTCATAGCTATCCTTTCCAACCCATAGGTAAGCTCTAAGGAAACAGGGAACAGATCTATTCCCCCAGCTTGTTGAAAATAGGTAAATTGAGTAATTTCCTGGCCATCAAGCCAAACCTCCCAGCCAACACCCCATGCTCCCAGGGTTGGCGCTTCCCAGTTATCTTCTACGAATCTAATATCGTGTTCTCTTCCAAATATTCCAAGGGTTTCCAGGCTTTTCAAATATACGCCCTGAGGGTCTAAGTGAGGTGGTTTGATTATAACCTGATATTGATGATGTTGATAAAGTCTATTTGGGTTTTCACCATACCGGCCATCAGCAGGTCTCCTGCTGGGTTGAACATAAGCAACCTTCCAGGGTTCAGGGCCAAGTACTCTGAGAAATGTGGAAGGAGACATAGTACCTGCGCCTACTTCTATATCGTATGGGTGTTCAATAATACAACCCTCATTTGCCCAAAACTCATCGAGCTTCATAATGACTTCTTGAAAATTCATATTTTTATTTGCTCCATTACTTTAGCTGAATATAACTTGTTTTCAAATATATTTTCGTAATAATTTATAATGGCTTTAAAGAGGTTCGGATTGATATTAAATGAATCGTTAATATCGTTTAGATCTATGTTATTTAGTATATCAAGCATATCAAAATCATTATTATCTAAAAGAACCAAACTTGAAGGAGGATAACAATTATGGCAAACATAACCACCATCTGAATAACTTAAATAACCATATTTTCTTGGCGCATTACATCTCTGACATTTCTTGTAAATTGGGTAATATCCGCTAATACGAACCACTTTTACCAGAAAAGCCAGAATGATTGTATCAGCTGGACGAAAATCATTCAGCAATTTCAGGCTTTTGGTTAAGAGGTTATATAAATTCAGATTTTTCTCTCCCGGTAGTACTGCTTTGCATACCGACTCAAGGAGTAAAGATGCTTTGCACCAGAGTCCTAAATCTTTATAAATATTTGAAGGTATCCAGCTTAATTCGCAATCAATAAGCGTATAGCCTCGTCTATGGTAAACCAGGCTCTGGATAATTGACCCTCTTTCTAAACGGCTTCCCCATTTATTTCCTTTGACGTTAGCATTTATCAATCCAAAATCTCTGGTATACAGAAAAATAATTTTATCTTTTTCCATCAATTGTTCATCTTTCAGGACTATCGCTTCTATTTTATTTATTCTCATAATTATTTCTTGTTACATATTCATCAACAATTTTATGGGAGGAACTTGATCCTATCCTATGTACACCTGCTTCAATATAAGTTAGTGTATCATCCAGTCCCCGTATCCCACCAGAAGCTTTAACTTTCAAAGAAGGAGAGGCAATACTCAAAAGGAAATTAATATCATCAATAGTAGCTCCTCTTGAACCAAAACCAGTAGATGTTTTAACAAAATCCACCCCTTCTTCTATTAATATTTTAACTATTTCTCTCATCTCCTCCTTGTTTAAATAGCAGGTTTCAATTATTACTTTAAGTACATGACCGATTGACACGTTTCTAACATTTTTAATTTCATTTTTTAAGTAAGAAATATTTTTATCTTTGAAAAAACCAATATTGATAACCATATCAATTTCATCGCATCCAGCCTTGAGTAAAGCTTCTGTCTCACCTACTTTTGTTGTTAATAAATTGGCTCCTAAAGGGAAGCCAACTACCGAGCATACTTTAACCGGAGAACCTTTAAGAATGCTTGATACCATGGAAACCTGACAGGGATGCACACATACAGAGTAAAAGCCATAACTAATCCCTTGTTGGCAGAGTATTTCAATATCTTTCACGGTAGTATCAGGTTTAAGAAGAGTATGGTCAAAGAATAAAGATAATTCCTTAGGAGTCATCATTAGCTTCTTACCGTATTTACAATTTTTAAAAACTCTTCAGGTTTTAGGCTTGCCCCTCCGACGAGACATCCATTGATTACATCAAGAGACACAATTTCTGGAGTATTTTTAGCATCAACGCTTCCGCCATAAAGTATTTTTATATTTCTGCTAATGACCCAGGAATGCTTATAAAACTGGGATAAAATAAAATTATGTGATTCTTTAATTTCTTCAATAGTAGCATTTACCCCTGTACCAATTGCCCATATCGGCTCATAAGCAACTATTAATTCTTTATTGATAAAGTTCTGGTAGGTATTAATAATGGGCTTTATCTGTTTTGTCAGGACAGAAAAAGTTTTTCCAGATTTTCTTTCTTCAAGAGTTTCTCCAACACATACAATAGGAATAATATTTTCAGAAAAAGCCTGGTGTAATTTATTAGCGATTGTCTTTGAATTTTCTTTAAAATATTTTCGTCTTTCTGAATGCCCTATTAATACATAAGTACTCCCGGTATCTTTTATCATTAATGCAGATATCTCACCGGTGAATGCTCCCTTGCTTTCAAAGTAAAAATTCTGTGCTCCCCATTTAAGAACGGTACCTTCTAATCTCTTTTTTATTGGATATAGCAAAGTAAAAGGAGGAAGAAATACTACATCGTTTACTGGTTTTTTTTGGTTGTATAAGGGTAGAAAAATATTAAAATAGCTTTCTAAATCTGTATAAGTATTGTTCATTTTCCAGTTAGCGATAAATAATAGATTATTTTCCATTATTTATTAACTCCTTAGATTAAAAGCCATGGGTAATAATTCTCTTAAAGAATAAACATTGATATTGTGCCCAGAGTCAAGGATAACGATTAAGTCGGGGTTAAACTCATTCATTACCTGCCGGCAAGCGCCACAGGGGTAAGGGATATCCTCTCCCTGGGCAGATATGGCAATTGCTTCAAGGTTCTGGTTACCCTGGGACAGGGCATTGAATATGGCAATTCTTTCAGCGCACACTGTTAATCCAAAAGAAGCATTTTCAACATTTACCCCAGTAAATATCTCTCCATCTCTGGTAAGTAGAGCTGCTCCAACTTGATAACGGGAGTAGGGAGCATAAGCATTAAGTTTAATCTTTCGGGCTTTTTCTATCAGGTGAGAATATTTATCATCGTTAAGCATTTTTGGAAAATATCTCCTTAAATAATTCTAATAATTTTACCCTTGATTTCTTGGGGACTCTGATATATAACCCATCGTTTTTTACGATAACCCGAACCTTACATGAAAGCTTTGTTTTAAAGAAGTTTTCCAGAAATACATCTCTATTTTTATCGCGATTATTCTGGGTTTTGTTGTTATTTTTTAACTCTAATAAATTCAAGTAATTTTCAGTTTCCCTGACACTCAATCCCTTTTCGGCTATTTTTTTAGCCACAGATAAGCAAAGAGTTTCCGGGAGAGAAGCTAAAATTTTTGCATGACCAAAAGTAAGCATTCCCTTTTGTATTAAAGATTTAACCTCTTCAGGTAGGTATAGCATTCTTATAAGATTGGCGATTTGAGAGCGACTAATTCCTAATTTATGGGAAGCTTCTTCTTGAGTTATCTTTTTTATATCCATTACATTTTTTATTGCTTCAGCGATTTCTATAGGTGTTAACTCTTCACGATGGATATTTTCAATTAAAGATATTTCCATTACAGAATCATCGGGAATGTTTCTAACGATAGCTTTTATAGAATTATACCCAGCTTCTATGGCCGCCTTTAATCTTCTTTCACCCGCAATCAACTCGTAGGTTTTTCCAATTTGCCTTACTACAATAGGTTGTATTAAACCAGTTGATTGAATTGATTGAACCAGTAATTTCAAGGCTTCTGGCTGTATGTTTTTTCGTGGTTGCCAGGGCGAAGGAGAGATATCATCTATAGGAATTTCATATAATTCCTCTTCTCCGGATGGAATCAGAAGATCTATGCCTCTACCTAACTTTTTATTCAAGGTTTATCACCTCCCGAGCTAACTCCTGATAAGCTATAGCACCTTTTGATTCAGGAGCATAATAAGCTATGGGCTTACCAAAACTTGGAGCTTCGCTTAATCTTACGCTTCTGGGTATGATGCTATTAAAAACCCTATCGGGAAAGTAAGATTTAACCTCTTCAGCAACCTGTCGTGATAAAGAGGTTCTATGGTCATACATCGTTAAAAGAACACGCCAAATTTCTATTGCTGGGTTAATGTATTTTTTAATGCGTTTGACAGTATTTAAGAGCTTACTAACGCCTTCTAAAGCATAATATTCGCACTGAATGGGAACCAGGATTCTATCACCTGCAACCATAGAGTTGATAGCTAACAAGCTAAGAGAGGGAGGGCAATCAATAAAAATAAAATCAAAATTATTTGATTCGTCTTTAAGGGATTCCCTCAATCTTGTTTCTCTGGAAATGACCGATACTAATTCAAGTTCAGCTGCCACCAGGTCAATATGTGAAGGAACAATCTGTAAGTTATCAATATCAGTGTTAATAATAGCATCTTTTAAAGGTGTTTCATTAATAATTAAGTCGTAAGTACTTCTTGCCACCTTAAGTTTGTCTATGCCAAAACCACTGGTTGCATTTGCTTGAGGGTCAGCATCAATAACTAACACCCTCTTTCCTTCTCGTGCAAGGTAAGTGCTTAAATTTACAACTGTGGTAGTTTTACCGACACCGCCTTTTTGATTAGCTACCGAAATAATCACAAATATTTCTCCTTATTAAAGGGCATTCTTTTTATTTTCTAAAGAAAGCAAGTTTATATAAAATCTTATTTATTATAACAAAATATTTTATTTTTCTTTATTATTTAATGATATAATATCTTAAGGTTTTACATTTCAGGGAAGACCGGTAGAAAGCCGGCGCTGTCCCGCAACTGTAACTGGAGAGTAAGAGAGAAGAAAACCACTGGAATATTTTTTCTGGGAAGGTTCTCTCAAATTTTGACCCAGAAGCCAGGAGACCTGAGGTGAAACTACATATCTTTTACCTTCTCGAGGCAGGAAGGAAAGGTTTCTTTGTTATCAAAGAAATTTTCTCTCCACTCCCGAAGCAAAGAACAATATTTGTTTTAGGAGGAAGTAAAATGGTTAGTAAAGTTGTTCAAGCTAAAGTAAGACATTTATTGGCTTTACTTTTATTAGTTTCATTGTTTATATCAACAACCTATGGAAGTATTTCAGTAAAGATTATTGATGATATTGGTAGAAGCGTTGAAGTTAAATTGCCTGTAGAAAGGGTTATTTCTATTCAACCTTCAGCTACAGAAATAATTTTTGCACTGGGAGCTCAAAAAAAACTTGTAGGTAGAACAGATTTTTGTGATTATCCAGAAGGAGTCAAATCCATTCCTTCAATCGGAGGTGTATCTAATCCCAGCCCGGATAAGATTATATCTTTAAGACCCAATGTTATATTTACAAGTACCATGTTCCCTAAAGCAATGGCTGAGCCGCTTATGAAAGCTTATCCCCTGATTGTTTTAGAGCCTAATCATATGATGGTAGTTTACGACAATATATTTACGGTTGGTAAACTGCTACAAAAACAAACAGAAGCTGATGATATCATCGCCTCTATGGATGCTCTAAGAAGACCTATTGAGGCATATTTCCAAAGTTATTTACACAAACCAACCGTTTTGATACTTGTCTGGCATGACCCCTTGATCACTGTTGGACCAACTTCATTCATTGCGTCTGTGGTGGAAAAGGGTGGGGGGAAAAATTATATTCAGAAAGATATTGGTGCTTATCCTATGATTTCTCCCGAATCGCTTATACTAAACGAGCCTGACATCATTCTTTATCCAACCAAATCCATGGGCATTGATCCTGCGTTTTTAAATCAAACCCCTTTCAAAGACTTGAAAGTAGTTAAAAATCGTAAAGTTTATCCTTTTGATGACGACTTGTTATTCAGACCTGGTCCTAGAGTTATCCAGGGTATGCTGGAAGTTTCTAAAGCAATCGATCCTTCACTAAAAACAACCTCTATTTATGCACTTTCTACAGTTAAACAAATAGTATTTAAAGATGGTAACAGGTTAAGCAATATTCAAAAATTAAAAAATTTAAATGGGAGAATTCATGTAGGTCAAGAAACTATAATTACTATCACTAAAAACCAGGTTAATCAAATCAAAATAGTTAATCAAAGCACTGCAAGCATCCTGCTAAATGATGGAAATATGTTATCTATTCCACTGAAAGAAGGATTATTTCCTTTGAGGCTGGTAGTGGACGCTCTTAAAGGCAAGATTTTTTGGAATAATCAACACAAGGAGGTTTACATCTTTATAAAGTGAATTATTTGAACAAGTCAAAATTTATCATTATATCTGTTCTTTCTATACTTGCAGGGTTAGCTATATTTATTTCTCTGCAACTGGGGGCGATATATTTATCGCCCCTTACTTTATTATCTTCTGTGTTGGGTAAGATTTCTGAATCCAGCATTGATCTACTTGTTAGTATGAGGTTAGCCAGGGTTTTATCAGCTTTTTTAGCAGGATGCATACTATCGTTATCCGGTCTTCTTTATCAAACAGTATTTCAAAATCCATTAGTCGACGCTTATGTTTTAGGCGTTGCTTCAGGGGCGGTTTTTGGGGGGATGTTATCTCTGAGATTAGGAATTATGAATCCCTGGCCAGGGGCTTTTGCTGGCGCAGTTATGGCAACCACGCTTACCTTGATACTGGGTAAACAAAATGGTGGATTGTCTATCTTAAAAACTCTACTTGGCGGAGTGGTAGTTGGTTCAGTTCTTTCAGCAGCCTCAACCTTTTTGTTGATAACCTGGAAAGGTCCGCTTTATGGAGGTATTTTTTGGTCAATGGGTAATTTTTCCAATGCTTCCTCAAGGGATATAATCGAACTACTTATTACCTCAATTATTTTTCTATTGATTTTCCTTTTTTTACATAGAAGTCTTGATATATTACTTTTAGGGGAAGAAGAAGCAGTGAGCTTAGGATTAAAGGTGGGGAATTTTAGGTTGATTATCCTGACTATTTCTGCGCTTGCTGTTTCTTATGTTTCTTCTCGTTTTGGGCTTTTAGGGTTCGTGGGATTGATAGCCCCTCATGTAGCCCGATTAATCGCAGGGCCATTACATAATATTCTCATACCTTCTGCATTTTTATTTGGAGGAATTTTGCTAGTTACCTCAGAAACAATTGCCAGAACTATTTTTATCCCGAAAGAAATTCCAGTGGGAATTATTACGGTTTTATTGGGAGGACCATTCTTTCTTTACCTTCTGGGAAGAAAGGTTGGTAGAAAATGATTAAAACCGATCATCTCACCTTTTATTATCAGGGAAATAAGGCTGTATTAAAGAATTTAGACTTGATTATTGCTGAACAAAAGGGAATCGTGGGAGTTATTGGAGAGAATGGAAGCGGTAAATCAACACTGTTAAAATTATTTGCCCGGATATTAAAACCCATAGAAGGCGAAATATATATTAATGGATTTAACTACTTGAAGATTGCTCAGAGAGATTTTTCCAGGTTGGTAAGTTTTTTAGGACCAGGGAACAATTATCAATTAGAAATACCTGTAATAGAACTGGTAAAATTTGGAAGGTTTTCCTATCTTCCTTTTATTTCTCCCCTTACTAAAGAGGATTTGAGGGTAGTATATTGGGCTATTGATATAGCAGATATGAAAGAACATACTGATAGAAAATTAACAGAGTTAAGTTCGGGTGAAAAACAGAGAGCCCGTTTAGCAATGTCTTTGGCTCAAAATACTAGAATTATTCTTTTGGATGAACCCACAACTTTTCTTGACCCGAGACACTGGGTAAAAATTATGGAGGTTTTGAAAGAAGTAGCCAAAGAAAAACTTATTCTTATTGCTTCTCACGACCTTAATTTTCTTAAGTTATCCGCTAATTATCTTATTTGTTTAAAAGAAGGACAGATAATCTACCGTGGAACATCTTTAAACTTTTGGGATTCATCTCACTTTGATGATGTTTTTGGAGTTGACTTCCGGAAGCTCCAATTAATTTCAACACCTTTTCAAAATCATTTATAAGGTCATCAGTATCTTATAATCCAACCGATAATCTTATTAAACCAGGAATTATTCCAATTTCATTTTTGATTTCCAGGGAGATTTTCCCCCTCCCCCCTATTGACACTTATCCACCTTTCCTGTAATATATATTTGCTCTGGT
>JBBIIY010000007.1:0-33452 GCA_037446255.1 Coprothermobacterota bacterium
GTTAAATTTTTATGACATCATATAATTGTGGTAATTCTGACACAATCGGGGGTAAGAAGACTGCTAAGGGCGAAGCGGGATTCGGGGCAGGATTTCAGGTAATGATTGTTAAGGTCAATCTTTGCTTCCCAGCCTTCTTTTCTAAAATAAAGCTGTACCGGACAATCTCCCCGATAGTCCAGCAGTATCTGCTTCAAATCTGTAAGGAGTTTGGCATCTTCAAAAGGTAAGGACAGTTGAAAACAAACTCTGTCTTCCTGTTTTTCCGCCCGGGTAGTGGTTATAGTTTCTATCCGATACAGTTTCTTCAGGTCTGCTTCTTCAATATACTCAACCAATTTACCTGCAAGAATGCTATCTATCTTATCTTCTTCTCTTTCCAACCTGACTTCCAGTATTAAAAATCCCTTTTTATCAACAAGGGTAGAATATCTTTCATAATTTTGAGGCAAGACTAAAATTTCTGCTTCACCGGATAAGTCCAATAATCGGATTCTAAGCAGGGGATTTCCTAATTTGCTTGTTTTCCTGCTAATTTCTACTATTTTACCCCCAATTCTGCTACTGTTACTCTCGGATGATAAAAGCTCGGAAATAAAAACAATATTTTTTTCTTCCCACAGATGGCGGTATCCCCTCAAAGGATGCCCGCTTACATAAACTCCTATCATCTCTTTTTCAAATTCCAACAACTCTTCTTCGGTGTATCCCTTACCTTTACCGACTTCATCTTTAACTTCAATCACTCCCAAACCAAAAAGCGAGCCATTGCTTACATTAAGGCTGGCATAACCATTAGAACCATTGCGGCCTAGTTCTTTTAGTAAAACATTTCGGTTAATACCCAGGGAATCCATGGCACCGGCTTTTATCAGGGATTCCACTGATTTTTTATTAACACGGGCATTTTCCACCCGACTCAAGAAGTCCCTCAAGGAAGTAAAAGGTTTACTGCTTCTGGTTTCTATGATGACCTGGGCTGCTCCTTCACCTACATTTTTAATAGAGTACAGTCCAAATCTTATTCCCTTTTCAGTCAAGGAGAACCTTGCTTCCGAGAGAGAAATATCGGGAGGAAGCACCGGGATATTCATAATCAGAGCTTCTTCGGTATAAAGAGCTATCCTGTCGTGGCTTCCTTCTTCATTTCTCATCAGAGCAGTCAGAAACTCCCCGGGATAGTTAGCTTTCAGGTATGCAGTACGATAGGAAGTAAAAGCATAAGAGGCGGCGTGGGCTTTATTGAAACCGTAATTGGAAAAAGCTTCTATGAGCTGGAAAAGTCTGGTGGCTTCTTCTTTCTTTACGCCAGTGTGAGCCATGGTTCTTTCAATAAAATCTTTTTTCATCGCCTCTATCACTGCTGCTTTCTTTTTCCCGATGGCTGCTCTCAGATTGTCTGCTTCACTTAAACTGTAACCAGCTACATTTCTAACCATCTCTATCACCTGCTCCTGATACACCACCACCCCATAGGTTTCGGTAAGAGTTTCCCGGAGTGCTTCGTGAGGATATTCAACCTTCTTCTTACCTTTTTTCCGGGCTAAAAACTCTTTTATCTGTTCCATGGGGCCCGGGCGATAGAGGGCTAAAAGTATCATTATATCGGATATATTGCTGGGATTTAACTCCCGAAGAACCCGTCGCATACCAGCAGATTCTAACTGGAAAACCCCTATGGTGTTGGCCTTTTTTAAAAGGTTAAAGGTTTTCTGGTCATCAAAAGGGATTTCTTCCAGAGAAAAATCAGGGTTTTTCATTCTTATCAGGTCTTCGGTTTCTTTCATAACTGTAAGGGTGCGAAGCCCCAGAATGTCAATTTTTAATAGGCCCAAGGCTTCCAGTGAACTCATATCGTACTGGGTGAGCAGGCCGGTATTGGAGGTCTGCAAAGGTACTAAATCAGTTATATCTCCCTCATAGATAACTACTCCGGCAGCGTGGGTGGAGGGATGCCTGGGTCTGCCTTCTACCCGCAAAGATAGATCCATTAACTCCCGGTATTTCCCTTCGCTCTGGTAAAGATTCTTAAGCTCCGGGACATCTTCCAGGGCGGACTTCAGGCTGGAGCCAAAAGGTATGCGTTTGGCAATCCTGTCCACTTCGTTTAAGGGGATGGAAAGCACCCTGCCCACATCTCTGATGGCTCCCCGAGCTTTCATGGTACCAAAAGTGATAATCTGGGCTACGGATTTTTCCCCATATTTTTCTCTCAAATAATTAATGACCTCTTCCCTGCGGTTGTAACAAAAATCTATGTCTATATCAGGAAGGGCTATTCTGGAAGGATTGAGAAACCTTTCAAAAAATAAGCCGTACTTCAGTGGGTCAATATTGGTAATGTTCAGGGCATAGGATACCAAACTGCCACTGCTGGAACCCCGTCCGGTACCCACAGGAATATCCCTTTCCTTGGCAAAGTTAACGAAATCGGCCACAATCACAAAATAGCCTTCAAAACCCATACTGTTTATGATGGAAAGTTCATATTCCACCCTTTCGGCGGCTCCTGCTGGTAAAAGTAAACCGTACCTTTTCGTAAGCCCTTTATTCACTAAGTGTTTTAAATATTCAGCCTGTGAAGTAAAAGGTTCGGGAAGAGGATGCCGGGGAAGCCGGGGAGTATATGGGGGTAGGGTATAACTAATTTTTTCCACTACCTCGCAGGTGTTGGTTATGGCTTCGGGCAGGTCACCAAAAAGACTGCTCATTTCATCTTTAGACTTCAGGTAGAACTCTTCCCCTTCAAATTTAATTTTGGGGTTATCCACGGTAGAGCCTGTGCCAATAGCCAGCAAACAAAGATGTGCCAGAGAATCCCTTTTGTTGAGATAATGGACATCGTTAGTGGCTATAAGTTTTATATTCAGCTCTTTACTTATTTTTACAAGGTCGTTTTCAATTTGCTGTTGTTCTTTAAGCCCATGCCGCTCCAGTTCCAGGTAAAAATCGTCTCCAAAAAGAGTTTTATAAAAAGAGGCGCTTTCTCTGGCACCTTTATAATTACCCGAAAGCAGTTTATGGGGTATTTCTCCTGCCAGGCAAGCCGAGAGGGCTATAAGACCTTTATGGTGTTTTTGTAGAATCTCTTTATCTATCCTGGGCTTATACCAGAATCCATCTACCTGCGAGATGGTGGAGAGTTTTACCAGATTCTGGTAGCCTTCGGCATCTTTTGCCAGCAGAACCAGATGGTGAAAATCATCATCTTCTCTGGGAATATGGTTGCTAATGAGACGGGGAGCCTGATATGCTTCAATACCCAGAATCGGTTTTATTCCTTCTTTCAGACACTCTCGCGAGAATTCCACCAATCCATATAAAACACCATGGTCGGTAATCGCCAGGGAGTTATAACCTGAGGCCTTACTCTTTTTGATTAACTCCTTTAAAGGGCAGAATCCATCAAGTAAACTATAGTCGCTATGTACATGTAGATGGGTAAAATCCACTATCATATCTCCTGTATTCCGTTATTATTATAAAGCATTAAAAAGGGGTTGATACGACTTTGCCAATTATTGTGAAAAACTATTATGTAAATTTAAAGAGGGTGTGGAGGGAACAGAAAAAATCCATATAATAAATCAGAAACGGTCTGAATTATCGCAACGACAAACATAGATGGATACAAAATAATCAATCAAATAAATCAGAAACGGTCTGAATTATTGATGTAGAAAGATAGAAACGGTCTTGATTATCTGAATTGTTTAATCTGTGTAATTTATTTAAGAAGGGTGAGTTCCTTCTTTAAAAGCCTGGAAATTTCAGCTGGCTGGGCTTTTCCTGAACTTTGCTTCATTACCTGCCCTAAAAGATAATTAAAGGACTTTTCCTTTCCCCCCAGGTATTCCAGCACGGTTTTTTCCTCGGACTTGAGAACCTTATGAATTATAACCTGCAATTCCTGTTCACTTAAAAAAGGCATTTTCTCTTTATTTAAAATATCTACCAATTCAATTTTTTCCGATAAACACTTTTTAAGTGCTTCGCGGGCGAGGTTACGGGTAACTTCTCCTGTTTTTACTTTCATAATCAGGCTTCCTAACTCCCGGGGAGTGATATATAAATCTGTAAAAGTGCGGCTGTCTTTGGCCACCGATAGAACTTCGTTGATAATCCAGGAGGAAGATTCAATTAAATCTCCGGTTTCCTCTCTTACTTTCTGGAAAAAAGCATAAATACCCGGCTCCTGGGTTAAAATCTCTGCCTGGTCTTCCCGTAAACCTTCTTTCATCAGGTCATTTTTAAGCGTCTGCGGCAGTGGTGTTAATTTTCCCCTGATTTCTTCTATATAAGAAGGTTTCAGGGTAAATCGGGGTATATCCGGGTCGGGAAAGTAGCGGTAATCGGAAGCATCTTCTTTCCTTCTTTGAGATACGGTGATGCCTTCTTTTTCCAGGTACCCCCTGGTTTCCTGCACAATAATCTTGCCTTCCGATAACAATTTATTCTGCCTGTGTGCTTCGTAAGTCAGGGCTTTTTCCATAAAACGAAAAGAGTTAAGGTTTTTTATCTCTACCTTTCTGCCCGGGTTACCTTTTTCATCGGGCAAGGAGACATTTACATCCACCCGCATAGCGCCTTCCTCCATATGAGCCTCGCTTATCCCGAGGAACCTGATGGCTTTCTGAAATTCTTCGAGGAACTTCCTTCCCTCCAAGGGAGTGCTTCTAAAGGGGTGAGTAACTACCTCCAGCAAAGGTATGCCACTGCGGTTAAAGTCAACATAAACGGTTTTAGCTCCTTTTAATCTGCCTTCTGGATAAACCAATTTGGCGGTATCTTCTTCCAGATGGACATCTTTTATTTTCACCGTTAATTCCTGATGGTTAGTCCTGAAGGTAAAGCATCCTTCTTCACCCAGCAAGCTGTGGTGCTGTGAAATCTGGTAATTTTTAGGCATATCAGGATAAAAATAGTTTTTACGGGAAAAAGTCAGGGTAGGAGCAATAGAAGCCTTAACAGCCAGGGCCAGCTTCAAAGCCAGTTCCAAAGCGGCTTTATTGGGTGAGGGCAGGCTTCCCGGGTGTCCGGTGCAGATAGGGCATATGTAACTGTTTGGTTGTTTCAGGGAAAGGCGGTAGGGTGGAATGGGGCAGGAGCAAAACAGTTTGCTTCGGGTGTTAAGTTCTATGTGTATTTCCAGCCCGATAAAGATATCCATTATTTTTTCACAACTTATTATCTGTCATTACGAGCACCTGAAAGGCGCGTGTTAATCTCATCATTTTCCCCTCACCCTACCCTCTCCGTTCCTGGGAGAGGGTAATAGGAGAAAATCTCCCTGCCAAGAGAGGGATAAAACCCATAAAAGATGAGATTGCTTCGTCGCCTTTAAGTCTCCTCGCAATGACCAAGAAAAAGGGAAGCTTCTCGTAATTACAAAGAAAATAGGTATTTGCGCTACGATTGAATAATAACATTTTTTATCCTATCAACAATAACAGGTGGTGGAAAATCCCCCCGTTCCCGTTCTAACATCAAGGCGGCACTCAAAATCTGTTCTTCTTCAAAGTGCCTGCCAATAAGCTGTACCCCCACAGGAAGACCATTGTTAAGAGATAGGGGTAAGCTAACCGCTGGCAGACCAGCCAGGTTAACCGGGATGGTAAACAGATCAGCCTTATACATCTGCAAGGGATCCTCGGCTTTAGCACCAATCTTGAAAGGCAAAGTGGGCGTGGTGGGCATCAGTATTAAATCTACTTCTCCAAAAGCCAAACGAAAATCCTCACGGATTAAAGCACGGACTTTCAGGGCTTTCAGGTAATAGGCATCGTAATAACCGCTACTCAGGGCAAAAGTGCCCAGGAGGATTCTTCTTTTAACTTCCTTGCCCAAACCCCTGCCCCGCGTGTTTTCCACCATCTCGGCATAATTTTCTCCTTTACCTCTTTCACCATACCTTAACCCGTCAAAACGGGCCAGATTAGATGAGGCTTCGGATGAGGCCAGTATATAATAAATTGATAAACCGTATTTAATATGAGGTAGGTGAACCTCTTTTACAGTTACATCCAAACCCTTAAAAATACTGATGGCCTTATTAAAAGTATCCTTAATACCGGCGTCCACCCCTTCTTCCAATAAATCGGGGCAGTAGCCAATCACCAATGGCTTTAAGTTTTTACCAGGATAGTTTACAGGTGGGCAGGAAGAAGTGGTAGGGTCATTTTCGTCCCTACCTCCAATTACGCTCAAGGCTAACCAGATATCTTCAACATTTTTCGCTATAGGCCCTATCTGGTCCAGGGAAGAGGCGAAAGCCACCAGTCCATAACGGGAAACTCGGCCATAAGTTGGTTTAAACCCTACCACGCCACAGAAAGCTGAAGGCTGCCTTATAGAACCCCCGGTATCCGAACCGAAAGCTAAAGGAGTCGTCCCCGAAGCTACCGCAGCTGCAGAACCACCCGAAGAACCTCCGGGAACACGAGTCAAATCATAAGGGTTCCTGGTGGTCTGGTAGGCAGAGTTTTCGGTAGAGGAACCAAAGGCAAACTCATCCATATTGGTCTTCCCCAGGATCAAGGCCCCTTCTTTCTTTAGAAGCTCCACCACGGTGGCGTCAAAAGGTGGTTTATAATTCTCCAAAACCCTGGAGGCACAGGTGGTCCGTAGACCTCTAACATTAATATTGTCTTTGAAGGCTATCGGAACACCAACCAGCCTTCCATCAGGGTTTTTTTCTAAATTGAGCGCTTCTTTCTTGAGTTCTTCATAGGGTTTTAAAGAAATAAAGGCTTTAATTTTATCTTCAAGTTTTTCAACTCTCGCCCAATAATCATCTAAAATTTCTAAGGGGGAAAACTTTCTTTCTTTAATGCCCTTTACGATATCTCTAACGGTTAGCATTGACGGTTATTCGCTGGTTATAGGAGGTGATTTCAAATAATCCCCCTCTATCTCGGGAAAATTCTTGATAATATCATCTCTATTGGTGAAGGGCATTTCCCGGTCTTCCCTCAGGATAAGTTCCTGGGGATGAAAGTTTAAAGAGTCAGGATTTATAAAAGAGGTATCGTCAATCTCCCGTAATTGGTCAAAATATTTAATAACCATGAACACTTCTTTTTCCAGTATTTTTTCTTCCTCTTCGCTTACCTTTAGAGAAGCCAGTTTCAGAAGATTCCTAAGGTTTTTCATTTCTCAACCTCATAAGTATGGTAGTTGCTTCAGCCCTACTCAAGGGAAAGTGGGGGAGGAAGTTGCCTGCAGGGGTTCCCATAAAGATTCTTTCGCGATGGACAGCTTCAATAAGCAAATAGTAGGGATAGGTGGAAGCCACATCCTTGAAAGATGGTTTGGATGGCTGCTGAAAAGGCAATTTTAAAGCCAGGGCTACCCACTCGGCAGATTCTTCCCTCTTTATTTCGCTACCTGGATTGAACCTCCCACCAGCTATCAAGATTTTTCTTTTTACCAGTTCCTCAATAAAAGGAGAAGCCCAGTGAGTCAGTGGCACATCGGTAAATGAAGAATATATGGGCTTTCCTGGAACTATATTGAGTGCTTTAATTAGCATGACTGCAAATTGCGCCCGGGTGGTTATATGATTGGGTTTAAAACTTCCGTCTGGAAAACCAGCCACTATGCCTTTTACTTGTGCGTTTTCGATTATACGCCTTATTGAGTGGAAGGTAGTATCATAGAAAATGGACCGGGAAAGAGTATTGAAACCGCCTATAAATAACCCATTGGAAGTCCCCAGATAAACCCTGTTTCCATCTCTTAAAAATGATAGCACGGTGGAAGAAGGCAGTCCATCACGCGGGTTAACTCCCCTTGTAGTACCGTATATGTTGTCCTGAAGGTAAAAACCATTTTCAGTTAAATAAAAAATATAATCTTCATCTTCATCTAACTTTAAAATATTGGCTGAAAAGGGCAGGTTATAACTGGAAAAGGTTGAATTGGTTAGGTTAAGTTCCAAAACAGATTTACCGGTAGATACAAGAAGCCCTTTTTGAGTAGATATAATACTTCTTATGGGAGAAGTGGGGGCTCCGGTAAAGGTAATCCTGGTAAAATCGGCAGACTGCTGGGTCTTTCGGTAAAGACCGTTCACAGTACCTGCATAAAGAATATCTTCTTTTAGAAAAAGTGATATGGCATCTTTTAGAAAATAAGAGTCAAACCTCCTTTTTAGTGGCTCATACATCTGAACTCCCAGCTTGGTAGCCAGAATAATTTTGTCTTCATGTACTAATAGATCTAATACCTGATTATGGAACAGCCCCTTGCGGACATCAAAAGATTCCAATACTTTTTTCTGAGTTATACTGTAACGATACAATCCATTGTTGGTAGCTATATAGCAATCGTCATTTGATTGAACTATATCATTAACCTCAACCTCTTTTATGATTTCGCTGAGATAATTTAACTCTTCATCAAAAACAAAAAAACCATTAGCAGTACCGATAAAAAGGTCGGATTTATTTTTGCTTAGCATAGTTATACGGTTGGAAGTAAGCGGACTCAAACTGGCAAATACCGCCCGGCTAAACAGGTTGTTCCTATTCATCCTTACCGCACCCTTGCTGGTTCCGGCAAAGATAAAACCGCTACCTACTTCAATCGTTTGTATTTCAGTGCTTATTACTTCAGGGGGTAGGTTCAAGTTTTGTACCAGCAAGTCCAGATTGGCTATTCTTAAACCTCTCTGAGTTCCTATATAAATCAGTCCGTCGGAAATCTTGAGAGATAATATTACGCTTACGGGGAGTCCTTCTTTAACCCCTAAAAACCGCGTCTCTGCTGTTTCGGGTTTATACCTGATAAGTCCCTGCGAGGTTCCCAGATAAATAAAATCGGAACTTGTTTCCAGGGCAATCACGCTCCCCTTAAAACCTGGTATTTCTATTTTTTTCAGAGCTTTCGTTAAGAGAGTAAGTTCGTATAAACCCAAGGGGGTGGCTATGTAAAGGTTGCCCTTTCTTTCCTTGAGCTCATTTACCTGAAGTACGGGGAAGCCGGGTAGTCGGGTGAATATTCTTTTATCGTAAAAATACAGCCCGGAAGAAGTCCCCGTGAAAAAACCATCCTTTCCTTTATATAGGGCTGTTATGGTGGTATCATCTAAACCATTGGCCTGGTCATAAATATTTTTTAGGCTGCCCAGCCTGTCCAGTAATACCAATCCCCCTTGCATGGTTCCAGCAAAAACTCCTTCCTCGTGAGGATACAGGTAAAGAATCTCCATGGAAGTAAGACCATCAAGGGAGGTTATATTGATTCGTCTTCCTGTATTAGCTTCATACCTTACCAGACCACCGGTAGTAGCTGCCCACAGATAATTGTGGTGGAAAAGTAAATGACGGGTATTATCGTAACTATAAAGAAGTTTAGGGGTCTGCCCGTAAGTTGAATGGGGAGTAATCAGCAATAGTAGAAGTACAAATACCGTAATTATTCTAAATTTGCATGGGCATGATGAGTGCCAGATAGTATCCTCCTACCAGGTCATCGGCTTTAGGTATTTTCTGATTGGTTATTAAAATGGGACTCTGGGAGCTGTTAAATCCAAAGAAAAGGGTGTCTGAATTACTATTTTTCAAAGCATCTACAAAATAACGGGGATTTATAAAAATATCCAGTTTATTACCAGTGAATTCAACTGCCTCTACGGTCTCTACTCCCTCCCCCACACCAGCAACATTTATGGTTAGAGTTAATAAATCCCCCACAGCGAATTTTAAGGGTTCATGTTGATTTAAGGTGGTCAGGCGGTCTAATGACTGCAATAAAGGCTGGGTTTTCATGTTCAAGATGGTGGTGCAGGTACGGGGAATAACTTCTTCGTAGGGAGGAAACTTGGCTCCTAACAGCTTGAAAGTCATATGGGTATTCCCCTGAATAAAATCAACCTGTTTCTGGTCCCATCTTATGGATATATCCTCCCCGCTGTTTAAATATTCCACCAGTCTCAAATCGGCAGCGCTTATCATGGCAAAAAGGTTCTGATTGGGAAAGGATATTAATTCCCCTTCTCCAACACTTAGCCTGTGCCCGTCAGTGCTAACCACTCTAAACAGGTTTTTGTTATTAGTCAATAGGGCCCCGCTTAATCCTTCCCTTTCTACTTCTCTGGATGCAGAAAACAGGCCCTGTTTGAGTATAGTTGAAAGGACAGACTGACTTATCTTTAACTCCTTACTATCTTCGGCAAAAGGAATTATTGGGAACTCCTCAACTGACATCAGCTGGAAGGAAAAAGAAGATTTATCGGTTTTTATAATCAATTGGTTGTTGTTCAGAAATAAACTAACTTCCTCTTCATTCAATTTTCTCAGGATATCCGAAACTAATTTACCGGGAAATAATATTGAACCCTCGCTTTCACAATGATAATCAACAGAAGTGGTAATTGCTTTTTTTAAATCGGTAGCAGTTAATTTGATTTTTTCGTTAGTGTATTCCAGAAGTACCTGGCTTAAATAGGGATAAGTTGTTTTTCCCGCAGGTAAAGATAAGCTGGTTTTGTCCAGTGCTGAAGAAAAGACTTTTCTTTTTACTTTTATTTCTACAGGTTTGTTCATTTTTAAATCCTCCTGAACTTAGTGCTACTAAAATATTTTATATCTTTTATAGTAGTAATAGTACAAATTTTTTGTTAATAATTAAAAAAAACTTTATTCTTGCAACTCATCTTTTTATACCTGTTTTGTTAGTAATTGGTTGATAAGTCCTACTTATAAACATCAAAAGCGACCTGTGTTAGTAAAGCGGTAGTTTTTAACCAACAATCAACCTACTTATTAACAATTTATTAACATAATGTTAACAACTTCAATATATTATAGAATTCAGGTTATTTTTTGAATCAGCGTTTTTTCAGAGAGGAAATAATTGAATCAATAACCCTCTTAATATCAGGATTCTCTGAAATATCCTTTTTTACCTTTTCACAGGCATGTAAAACCGTAGCATGATTTTTTTTACCGAACCACCGCCCGATGGTCAATAAAGAATGGTTGGTAAGTTCACGGGAAAGATACATAGCAACTTGCCTGGCCTGAACAATGTCCTGGGTTCTCCGGGTGGAGGTAATATCTTCTTTTTTGATGTTGAAGTGGCGGGAAATGGCTTCCTGAATATCTTCCAAGGTTGGCTTGGCGCTTTCAGGTTTTTCAAAGACCCCTTTTAATACATTCTGGGCTAAAGTGAGGGTGAGAGGAAGTTCCTGCAGAGATGACACAGCCATAACCCTGTTTAAAGCACCTTCCAATTCCCGAATGTTTTCGGTAATCAAAGAGGCAATATATTCCAGGACTTCATTCGGAATGGAATCTTTTTGTTTCAGGTTGTTAATTACTTTATTCCTTAATATAGCTACCCGGGTTTCAAAATCGGGAACATCTATATCAGCCATTAAACCCCACTCAAAGCGAGAACGAAGCCTCTCCTCCAAATTGGGTATTTCACGCGGCAGTCTGTCAGAGGTCATAACTACCTGCTTACGGGTTTCGTACAGGGTGTTGAAAGTATGAAAAAATTCTTCCTGAGTCCGTTCCTTACCGCTTAAAAACTGGACATCATCTATAAGGAGCACATCTACATGGCGGTATTTATTTTGAAATTCACCGGTCTTTCTTTCGCCTATGGCTTTGATTAACTCATTGACGAATTTTTCACAGGATACATAAAGGAATTTTTTCCTTTTATACTTCTCCTTTACCCGGTTGGCAATAGCATGCAGCAGGTGGGTTTTTCCCAGTCCCACACCTCCGTAGAGAAATAGAGGGTTGTAAGCCTTGCCGGGATTATCCGCTACCGCACGTGAAGTAGCAAAGGCCAGTTTATTGCTGCTTCCTACCACAAACCGGTCAAAAGTGTATAAATTATTGATGGTATGGTCTTCGGTTATCTCTTCGTCATCCTCTGCTTCTTCCAGGCGGGGGGCTGGGGGAGCTACAATTTTTTCCGCTTCTTTAACCGAAAAATCAACTTTAACCGGTAAATTAAGGCGAAGATTAAGGGCATCCTGGATAATGTTAAGACAATTGGAAGTGAGCCAATCTCGGGCAAATTCGGAAGGTACCACCAGAGTGATAACTTCGGGGGTAAACCTGGAAATGGAAATGGGTTTAATCCACATCTCAAAAACCGGTTGCGAAACCTTCTGTTTTATCTCTTTTAAAGCTTCCGTCCATGCAGGCTTGATCTCTTCCAATTACTCTTTACTCCTTCGGTTTTTAGTTGAGGATATATTAACTTAACCTGTTCAGGTAATAAATATAATAGCACTTTTTAGCAATTTATAATATAATTTTACTTACAACAATGGTAAATGGACTAAAGGAGGTTAAAAATGAAAAGAACCCACCAACCTAAAAAAAAGAAAAGAAGCAAGACTCACGGGTTTCTAATCCGTATGCGCACTCCTGGTGGAAGGCAAGTAATTAGAAGAAGACGCTTGAAAAGAAGGAAGCGTCTGACTGTATAGAGCTAAATGGGACTGAAGCGGGAGAATATCCTCCCCAGTTCTTTAATAACCGCTATCTTCCGGTCAACCCGAAAAAAGATTGATGGTTCAGTTATAGTTTTGTATTGTCTGGAAGTACCCGATGATTTTAAAGCCGGAGTAATGGTTTACAAGAAAGTTGGCAACGCGGTTAGAAGAAACCATATAAAAAGAATTATTAAATCATTTTTGGCAGATAACCTTAAAGAAATTAAATCCGGGTATTATTTTTTGGTAGTTAAAGAAGATAAACCTGATGCAGATTTAATATCTTTAACTCTTCATCTTATGCTAAAAGGTAAACTAATAAAGGATGTTTAGGCAATTATTGATATTTATTATCAGATTTTACCAGGTTACTCTTTCCCCTCTTATGGGTCAGGGAAAATGCCGTTTTCATCCCAACTGTTCGGAATATTCCATTCAAGCGATTAATAAATACGGAACTATAGTAGGGGGAAAGCTTGCCCTGAAAAGAATCTTACGCTGTCATCCCTGGTCTGCTGGTGGATTGGATGAGGTCCCCTTAACTATTAATAAGTGAAAAAAACCTAAAAGGAGATATATAAATATGATTGACATCATTGCAAGGTTTTTAATTACTATCCTGGAGTTTTTCTACAGTCTGGTAAAAGATTACGGGTTAAGCATTATGCTGCTTACCACTGTAATCAAACTGGTTATGACCCCTTCGGCCATCAGCCAGTTCAAACAGCAAAGGGCTATGGAGAAAATCAAGCCCCTGGAAGCCGAGATAAGGAAGAAATTCAAGGATAAGCCTGAAAAACTAAATCAAGAGATAATGAATCTTTACAAGGAGCATGGTTTTAAGCCTTTTGGCTCCTGCCTTATGCTACTTATTCAGTTCCCTATCTGGTTTGGGCTGTTTAGGGCTCTTTCCACTTATACTGCTTTTAGCGGGGCTTCATTTCTCTGGATTAAAAATTTAAGTGTTCCCGACCCCTACATTTTACCGGTTCTGGTGGGAGCTACCACTTTTTTCCAATTTAAGCTTACTACCGGTAAAACTCCCTCTACTCCGGATAGCCCCATGTCCAGTATGGCCATGATGAATTATATTTTTCCATTCCTTCTGGCCTATATGGCTACCCGTTTCCCCGCTGGACTGGGTATTTACTGGGTATGGTACGGATTACTCACCGCAGCCGAACAGCTGATATTAAGATGGAGAATGAAAAATTGAACAAGGATTATATTGAAAAAGAAGGCGCATCCCCCCGGGAGGCTTTTCTGAAAGCCTTACTGGAGATGGGAGCATTGGAAGAAGAAGTAGAACATACTATTGAAGAAGTACTATACAAGGGATTTTTCGGTACTACCAAGAAAACCTACCGTTGTCGTTTGTGGCTTAAAAGTTTTTCGTCAACCCCTAAAACTACCTCGGCTAAAAGAAGAGAACCCCCTGTTTCACAGGAAACCAAAACTAAAAAAGAAACTTCAGTACAATCCAACATTACCAGAGAAATACTGGACAAACTGGGTTTTGAGTATGAAAATATAAGAGAAATTGCAGTAGATGATGGCTGGAAGATAGATATCAGATGCGAAGATCCAGGAAGACTTATCGGGAAAGACGGTAACACTCTTTTTGCCCTTCAGAGAATTCTGGCAACGCTGTTTTTTCGTCAATATGGAAAGGGCGCCGTAAATCTGGACATTAATGATTATTTGAGAAAGAGGGAAAATCGGATTGAAGAACAAGCGCTCATCGCCATCTCCCGGGTAAAAAAATTCAAAAAGAAAGTAGAACTCAAACCTATGAACAACTGGGAAAGGAAAATAGTTCACCGAAAGGCTAACGAGGTAGGTATTATAAGTCTATCTTATGGAACCGAACCCTATAGGAGGGTGGTCCTTTCGTTGGAAAATGATAGTAAGCCCAGATAAAGACACTATTTCTGCTATTTCCACCCCTATCGGTATTGGAGCTATGGGGATTGTTAGAGTATCAGGTCCCCGGGCACTGGCCATAGGGTCGCGGGTGTTAGGTAAAAACCTCGGTAAATTGGAAGCCAAAAAGGCTTTTTATGGGTTTGTCAGAGACCCGGAAACAGGGAATCTCATAGATGAGGTGGTGTTCCTGATTTATCATGCTCCCAACTCCTACACTGGCGAGGATATGCTGGAAATATTTACCCACGGGGGATTGGTTGCTCCCCGCGAAGTGCTGGGAGTACTTCTTAGAAATGGCGTCAGGTTAGCCGAAAGGGGCGAGTTTGCCCGGAGGGGCTTTTTAAACAACAAGATGGACCTGGTGAAAGCCCAGGGAATAATAGATGTAGTTGATGCCCGTTCGCAGAAAGCTCTTTTTACTTCGGTTTACCGTCTTAAAGGAGAAGCCAGCGAGATGGTGGTCAATTTAAAAAAGAAGCTGGAACAGATCCTGATCAGTTTGGAAGCCACGGTGGATTTCCCGGAAGAGATAGATGAAGAATATAATTTGGTAACTGAATTATACAGGGTAGCCGGAGAAATGGAAACCTTCCTGAAAGGTATGGAAACCTCAAGGCGCTTAAGACAGGGCTTGAAAGTAGTGTTAACTGGAAAGACCAATGTGGGAAAATCTTCCCTTTATAATACTTTACTTCAAGAAGAAAGAGCGATTGTTACCTCTATCCCGGGGACCACCCGCGATGTTCTGGAATCTCAATTAGAATACGATGGTTATCCCATTTTAATATATGATACTGCCGGTATCAGGGCGGCCAGCGACGAGATTGAAACTATCAGTATATCTCGCACCCGCCAGGCGGTCAAGGGAGCGGATCTGGTTTTACTGGTCATAGATGCCAGCATCCCTCTGGAGGAAGAGGACGAGGAGTTCTTTTATGACCTTAAGGAAAAGGGCGGTCTGGTAATCCTGAATAAAATAGATTTACCGGAAAAGATAGATAGAAAAAGGATTTTGTCTTACGGATTCCCGCTTCTGGAAACCTCTGCCCGTACAGGATCAGGGGTGGAAAATATTTTTAAAAAAGTGGTAGAAATGGCTTTTCTTGGCAACATTGACCTTATGCTATCTGAACGGGAAGCTAATTACCTGAACGAAGTCCTTAAACATATAAGGGGTGCTGTGGAAAATCTTAACACGCTGGATATAGTAGGGCATCATCTCCGGGAAGGGGTTACCGAGTTAAGAAGGATATTAGGTGAAGAGCCAATTCTTGACCTTACAGAAGAAATATTCAAGAATTTCTGTGTGGGGAAATAAGGTGATTGACTATCCCGTAATCGTCATAGGCGGTGGTCACGCGGGTATTGAATCAGCCCTGGCTTCGGCCCGTCTTGAAGTTCCTACCCTGCTTATTGCTATCAACCTGGATACTGTAGGCTGGACTCCCTGTAATCCGGCTATCGGAGGACCGGGTAAAGCCCAGCTGGTTAAGGAAATAGATGCTCTGGGCGGAGAAATGGCTCTCCTTACTGACAAAACTTTTACCCAGATAAGGATGCTAAATACCAGCAGAGGTCCGGCTGTGAGGAGTCTTCGCAGTCAGATAGACAGGATTTTATACCATCGGGAAGCTAAAAACGCATTGGAAAGGACGCCCCAATTATCATTACTGCAAGGAGAAGTGGTAGATGTTTCGCGGATTAAAAAATGGCGGAAAAAACCATTATTTAAGGTAACTTTGAGAGATGGAAGAAATTACCTATCTCAAGCAGTAATCCTGGCCACCGGAACCTACCTTAAAGGGGTGGGTAGAATCAGTTCGTATTCTTATCCGAGCGGTCGGGGGACGGAACCTCCTGCTAATTACCTTTCGGAATCGCTAATAAAATTAGGTTTAAGGCTTAGGCGTTTTAATACAGGAACCACCCCCCGGATTGATGGGCGAACCATAGATCGGGAGGAGATGTCTATCCAGCCCGGAGAAACGGGTTTAAAGTTTTCACCCCTAAGCCCATCGGTTACCCGAGAACAGCTTCCCTCTTATTTAACCTATACTACGCTGGAAACACACCAGGTGGTCAGGGAACATCTTCATTTAACCGCTTCCCGTTCTACCGATATGGTTAAGGTAGGGCCAAGGTACTGCCCCTCCATAGAAGAAAAGATGGTCTGGTTTCCTGAAAAAGAAAGACATCCGGTGTTTCTGGAGCCTGAAGGTTTTACTACGGTGGAATATTATGTTCAGGGGATGAACATCAGTCTGCCAGCGGAAATTCAATTAAAGATTTTGCGTACAATTCCGGGTATGAAGAGAGTGGAGATAATCCGCCCGGGTTATGCTATTGATTACGATTTGCTTGACTCCCTGCAACTACAAGCACAATTGATGGTTAAAAATATTCCGGGTCTTTTTACCGCAGGACAGATTAATGGGACCACAGGTTATGAGGAAGCGGCCTGTCAGGGGCTTATTACCGGTATCAACTCCGCTCTTTATGTTTCAGGCGAAGAAGGTTTTGCTTTGAAACGCGATGAAGCCTATATGGGGGTGTTGGTGGACGATTTAACCACTAAAGGGGTGGAAGAACCCTACCGGATGTTGACCTCTCGTGTGGAGTACCGTCTTTCCCTCAGGCAGGACAATGCCGATTTGCGGCTTACCCACCTGGGAAGAAAGCTCGGACTGGTTAGCGATGAAAGATACGGACTATATGTTAAAAAAGTAAAAGAAATAGAGGAAATATTAGCCTTCTTGAAGGGTAAAAGAAAAAAAGAAGACACTCTCCATGATTACCTGAAAAGACCGGAAGTGACTCTATGGGAAAATTCCTACTCGCCGGCAGGGGTAAGAGAGAGAGATATTTTAGCTGATAGTTTCCCGGAACTCCTGGGGTTTAGCCCTGATGCTTTGGATGAAGTGAATACCCGGATAAAATATGAAGGATACATCGGCCGTGAAAATAAAAGAATGGCGGATTTCAGGGAAATGGAGAACTTCCTGATACCGGATTTAAGTGAGGATTTGGCAATTCCCGGTCTTTCTTCCCTGGGAGCATCCATGCTAAAAAACAGAAAACCAAAATCTATTGGAGAGTTTTTGCGTATGCCCGGGGTGTCTCCCCAGGATGGGCTGGTCCTGCTGGATAAAATAAGGAAAGCAGGAGCAGTAAGTAAGAAATAACTATGAGCCAGGTAACTCCCGTTTTAGTTCTGGAGATGCTACCCTATCAGATAGAGTTGGAGCAAGAAGGGTTCAGGCTTTATCATAAACTGATTGTTAAATTCAACCCTGCTCTTAATTTAGTTTCTTTAACAGATGTTAAAGAATTAGAAATAAAGCATTTTCTGGATTCTTTATCTCCCAAATATCTTGGTTTGATTACCGGTAGTCCCCTGAAAGTGCTTGATTTTGGCACTGGTGGTGGGCTTCCGGGTTTTCCCTTGAAAATAGTTTTTCCGGATTTACAAATGTACCTTGTGGAACAGAGCATTAAAAAAACCGTTTTTTTGGAAATGGTGGTCAAGGCATTAAATCTGAAAGAAACCATAATATTGAAAGGCGAAGCCAAACATTTTCAGGGTATATATGGTAATTATTTTGACCTGGTTCTTTCCCGAGCTACCGGACCTTTGAAGGAAGTTCTAAAGATTGCTCTCCCCCTGGTAAAAGAAGGGGGAAAACTTATATTTTACAAAGGAAAAGGGCTGGAAAAAGAGCTGGAAACTGTTAAAGAATACCTGATCAAAAATAACTATCCTTATGAAATTCATCCTTACCTTCTCACTTTAAGAGAAAATGGTCGAAACCTGCTGGTTGTAAGTAAGGGATAAATAAGCTTATCAACAAAGATTATTCCCTTTGTTCCGCGTGGAACAGGCTTTATCCAATTGGGGAATGTCCCCTGAATTCCTTTGTTTTTTATCATACCGAATCTCTATCCTTGGCCCTTCCTTTGACCTGATCCAGGATTGATTCAGGATCAATTCGGTATCTCCCATCATCCTATCACTCCGGGCTGAGGCTCAGAGTCTTCGGTTCAAAAAGACCCACCCATTAACAAAAAGTTTATAATAGGATATATAAGTAGTAATCAATAATTATTCCTATTGTTCCATATAGAACAAGGATGTTGCCAACGAAAATAAACTTAAAATGAATAAATAAGGCTAAAATATTATTATGAAAAATACTGAAATAAGGGTTAGATTCGCACCCAGCCCCACGGGGTTTATGCATATCGGTAATGCCCGCACTGCTCTATATAACTATTTTTTCGCCAGAAATACCGGAGGCAGGTTTGTTCTCAGGGTAGAGGACACTGATGTTTCGCGTTCTACCCGGGAAGCTAAAGAAGTTATCTTCTCTTCCCTTAAGTTCCTCGGTATAGAATGGGATGAGGGACCCTACTATCAATCAGAAAGGACCTCTCTTTATCAGGAATATGCTGAAAAGTTACTTAAAATAGGAATAGCTTATAAATGTTATTGTCAGCCTCGGGAGTTAGAGCAAAGAAGGATGGAAACGCAAGCGGCAGGGAAGCCTTATAAATATGAAAGGACCTGTTATCATCTTGCTCAAGAGGAGAAACAGCCAAAAACAGGCTTACCTTTTGCTATCAGGTTTCTGGTATCTCCCGGCGAAATTTCTTTTCCTGACCTTATCAGAGGGAATATCACTTTTAAGGGAGAAGAACTGGAAGATTTTGTTTTATTAAGGAGCGATGGAACGCCAACTTATAACTTTGCCTGCGTGATTGACGATTATTCTATGAAAATAACTCAGGTCATAAGAGGCGAAGACCATATACCTAACACTCCCAAACAAATACTTATATATAAAGCATATAAGTGGGAACATCCTTTTTATGCGCACCTGCCTATGATAATAGGTCCAGACCATACAAAATTAAGTAAAAGGCACGGAGCCACTTCAGTGGAGGCTTACCGGGAAATGGGTTATTTGCCCGAGGCTTTGGTAAATGCTCTGGCTATGCTGGGAACATCTTTTGAACCCGATAGGGAGGTTTACCGCCCGGACGACCTGATCAGTCTGTTCTCTCTTAACAATGTTTCAAAAAAAGCAGCAGTTTTTGACCCCGAAAAGTTAAAATGGTTTAACCGGGAGCATATAAAATTGATGACCACCGAAGACTTACTAAGCCGTTTGCTGGAATCGGGTTTTTTAAGTGGCGATAAAGAATACCTTATAAAGGTGTTGGCTCTGGTAAAAGATAGAATAACCGTTCTTGGAGATGTACATAGCGAATTTGTCTATTTCTTTGAGGAACCAAAAACTTTTGATGATACCGGTTTAAAAACCTGGAGTAGTGGCGAAGTATTGGAAAATCTGGGGCTATTAAAAGGAAAATTATCAGAATTAACGGATTTTTCAGCTCCCTCCCTGGAAAAAATGGTTCGCTCTTTGGCTGAAGAAAGAGATGTAAAAGCAAAAAATCTCATTCATCCTCTTAGGCTGGTTCTTACCGGTAAGGCGGTAAGCCCGGGATTGTTTGAAATGATGGAAGTGTTAGGTAGAACCAGGGTAGTTACCAGAATTGATGCCTTTTTAGAAAAGATCAAACAGATTAACGAGCGATGATACTTAAAAATTTAAAGATGTCCAATTTTAGAAATATTTCCGACGAAATAATTGAATTTCAGGAAGGATTAAACCTTATCTGGGGAGAAAATGGACAGGGGAAAACCAACCTGTTGGAAGCTATATATTTATTAAGCGGAAGACCGTCATTTCGTGGCGCCCAGGATAATGATTTGAAGAAAGAGGGCGGAAATGGTTATTATATCGCAGGAATGTTTGAAGAATTTCCCAATGAAAACTACCAGGTGGAGGTTGGTTACGAAAATGGTAGGGGGAAAAAAATTAAACAGCAAGGCAAGGAAATAAGAAAAAAAATAGATTTACTTTTGAAAGTACCCCTAACCCTGTTTTATCCCGGTGACCTGAAAATCATTCAGGGAGAACCTCAAGCCCGAAGGCGTTTCCTGGACAACATATTTTTACAGGTATCTTCCCAGCATAGGAGGGTATTTGTTAATTATTATCGGGCTTTGATGCAAAGAAACCACCTTATCAAAAGAATACGGGAAGGAAAATCGGGCTATGGGGATTTGTCTCCCTGGAATAGAGAACTTATAAAATGGGGAAATGAATTAATGGTTTTAAGGGAGAAGCTGCTCCTGTTTATGGAAGAACAGTTGAATGGTTTTTATCCGGAAATGAGCGGCGAGTCTGCTAAAATCAAAGTTACCTATTTATCATCCAAGCTTGACGAAACCAATATGGAGAAACATTTTGAAGAAGAAAAACGAAGAGGGTATACCCTGCTGGGGCCACAGGTAGAGGATTTTGAAATTTATCTTAATAAGCGGACTGCCAGAATTAATGCTTCTCAGGGCGAGCAAAAACTGTTGTCTCTCTGTTTAAGATGGGGGGAAGCATTTTTTCTGCGAGAACAAACCGGTCCGCCTATTTTTTTGATGGATGACGCTTTGTCCAGCCTGGATAGTAAGAGAAAATTATTACTGTTAAAAGAGTCTGCCAAGTTTTCTCAAGTGTTCATAACCCATACCGATAAATTGAACCATCGCTTTTCTGGTATTTACCAGGTAATAGGGGGCAGGGTAGTGTGAAACATATCGGGATAAAGGATGTTCTAAATAATTTATGGAAAAGGCAGGATTTGGATACGGTTTCTCTCGTTTTTGATATTCTTCGTAAAACCTTAAAACCAAAAGTTTTTGGGATGGTGGAGAGTATAGGTTTTAGCGGAAAAATCCTCAGAATAAAAATAAAGGGCGGGTCTGTGGAGAAAACAGAAGTTAGGTTATATCAAGAAGAAATTATAACCCGATTAAACGAGGTTTTAGGAAAAGATAGATTTACCGCAATAATAGTCGTTTGATGAAGTAGAGGAGCGAACTTGGGATTGACCCTGGATCTCCCTCGCCTATTACCCCGTACCTGCCTCTTTGTCACCCCGAATTCAATTCAGGATCTCCTCTTTCAGTATCTAAAGTCGGAGATGCTAAATTTATCCTGGATCAGGTCCAGGACAGGGCCAAGGACAGAGTTTCAGTATGGTTAAAAACAAAGGGGACTATCCCCGGTCGTTACAAGCGTTAACTGAGGGTATGTAGTCCCAATCCTCTGCCAGCCTCGGCAGCTTCAAAAAATATTTCTCCCAGAGTGGGGTGCGGATGAATTATCTCACTTAATTTTTGAAGAGTTAAACCTTCCTGAACTATAACCGACCCCTCAGAAATAAGATTGGGAGCTTCATGCCCTAATATTTGTACGCCGACAATCTTTTCGGTCCCTTCTTCAACGGTAAAGGAGCAATAACCATCTCTACTCTCCTCAATAAGCGCCATACCTACTGCTGTCCATGGCACTTTAACCGTTCTGGCCTTAATGCCGGCTTCGGTAGCCTCTTTCAGAGTTAATCCGGTAAGTGCCAGTGGTGGGTGAATATAGGTAACACGGGGAATTATTCGTAAATCCACAGGTTTGTTTTTCTCAAGCAGGGCGTTTTCGGTCGCACATAAGCCCATATGAGTGGCTATGTGAGCTAATTGGATTTTACAGGAGACATCTCCAGCAGCATAAATGCTTTTGATACTGGTGCTTAAATCCTCTTTTATGGAAATGATACCCCACTGGTCTAAAGCCAGACCAATTTCCCGTGCTCCCTGAGGTACCAGCGGTTTTCTGCCGGTAGCGATAAGAACTTTGTCCACTTCTACCCTTTCCGTGCCTGAAGGAGTCAGGAACTCCACCAGAGTTTTACCATCTTTTGCCTTCATTTCCACCAGCGTTGAGCCAGTATAGAACTTTATACCCTGACGGGTTAAAAGCTTTCTTACTTCTTCAGCTATCAGTGGGTCTTCCTGGGGTAATATCTGGGGCATTATTTCCAACACTACAACCTCTGAACCAAAACTTCGGTAAATAGAAGCAAATTCCAACCCCAGAACTCCTGCTCCCACCACCAGAAGAGAGGCGGGTAGTTCTTTAAGATTAAGCATATCATCGGAACTTAAAATATTTTCCCCATCAGGGGTCAGGGCTTTGGGAAAAGCGGCATAGGTACCGGTAGCAATAAGGATATTTTCAGTGGAAAGGACCTGGTCGCCCACTTTAACCTGCCCGGGGTTAAGTAAAATGCCTTCACCTTTATACACATCCACTTTTCTCCCTTTTAAGAGAAACTCAATACCTTTTTTCAGAGTGGATATAACCAGTTCTTTCCTTTCAGTTACTTTTTCCAGATTAAAGCCTTCTTCGGTGATGGAAATACCCCATTTGGGCATTTTTTTAATTTTTTCTTTAAGGAAAGATGCATGGTAATAAGTTTTAGTGGGAATACAACCTTTGTTCAAACATAGCCCGCCCAATTCAGATTTTTCTACGAGAGCAACTTTAGCACCCAAGGCAGCTCCTCTTAGGGCTGAGGTGTAGCCACCGGGTCCGCCTCCTAAAATTATCAGGTTATATGACATAACTATCTCCTTTATGATTTATTCAGTATATTAAGACAAAGAAACAGTAAATAAATTATAGCAATTTTTGAACCGTAGATAAGAATAATCCGTCTCCTATTATAGAAAGAATGATATATTTATTATGTGGAAAACATATAAAAATGAGTAAAAAATTATTGACTTTATTATTAACAGGTTGTCTCCTTACAGGCGGTTTGGTAATAACTACCCCTGCTAACCAGATTTTTTCGGGAAACCTGTTAAACATTCATATTCTTTTAAAAATTGGCAATACTCAAGCGTTGATAAATAGTAAGCCCTACACCATGGAAGCCCCCCCTATTTTAATAAATGGCAGGGTGATGGTGCCCTTGCGTTTTATTGCTGAAACCCTGAGCGCCCAGGTGGAATGGGATGGTACAGAAAAGAAGATAACAGTTACAAGTTTAAATAATGAGATTAAGTTATGGTTGGGTAAAAGTTTTGCTCTGATAAACGGCAAACAATTTTCTCTGGAATCCCCGCCTGTTTTAATTGAAGGTAGAGTTTTAATCCCGGTAAGGTTTATTGCAGAAGCCCTCGGAGCTACGGTAAATTGGAAACCTCAAGGTAGCGAGGTAGAGATAGTAAAACTATTTACCGGCGAAGTAGTTTTGGCTGGCCAGGTTGTGGGAATTGATCTCTTCAAAAGAGAGTTTCTCCTGTTGTGGGGTAATATTACTCTTACCCTGGTGGGAGTAGATAGGGCTGTTATGGAAGGCAGGGCTTCCAGGCTGGAGGATATATCTCTCAGGACGAAGGTGGTTATCTGGGGAACCCTGGAAGAAAACCAGATCAGGCTGAAAAGAGTTTTAACCGGTACCTACACTCCCCCACCAACTCAGGAACAACTCATCAAGGGGGCTATTAACTTAGTAAATCTTACCAATTCTCTTCTCTTTGTGGTGGTAGATGATGGAAGAACTCTACCGGTAACCATCCACCATAACACTGAACTTGTTCTGGATGGTAAAAAAGCAGTTTTAGCAGATTTTAAAAGGGGTTTTCGCGTTTCCATTATTGCCCATGTTGAACCCGGACGAATCCTGGCCCTCAAGGTAAAAGGAGAAAAAGCTCCAACTACCCTTTTGGGGACGATAACCTCGGTACAATCAAGAGAGTTGAGCTTATTATCAGGCACGCAAACTATAAAAATTATAATTGATTCTAAAACTGTCATACTGGTAGATGGGAAAAAGATTGGCCCTGGCTGGCTGGTAACCTTCAAACACACAGTTATCAATAGAAAGGCTCGGGTAACCGGGTTTTACGAAAACGGTTACTTTTTAGCCCTGAAAATAGAAATTATCAAGTAGTTAGCATCACCTTTTTTCAGAACCCCCCGGTTATAATTTAATTAGAAAGGGTTATGAAAAAATTTTATTTTCTCGCTATTACCATAGGAACTGTTTACCTGGCGACCACTGTTCTCTGGGTGGTGTATAACTCTTATATCCCCATAATGCTTAAATCATTTGGTATATCCAGTTTTTTGGTGGGTTTATTGATGACCATGGACAATATTCTGGCCATTACCTGGGGACCTTGGGTAGGTATCATAAGTGACAATACCCGAACCAGATTTGGTAAAAGAATACCTTATTTTCTTGTAAGTTTTCCTTTGATTGCCATTCTGTTTTCTCTGATTCCTGTAGTCCATCTTCAGGGCTTAATAATTTTTTCCCTTTTATTGGTATTTTTAAATATCTTTATAGCTACAGCCAGAACACCCTTAGTAGCCTTAATACAGGATTTATTTGCCTCCGGGTTAAGAAGCCAGGCTTCAGGGATAATAAATTTTATGGGTGGAATAGGTGCAGTGGTAGGGTATTTATTATTTCCCTCCCTTTATGCCCTGCAAAAAGAAATACCTTTTCTGATAGCTTCCCTGATCATCATCATTACCGGAGCCTGGTTGGTTATCAGTATTAAGGAAAGTAAAGACAACCAAATAGAAGAAACCAGAAGAAACCTGTTCTCGGAACTGGTAGGAATTCTTAAAAATAAAAAACTGTTAAATGTATACCTGGTTATATTTACTTACTTTCTGGGATTTAATGCTATTGAAACTTTTTTTACCTCCTATGGAAAATTTCAACTGGGTGTTGACGAACACCGGGCAAGCTTTTTACTGGGTATGTTAGCTGTCTCTTTTTTTGTCTTTTCCCTTCCAGCGGGTGTTATCGGGGGGTTGAGAGGCAAACGGAAAACTATGTCCATAGGGTTGTTGCTGCTTTCAATAGTGATGGCTACCATATTTATGATTGATGCCCTGGTGGTTGCCTATAAACTAATTTTAATCACCTTTTTATTAATGGTTGCTGGATTTTGCTGGGCGCTGGTTAATGTTAACGCCTTTCCTTTAGTTACCGATTTATCCCCCCCAAAAAAAGCTGGAACAGCTGCCGGGTTTTATTATTTCTTCTCTATGACAGCGGCTATCGTTTCTCCCCCCTTAACCGGATTGATAATTGATTTTATGGGTTACCCGTCTATATTTCTTATTGCCTCAGTGTTTATGTTGGGGGGCTTCCTTTTCCTTTATGACTGTAAATAATCAAATTGTGTTAAAATGACCTTGAAGTATCAGTTTAAGGAGGTTTTGGAAAAATGGAAAAGAAGTTTGGTTTCAAGTTACCCCATGGCTGGGTAGTTCTGTTTACCATCGCACTCATTGCCGCGGTACTTACCTACATTGTCCCAGCAGGACAGTATGAGAGGAAGTTTGATGAGGTGGTTAAACGAACCCTGGTGGTTCCAGGCACTTATCAAGCTGTGGAGAGCAGTCCCATTAAACCCTTTGATTTTTTTGTGGCCGTTCAAAGAGGTATGATAGACGCAGCAGATGTTATCTTCTTTATCTTTATCGTTTTTTCTGCCTTTTTTATAGTAATGAAAACGGGAGCTCTGGCTGGTTTTCTGGGTATGTTGGTGAGAAAACTGGAGGGCAAAGAAATAATAATGATTCCTGTTTTTATGACTATCTTTGCCATTGGCGGGGCAACTTTCGGTATGTTTGAGGAAACTTACGGGCTGATACCTGTTTTTATTGGATTAGCCATAGCGGTGGGTTATGATGCTATTGTGGGATTGGCTATGTGTTGTCTGGGAGTAGGTATTGGTTTTGCTGCTGCACCTATGAATCCCTTTACCGTGGGGGTAGCTCACAAGATTGCTGAATTACCAATGTTTTCGGGGTTAGGATACAGAGCTATCTGGCTGGCAATCTTTCTATTAGTGTCTATCTGGTGGACCATCCGCTATGCTCTAAAAGTCAAAAAAGACCCTTCCTCCAGTTATGTGGCAGATATCGATTTCGGTATTTTTAAGATGGATAAAAATGAGTTATTCAATACACCTTTCACTGGCAAGAATCAATTAATAATGTTATTAGTGGCTGTTACCATTGTGCTTATTGTATATGGCTCTATTACCTATGGCTGGTATATCAATGAACTGGCAGCATTATTCCTGATTATGGGTATTTTAGCAGGAATCATAGGAGGTTTTGGAGCAAGCAAGTTAGCGGAAACTTTTGTAGAAGGATGTTCTCAGGTGGCTTATGGAGCTCTGGTGGTAGGAGTAGCTCGTACCATTTTGGTAGTAATGAGAGACGGAAAAATAATCGATACCGTAATTAATGCTTTAGCCAAACCCTTGGAAGGTATGCATTCTTATGTATCAGCAGTGGGTATGGTTATAGTACAAACCTTGATGGACTTCTTTATCCCCTCCGGTTCTGGTCAGGCTATGGCAGTAATGCCTATCATGGCTCCTTTATCAGACTTGATTGGTGTCAGCAGGCAGGTAGCGGTTATGGCTTACCAATTTGGTGACGGATTCACCAACCTACTCTGGCCTACAGCAGGCATAGTGGTTATGTGTGGTATTGCCAAGATACCCATTGAAAAATGGTGGAGATTTTATGTTCCTCTATTTCTACTTCTTATGCTTTTACAGTTTGTAGCAGTGATAGTTGGTGTAGCCATTAATTGGCAATAAGAATTTTTTTAAATAAGTAAAAATGTACGGGGGCAGGTTATTTTAACCTGCCCCCTGGTTGTTAAAAAGAAGGATCATGGCAAATGGATATTTTAATTAAAAATGGCAGGGTATTAGACCCTTTCAGTGGGTTAGACAGAATTACAAACCTGTATCTTGACCGGGGTAAAATTGTCTTTATTGGGGAGGAGGAATTACCAGCAGAGGTTGTTCTTGATGTTCGGGGGTTTTCGATAGTTCCCGGTTTTATTGATATTCATGTTCATGGGGAAAGGGTAAAAGATAGTTCCACCTCCGAATGCCTGCTTCGTCAGGGAGTAACTACCATCCTTTCAGGCAATTGCGGAATTGGCTATACAGAGTTTAGGACTGAAGTTGAAGAAAGAGAAAAGCAGGGTTTATATCAGAATTGGCTGGGTCTGGTGGGTCATGATTATCTGAGAACTCAGGCAGGAGTTTTGGATAGGTATGTAGAAGCAAACTTCCCAGAAATTGAAGAAATGAAAGAAATTCTTGAAAGAAACCTTAAACAAAGGGCGAAAGGTGTTTCTTTCGGGTTAGAATACAATCCGGGAACATCTACCAGGGAGATAATAGATATAATAAGTGTTTTAGCTGATTTTCCAGGGAGTCTGGCTACCTTTCATATAAGGTATGATGCCGGGAGAGTGGAAGAAGCCCTAAAAGAGGTTTTAACAATTTCCCGAAGAAGTAAAGTTCCTATTCAAATATCACATCTCGGAAGCATGGCCGGGTTTGGCAGGATGAGTAATTCATTGAATTTAATTGAAAATGCTGTTAATGATGGATTGGATATAATGATTGACTGTTATCCTTACAACGCTTTTGCCACTCGCATAGGAACGACAGTATTTGATGAAGGTTTTGAGGAGCGCTGGGGGGTGGGGTTAGAAGCCCTGGAGATTGCTTCTGGAAGTTATAAAGGAATAAGTCTTACCAGAGAACTATTCAAGATGATTAGAGAAACCGAGCCTGATACCATAGTAATCGCCCATGTCATGCAAGAAGATGAAGTATTGATGTGCCTTAAGCATCCGCTGGTTATGTTAGGGAGCGATGGTGGTTTCAGTTCTGGAGAAGGGCACCCCAGGGGCGCAGGTGCTTTTCCCAGATTTTTAAGGTTAGTTAGAGAGAAAAACCTTATGCCTGAGAAGGATTCTCTGCTGAAAATGACCTGGATGCCAGCTAAAAGATTGGGTATTCATAGGGAGAGAGGAAGAATTACCGAGGGGTATCAGGCTGACCTGGTGATTCTGGACTTGGACAGGGTTAGAGAAAAAGCTACTTTTCCAAGTCCAACTTTGCCGCCCGAAGGTATCAGATGGGTGCTGGTGAACGGAATAATTGCTGTGGACAACGGAACTTTAACCGGTGCGAAAGCAGGTAAAGTTTTACTGAATAAATAAATACTTATTCGGGTATATTATCACTACTATGCCAATCTACGAATATAATTGCACGGTTTGTGGAAACAAGTTTTCCCTGATGGCAACCATTAAAGAAAAAGAAGAAGGGCTTGAACCTGTTTGCCCTCAATGTGGGTCTATGGAAGTTAAGCAGTCTTTTAGCGGTGTTTACTTTGCGGTAAAAGGCGTCCTTTCCTCAGCCAGCTGCACCTCTTCTACCTGCGGAACCTGCAAAACCTGTAAATAGAACAAATAATTGAGAACGTTTCTCAATAACTCTTGTAATCATCAATGAATTTGGCGATATTTATTTGTAATATCAATAAGAAATAATACAAATAATTGAGAACGTTTCTCAATAACTCTTGTAATCATCAATGAATTTGGCGATATTTATTTGTAATATCAATAAGAAATAATCAAGGGTGTCCTTTCGGACACCCTTGATCTGAACCATGATTTACTCAACTGTAATAAATTATGCCGGCGGTTTGTAGGGTTGTCCTTTAACAAAGTCGCTGAGAAGTTTAGCTGCTAAACCTGATAACAGTAATATGGCAATCATATTAGGTATAGCCATTAGCCCGTTTAAAGTATCAGAAATATCCCAGATAGCTTCTAATTGCCCCAGGGCTCCAATCATAATAAAGGGAAGCCAGATAAAACGATAAAGCATCCTTATTTTTCCACCCCACAGATAAGCGCCGCAGGTTTCGCCATAGAAACACCAGGCGAGGTTGGTGTCGTAGGAAGTTAATAACATACCGCCGACTACTATGATAGCGCCAAATGCGGGCATGACCGATTCAAAAGCATGAATAGTAAGGGCAGCTCCAGTAAGGCCTTTACCCAGAGCGTCAGCAGCGGTATAAGCTCCGGTAACCAGAATTGCCAGACCGGTTATCAAACAAACTACAATAGTGTCAACGAAAACTTCAAAAATACCCCAGAGCGCTTGCCTGGAAGGATGGTCGGTCCGGGCAGTAGCGTGAGCCATAGGTGCACTGCCTAAGCCGGCTTCATTAGAAAATACCCCTCGGGCAACCCCCCTACGCATAGCTAAAGCTACAGTAGAACCAGCAAATCCTCCTATGGCACCCATGGGGGTAAAGGCATAACGAAACATATCAATAATTGCTGAAGGCAGACTGCCAATGCGGGCAAAAATTACAATGAGTCCTCCTATCAAATAGGTAATTACCATGAAAGGAACGATAATTTGTGCAACCTGGGCAATTCTTTTGATACCACCAATAGTTACCAGACCAACCGCTATAATTAAAATCAGACCGGTTATCCACTTATCTATTCCAAATTCCAGCATTCCTTTGGCAACCGAGTTTGCCTGCACCATATTGCCTATTCCAAAAGCGCACAGAGCTCCAAATAAAGAAAATAAAACTGCTAACCATTTCCAGTTTTTACCCAATCCTCTTTCAATGACCATCATTGGACCACCGATCATTGGTCCTCCGGGTTCCTGCACTCGGAAGTGAACACCAAGGAGTACTTCCACTAACTTGGTACACATTCCCACCACCCCTGATACTAACATCCAGAATAAAGCTCCGGGACCACCAAGGGCAATAGCTGTGGCTACTCCAGCAATATTCCCTACCCCAACTGTACCTCCCATAGCTACAGAGATAGCCTGGAAAGGGGTGATGTCACCCGCATCTGTCTCCCGTTTTTCAAACTTGAAGACTTCTTTGGTCATGCGTCCAAACTGGGTGAACTGAGAAAAACCGGTTCTAAAAGTAAGGTAAAGACCTCCCCCGATAATGATAATAAGCATTGGGGGTCCCCAGACAATAGAATTTAGCTGGGAGTTAAGATTTAATAACCACTCCACCATAACAAAACACCTCCTTTAATATTTCTTCAGGGTGATGAAGATAAAATAACAATGTCAAAAACAAGCATCTTTTCTATAGTAATACCCTGAAACTTCTCTACATTGTTATTTTATAATTATTGTTAGCAATATGTCAAGTAAATTAACAACAAGAAACTAAATAAGATAATTTAGAATGTTTCTCATTTTTAGACCTGCACTTCTCCCCTCCCTACCTATTTCATCTCCTCCTTAAAGGGGAGGGGAGCAAGGGGAGGGTGTTAATTTTTATATTGTAAACAATTGAGAACGTTTTTCTCTTTTAGATGGCGATTGGATACCTTAACCGGGAAGGTATCCAAGTAGTCAATTATTATCTGTTCAACAGTCTACTTAGTTCTTTGATATTTATTTAATGATTTGAGGCGTGCTCACATTTTTTGCTAAACGACACATAAGGATGTAGGCTGCACTGCTCATACGATTCAAAGCCAGAAGAATATCTTCCCTTTCCAGTTCTTTATCTGCTTTCCAGAAAGCTGCCATGGCTTTTAATTCGGTTTCGCGAGCCAGGACTCTTACAATATTAAGGGCGGACATTAATTTACCCTGGGTTGCACTGGGTCTAAAATGTTTTACCCCGTAATACTTATCAGGGTGGTGACTGTGTGCTCTTAGCTCATCAGGGCCAAGCCCGAATAGAGTTAAAGGCGGAAGACTTTCTTCTAACACCTCCGCTCGGAAAATAGCCCCACAAAACTTAAGCATTTCTTCCAGCCATTCATAAAACTCTTCTCTATCTTCTTCTTTGGCTACCACCTGGGTAGAAATAATAAAAGCTTCTAATTGGTCCAATGAACCCCTGAAAGCTATCCGGGGATGGGTTTTGGGGACTAATAGTTTTCCTTTCAGGTGGGTAAAATGTTCTGGTTTATGCTCCAAATGGCTCCTGTTCCTAATTCCTTTGGTTACTATCAAGATATATCATAATAACAAGGTCAATTGCTAATGTCAATATGAATTCCCGGATTGTTTCCTCCACCGTCATCTCGAGACTTCTGAAAGAAGTCGTGGCGATCCCATTTTTCCCCCGCCTGTCAGCCTGAACCCCGATTCAGGGTCTCGTTTTTAAGTGTTTTTGGGGTCAAACCTGAATTATACATTTATCAATATCCTATTATCTTTTTGTTTTACAATGACTAACATAGAGAATGTGAAGAAGGTCAAGCCTGACCCCACTATATGTACCAATATCTGTTAATTAAAGGTAAAATATAGTTATAAAAATGGGACAATGCCCGGGTAGGATTGGGGACAGTCCCTCTTTGGTTATCTAAGGTTTTTAAAGGAGGATGTAGTGTATAAAAAGATTGGTATTTTTTCACTTTTGATAATTTTTACCCTGTTAGCCTTTCCCCATCAGACTTCGGCTAAAGATTATTCACTGCCTCAGGTTAGTATAAATGCCACCATCAGGGAAAATGGTACGGTAGTTTTCAGCGAGGATAGGACCTTTAGTTTTGATGGTTCCTTTTCTTTTGGCTATTATGAAATTCCCAAAGAAGGTTTTACCGTTTTAGAAGGGGTGCAGGTATCTATTGATGGAATCCCTTTACTCCTGAATGAAAGCAGGGAAGCGGGTACTTATTATGTGGAAGATACCGGTAGTACTTACAAAATCCACTATTTTTATAGCGCTTATAATGAAAGAAAAACTTTTACGTTTAACTATACCATTCCGGGACTGGTGAAAGTTTATCAGGATTATGGAGAGTTTTACTGGAAACTTCAGGGTAGGGGCTGGGAGAGACCGATTGGTTCTTTTCAAGCTCGCATCGTATACGATTTTTCTGTTCCCATAAGCGAATATTTTGTCTGGGCGCATGGGCCTTTATGGGGAGAAATTAAAAAAATAGATGATAATACTGTCTTTGTTGATGTTAGCGATGTTCCAGCCAACACTTTTGTGGAAGCAAGAATTCTAATTCCTGCTGCCTTTTTTAAAACTGCCACGGTTATCAATACTGTTATCAAGGAAAAAGTGTTTAAAGAGGAAGAAGGCTGGGCTAAAGCTGCTAATAGGAGAAGGACATTAGCCAGATTTGTCACAATTTATGTGCCGATTATCTCTTTATTATTGACAATCGCTTTACTTATGTATTTCCTCCACCTGTATAAAAAATACGGTGCGGAGTTTAATTTACCCAGGAATTTTATCTATGTCAGAGAACCGCCCACTCCAGAGAAGCCTGCGATAGTGGCAGGCTTAATGAATTTTAATGCTTTTAACCCCAATTCCTTGCAAGCTACCATCCTCGATTTAATTTACCGTGGTTTTATAGATATGGAAGAGGTGGAAGTGAAGGGCTGGTTGGGAAATAGGAAAGATTTTCGCCTGATTCTGAAAAATACAGAACTATCAGAAGACGAGCCAGTAGAAGATACAACCAATGACTCATCAGTGGAAGTTACGGAAGAAGCCGTTATAGACCCTGGAAGACTGGATAATTTTGAAAAAACCTTATTAAATAATGTTCTCTTTGATGATAAAGGGATAGTTCTTATCTCTAAGCTTACTTCCAAGTTCAAAAGAAGGGCAAGTTATTATCAGAGGATACTGGATAATTTTAAAGAACAGGTGCAGAAGAAGGTTAAAAAGCAACAATTTTACGATCCCAAAAGTGAAAAACTATCAATATTTATACTGATAGGTGGTGTTTTCATCGGAGTGGTAAGTTTTGCAGGAGCAATTTTCTTACAGAATGTCTCGGTGCTGCTAATATTAATTCCAGCTCTGGTGTATATTTTCGGAGGTCTCTTTGCCATGCCCAGAAGAAGCAAGAAAGGTAAAGAGAAGTATGATTTGTGGATGGGGTTTAGATCATTCTTGAGAGATTTTTCCAATCTTAAAGAGTACGGGCCTAAAACCATAGTGTTGTGGGAAAAGTATTTAGTTTATGGAACAGTTTTAGGAGTTGCCCGAGAAGTTTTAAAAGCGCTCAAGGTAGTTATTCCAGAAATGAAAGATTTGAATAATGCCAGGATTTTAAGGTCAGCGATGATGGCTAAAAGCTTTAGTGTAAGCGGGGTAACTCCGGTGAATCTTAATCAGGCTTTCAATTCTCTTAACAGCGCTCTGGCTGGACTACAAAAAGTTGCACAGAGTTCTTATAGTTCTTCCTCTGGCGGTGGTGGTGGATTTTCTGGTGGCGGCGGAGGTGGAGGTGGAGGAAGCGGCGGCGGGGTAGGTTAAGCCAACCG
>JBBIIY010000007.1:33552-37649 GCA_037446255.1 Coprothermobacterota bacterium
AGGTTAAGCCAACCGTAGGTTAAACCTACCTGACCAGCCTTATCATATCAAATATTGGTAAGTAGATAGAAAGCGCAACAAAGCCTACAATTACGCCTAATATTAGAGTAAGCGTGGGTTCAAGTAGGGTGACAAACCTTTTCATCTCGTTGTCTAATTCTTTCTCAAAATAATCCACCATTCGTTCCAGCATTTCATCCAGATTACCGCCTTCTTCACCTGCAGATATCATTCTGGCGAATAGCTGGGGGAATATCCTGGTCTCTCTCAAGGCAACACTTATGCTTCTACCCTGAATTACGGCTTCGCGACTTTGCAGGATAGCTTTTTCAACTACCTTGTTACCTGAAACCCGGGATAAAAAGAGCAGGGCTTCGGTTAGCTGTAAACCACTTCTAAGAAGAGTTTCCAGGGTAGAGGAAACCCTGAGGAATATGCTTAAACGGTAGATGTTGCCGATAGAGGATGGTAAGCGAAAAAGTATTCTATCCCAGAACATTTTTCCCTTTTCAGTGTTAATAATTTTTTTAAATAAAATATAAATTATGATGCCTGAGAGAATAAGCAACCACCAATAATCCGAGATTATGGCTGAAAGGAAAACCAGTATTCGGGTAGGCAAAGGTAGAGTAACGTTGGCTGATTTGTATATGCGGGTAAAAACAGGAACGATAGTTATCAGGAGGAAGGTTACCGCCCCACCAACAAGTAATAGGGTAACCATAGGGTAAGACATTACCTGTTTTATTTTGGTTTTCAAGTCTTCCTCGCGGGTTAGAAAGTCTGCTAAACGAGTGATAACCGCACTTAAGTTTCCGGTAGCCTCACCCACCCTGATTATTTCAATTACCATACGGGGGAATCCTGGTCCAGCCTTACTAAGGGAACTGGATAATGATGCTCCGGTAGTGGTTTCTTCCCTTAAATTTCTTATAGTAGTTTTTAGCGTTGGCTCTTTAATGTTGCTTTCAGTAATTTCCAGGGCGGTGTTTAGGTTAATACCAGATTTAATGAGAAAAGCGAGCTGTCTTAGTAAGAGTATAAGGTCACTGGTTTTTACCTTTCGCTGAATATTTAAAGTCCAACTAAACCTTCTTTTAATCTCTAAAACATAGACGCCCCTTTCCTTTAATCTGGCTTCAGCTTCAGCAATATTTTTTGCTTCCAGCACCCCCGTTTGGGATTTTCCCTCTTTATCTCTTACCAGGTAGCGAAATAGCATTTATTCTTCCAAACCAACTACCCTGAGGATTTCTTCTATGGTAGTTTGCCCTGATTTTACTTTCCCAAAACCATTTTCCAGCATAGAAATCATACCTGAATCCAAGGCAATTTGCCTTAACACGCTGGCTGAATCCTTTCTGATGATGGCATCGCGGAGGGATTTGTTAATGGTAAGGATTTCATAAACTCCTGTCCTCCCTCTATAACCGGTGAAATTACAGGCACTACAACCAGTACCTTTCCAGAGCCTGACTGCATCCAGGAGAGTTGTTTTGTATAGCAACTTCACTTCTTCCGATGAGGCAAGATATTCTTCTTTGCAGGAAGGGCAGATGGTTCTTATGAGTCTTTGGGCTACTATACCAATCACCGAAGAAGCCACCAGAAAGGGTTCTACACCAATTTCCAATAGTCTTATGATGGTAGAAGGAGCGTCGTTGGAATGCAGGGTGGAGAATACCAGATGGCCGGTAAGAGCGCTCTCCACCACGGCTTTAGCTGTGTCGGCATCTCTTACTTCACCCACCATGATAATGTCGGGGTCAAGTCTCAAAACACTCCTAACCCCACCAGCAAAAGTTATACCAGCCTTAAGGTTAACCTGGGTCTGAACAATACCAGGCAATTCGTATTCTACGGGGTCTTCAATGGTAAAAAATGATTTAGTAGGGTTCTTAATTTTATTAAGGGTTGAATAAAGAGTGGTAGTTTTACCAGAACCGGTAGGACCTACGGCCAGAATAACCCCATAAGGTCTTGTTATTAGTTTTTCATATTCTTTGAGGGTGTTTTCCGGCATGCCAAGACGGGAAAGTTCAATCATTATTTGAGCTTTTCTCAGGATTCTTATGCTTATTTTTTCTCCATGTTTACTATCGGTGGAGGCAATACGAAAATCGTAAGTTTTACCATTGATTTCGTAAGAGAACCTACCATCCTGAGAGCGTCTTTTTTCAGCAATATCCATCCCTCCCAGCACCTTGAAGCGCGAAATTACCGCTTCTTCTATTCCAGAAGTTATGTTCATCACATCGGATAACATACCATCAACCCGGTATCTGATTTGGATGCCTTCAGGGGTGGGGTCAAGGTGGATATCGGAAGCGTTGTTACTAATAGCGTCAGTAATCAAAGAATCGGTAAACTTGACCACTGGAGTGTCCGTAGCCACCGGGGCAACCTCTTCCTCCACAAAAATATCCGTACCCTTAAGAGTTTTTGCAGAAGTGGTTTTTATATTAAAATACTGGTTCAGGAGTTGCTGGAACTCTATATCGGTAACCAGGTAAGTTCTAATCTTATACCCGGTAATTTCTCTTACATTATCCAGTACCAGTGGATTGATGGGTGGTAAAACAGCTACTTCCAGGACACCATCGGTAATTATTAAGGGAAATATTTTTTTGTCCTTGATGGTTTCTTCGGGTAATAACTGGATAACCTCCAAAGAGAGCGGTATTCCCAGAACTTTCCGGTAAGTGATTCCTTCCTGGTCGGCCAAAAGCTGACCTAACACCTGGGGTGAAAGAATGCCCATTTCCACCAGAATCTGACCTAAGGGAGCTCCAGTGTTTTTCTGCTCCGAAAGAGCTCTCTTCAAATCATTATCGGTTATGTAGCCTGTTTCCAGCAGTAATTGTCCTAAAGGTTTCTTGGGCATATTAGTTTAAATAATAGCATAGTTTTTTAAAAAAATAACTATCCTCATCAGTTAATTTCTCCTTCTTAAGTTAACAGTATTATTTAAGGTTAATGAATTGGAGTCATAACTGGCTGTAAGTAAAACTCCTACAGCTGAGATGTCAGCAGTATTTCCAGAAGTCCAGACCGCATTATCCCGGGTGGAGTAGTTTAAGGTCAGGTTAAGGGTTATTTTTCCTGGTCCTGGTGAATTGTAGTAAGGAACAAAAGTTGTAGCGGAACCTTCATTTCTTTCAATCACACCCTGTAAGGTATTTAAAGTAAATGAAATAGGACTTTCATTTGTATTAAGAAAAGTTACCGCGGTGGAGTTCGCGCTGGTAATTCCCGGGCTTTCTCTTAAATAATCACTTATTTCACCCATAGCCCCATATAATACTTGTTTTACCTGAGGTGGAGGAGTTCCAGTAAAATAGGACCTGATATTAGAGCCAAAAAACATGGTTAAAGGAATAGTTATTATCATGATTAAAACCATGGTAATGGTTAATTCAACTAAAGTTATTCCTTTAGGGTCTGAATTCAATTCTAATGTCATCAAAGTAAACCAATCTATTTGTACTTCCATTAAAAGCTCTTAAAAAAGGTCTTCCCGAGCCATGAGAAAAGTTGCTAACTGTTCCCAAAAGCTGGCCATTAAAGTAGTAGGAAATGTTATTTCCTATCATCTCCAGGCGTAAGGTTACCCATTGATCAAAGAGTAAGGATCCTGAATAAGAAGTAGTATGTAAAGCAGTATTGTTACTCATTAGTATTACTCGTGTTCTGCCCGCTGGGGGGTTTATAGAAGGTTCTATCTCAATTTGAACAAAATAACCGATGCCCCCGGTAGTGCATCTCCCGCCGATAGCTGCATAGCTGGTTACGCTACCGGTAGCCCCAGTGCGTTGTATATAAACTCTTCCTTCAATAAAATAGTTATTAGAAGGTGATACCCAGCCATCCGAGGGATAAGAAGTCCCCACTTGGCCTTGATGGTTGAATTGGGAAGCAGGTGAACCAGCAAAATTTACAATACTCCATTGGCCACTGGGAAAATTAGACCACAAAAAAGTTGGAATAGAATAGTTTCCATCGTTAAAAGTTTCTAAATACCCCACGGTTAAAGTAACCTGAACAGAGGTAGAACCTGAAGCATTGGAAGCGGTTAGAGTATAAGTAGTAGTAACAGA
>JBBIIY010000007.1:37749-58762 GCA_037446255.1 Coprothermobacterota bacterium
TACCCGGGTTAATAGTCAGGCTGGTGGCATTGGTAGTGGCCCAGCTTAAAACCGAAGATTGACCTGTGTAAATAGTGGAAGGGTTCAAGTTGGCAGTAATAATGGGAGCAGCGATGTTATTATTTCTAATAGTGGAGTGAATTTCAGATATTTGGGCCAAAGTAGAAGCATCATAGAAGCGAACGGTTATATTTTTTAAGTAAATGTCACCGCTTTGATCTTGAATTATTTCATATCGGAATCTATTATCCAAAGGATAGGCTCGCTGGGAAATACCAAAATTTGTATTAAAAGAACTGTTTACTATCATTTCCAATTCTTTTTGAGAGTAAGAATAAGCCAAAAGCTTCATTTCCACCGGGGCATCGCTTCTTAAGGATATAGCGAAGGCATAAGATAATCCGCTAACAATTACTGAAAGGATGGTCATAGCTATAATTACTTCAATCAGAGTATAGCCCTGGTTTTTCATCGTCCCTTGGTATTATCCTCCCAGTAGATTAACTTGTAGGTGGAAAAATTATAAATTACCTTTAAAACTCTTTTTGCCTGACGGGGCTGGTTTAGTGGGACAGTAGCTTCCGAAATCAGAGTGGTTTCGTTTCCCGAAGCAGTTCTGCTAACTGAAATACCCCCCTGGTAAGAACCGGGTTGTCCCGGGAAAAAAGTTTGGCTTTCTGAATAAGGGTTAGCCACAGTTTCATTATTACGCAATTTTTGAATAACTTTGTTGATTCCGGATTCCGCCAGGTATAACGCCTGCATTCGGTAGGCTTCCACTTCCGAAGTAAGCGCTGCAGCCTGGTAATAGGTTATTAAGGCTATAGCAAGGACAGATGAAATTACCAAGATCAAGGTTACCAGTATTAAAGTAACCCCTTGCTGGTTATTTCCAAGTTTATTTATTTTATTTTCCCTGCTTTCTTCAAAATTATATATCACCATACACCCGAGTTAAAAATTGTCAATCAGGAAGGCTGTAAGGAATTAGCAAAACCAGGTTTACAAAGTAGTTATTTCTATCAAAGACCAAGTTGATAGAGATTAATTTGATTTCTTTCTGCAGGGTGTTTTCCAGGTATTTAGCAAAAGCCAGGAAAGAATTTTCTGAACCCCTTAGAGATAAAGAAAGCTTTTGATAGGCAATTTCAAAGCTTCCAGGCTCAGGGGCTTCTTCTGGTCCAATTGCCACATTGGTTACTGTAAGACCTAAATTGATTAAAGTTTGAGGAAGCGTTTTCTGGAAAAAAGCTACCTCATTTTTAGTGAATAATTTTTTTCTGGAGTTTTCTATGGAGTCTTGAATTGAAGGGATAGTATCCTTCATAGATTGTAGGGCTTGAAGTTGTTGTTCTTTTTCTTTAAGGGAGGATGCCAAAGTGTTTAACCTGGTTATATCTCTAAAGTAAATGAAGGTTAAACTTCCCACTGAAATTAACCCGATTATGATTATGCCCAGAATCGCCTGGAGTAAAAATTTATGTATTTTAACTAAAGGTGAAATAAATTCTTTATTATTATCCATCTTCACTTGAGAATCAACTCCATAGATGATAAATATTTAGCACCCACCTGAGAAAAGTCCCTTATAACTACTGTAGTAAAAAAGTTAGTGTTAATTAAAGCATCTCTATACTGGTAAGCAGGTTCAAAACCTGGAGAAGAAATAGTAAGGTATATATTTTTTTCTCCATCAAAGGAGAAGCTTTCAATAATAATTCCTTTGGTCAACTTGGCAAAAACCCCTGAAAACTGTTTATATACCTCTTTCCTGGAATATTTATTTATTAAAACTTTCCAGTCATCATCCTGCTGTTTGAGATGGTTAAATTCGTTTTCCACGGGTAGATACTCAGTTAAAGATTCAGATAAGGCAGAAATGTTGGTGGTGGTAATCTCAATGTTAGAGGTGGTAACCTCTCGGTTAGTTTGCAGGTAATAACCCAGAAAGGAAAAACCAGCCAGCAAGGATAGGGTTATCAGGGAATAGGCACATACTTTAAAAATATTTTTTCCTTTATTTTTTATATCTTCCGGTATCAAGTTGATAAGTATTTTGCTGTCAATCTTGCTTAAAGTAAGGCCCAAAAGTGAACTGTTTTGGAAAGCACTATCGGCTAAATTTACATTGGAATAGTTTAACTGGGCGCAACTTTCGAGGTTAATAAATTCCGAGCTGATTCCAGTTGAGTTTTTTAGAGATTCCAGGAGGTTGGACCGAAAATCAGGCAGTTTATTAATAAAGGTTTTGCATATACTGCCAGCAAATTCTTTGGAAAAGAAGGAAAAGGTGTTGTTGATTTCCCTTAACCATTGATGGAGACTTTCGCTTTGAGAGAGGTCCTTTTCACCGAAATTGAAAGAACGGTAAAATAATAAATCCTCACCCTGGGAAATAAAGATAGCGGTTTCATCGTGGCTTACATGAATATAGCACCACTGTTTATCACCTGGATATTCTTTGTATAAATATCTCACTGCCCGATAAGCGGCTACGGAGGAGTCTTCCAGAATAATAGTTTTTAACCCGGATCTCTTCAGTATACCGAGCCACCTGAGGATAACACTTCTTTTTGAACCAACTGTTAGATACTTTATCCTGTCATCCCTGATAGACACGGGGGTATAGGAGATAACTGCAAAATCATCTTTAAAAGCACGGTAAGTGTAAAACTCGTCCCTGATGATTTTATAGGTGTCTTTAGCGGGCATGCGGGGTAATTCTATGATACGGGTAACTAAATCTTCATTGGGTAAGCCCACTATAGCCTTACGAGCCTTGAACTTACCTGATTTTAACAGGTCTTTAATAAGTAAAACCATTGAAGGGTCGTCTAAGGTATTGGGAGTAGAGGTCTCGGAAAAGTTAATAATTTCAATATTTTCAGCGCTTTTTATCAAGGCTTCCAGAGCTTTTACCTGGTTTTTTTCAATTTCGATAACCAAGATTTTGTTCATAATATATATTATTTTACAATATTACTCTTCTTTTACAACCACACTGCCATCTATAAATAAATGAATAAAAGCGTAGTTGTTTTTTCGGGAAAGAGTTATTTTGCTTTCATTTTTAAAATTTCCACCACTTAATACCGTTATCTTTTCCTCAATATATATGTTTATATTCTCAAAAAATGGTGATTCTTCGTAAATAACTTCATCGGTAGTTAAATCAATGACTTTAAATCTGGTGTTATTTTCCGAAACCAGAATTAGATAATCTTTCCCCCTGATGATAGCCTGAATCTGGATATATTTTATCTCGGTGGCCATCCTCATAGCACTGGCGTAGAGATAAGTTTTTTGCACTTTCCTTTCCAGAGAAAGAATGCCGGTTATGGTTAAAGACAATAGAACAAAGATCAGGACGATAAGAAAAGAAGCTCTTATTTTGTAAGCGAGAAATGATTTATGCTCTTTCATCGGGAGATAAAAAAAGGGGGTTTATTAAACCCCCTTTTTAGTCTAAGGTTTAAGGATGTCCTGTTCCGGTTATAACACCAGAAGTTGCGTTGTAAACCCATAGTACTTTAACGCCGGTAGTTGGAAGCCCATTACATTCTATAGATGAATTTGCAGGATAGTAACTCCAACCTGCTGGAGTTTCATGGAGGGTGTTAGCAAAGAAGTTGGCGTTGTTAGGTGGGAAGACCTTATTCTTGGCAAAATAGGTCATAACCCCTGCCCTTATGGAACCAATAACAGCTGCATCAGCTGCTATGTGCGCATCGTCCCTGAGTTCCTGGTATCTGGGGAAAGCTACAGCAGCTAAAATACCCAGAATAACAATAACGATGGCTAATTCAATCAAAGTAAATCCTTTTTGGTTTTTTCTCATTTTTCTCGCTCCTTTCAATAAATAATATTATAGGGGAATAAATTTCCCTATAAAATTAGAAATATTTTAATGTATAATCCTGATAGTTGTCAATAGGAATCAGGAAAATGGGGTCAGGCCTGACATTCTTAACATTCTCCATGTTAGTAATTGTAGGACAAAAAGATAAAAAGGTATTGATAAATGTATAATTCAGGTTTGACCCTGATGGTACTTAATTGATGATTTATAAACGAGACCCTGAATCGCGGTTCTAGGTGACAGAGGAGTAGGAGACTACGGATTGGTGTCCAGAATGATATTCAAAGAAACACGAGATTACCACCCCTGTCTTCGGCAGGTCCATTAGGACCCTTTTTTGTCTCTGTGAGGGATGAAATCCCACGGTAGTCTAATCTATTTGGCGGCCCCTCTACCGGGCAGGGAGAGGAGGCATATTGTCAGATGACATCTAATGAAGGGTAGGGGAAAACATTAGATTGCCAAAAACCCTTCGGTTCTTCGTAATGATTAACTCAAAAAGGGACAGTTCCCATCAGGAATTTAAAGGGACTGTCCCCAGGGTGGAGAACGCAATAATTATCTCTGACACCATATTAACCTTTATAATTAATAGAGAAATAATTTTTGAGGGCAGGTTATATTTATGAAGAAACCAAGTAATGGTAGAAAAAGATTGTTTTTTCTGATTACAACCGTTTTTCTTGTAATGTCTATTATTCTATTTCCCACCGAACAGGTTTGGGGACGGAGTTTATTAAAAACCATCGTAAACCCCATTCCCGTATCCTACGCACTTTTTGGTCAAACCCTAACTTACGGGGATTTGGATGGTGATGGAAAAATTGAAATAATGGTTGGAGCCGAGAAACAAAGTGTTGGCGATATGACAGGTCAGGGCAGGGTTTATGTTTTTGACAGTGAAGGAAAACTGATGTTTAATCTTACTACTCCCACTCCCAGCAAAGAAGCTTTTTTTGGCTCCCTGATTGTAATCAGCGACCTTGATAGCGATGGCAAAGCAGAAATCCTCATATCTGCGCGGGGAGAAGATATTGCCGATAAAACAGGGGCAGGCAAACTGTATCTATTTAATAACTCAGGAACACTTTTACATACTTTCACCAGCCCCAATCTTAAAGAGTTCTCTTCTTTTGGCCATTCCCTTTTAGTTACAGATTTTAACCAGGACGGATATATAGATATTGTGGTGGGATCTCCTTTTGAAAATACTTCTTCCACTGTGGGTGCTTTAGGTGGGCCAAAACCCGGAAAAAAAGCTCACGGCAGGGTGTATATTTTTAGCGGTAAGGATTACCAGCTTTTAACTACCATAGAACCAGAAAATAAAGATAGGCAACTTCACTTTGGTATTTCTTTAGCCTCGGGAGACCTTGATAAGGATGGCCAAAAAGAATTAATTGTTGGAGCTACCGGTGAGGAAGCAGGTAGTGAATGGGAGTTTTTATCCCAGGGAGAAATCTATATTTATGAAAATAGTGCTAAAGGTTGGGGATTGATAAAATCCTTAACCACCCCTAACCCCGAACATTATGCCTACTTTGGTTCGTCCGTTATGGTTTCTGGCTCCTCTTTAATAATCAGTTCACCAGGGGAGATGGTGGGGAAAAATATAAATCAGGGAAGGGTATATATTTATGATTGGAATAAAGAAACCTTTGCCCATATTCTCACCGCTCCCAAGAATGCTCCCAAAGCGGGGTTTGGTCAATCCCTGGTCTTGGGTGATGTGGATAGAGATGGAGTTCTTGATTATATTATCGGAGCTCCTCTGGAGAACATTGAAGATAATATCAAGCAGGGAATGGTATATGTATTTTCGGGTGTTAGTAAATCACTATTATACTCTTTTACTACCCCTTCACCTGAAAATAATGCTAACTTCGGTTTCTCCTTGTTGTTTTTAGCTGGTAGTAGTGGAAATAAATTATATGTGGGTTCCCCCGGGGAGAACTTTCTTGAAGGCAAAGTGTATCTTTATAATCCAGAATTTGGTTTTCCCTGGTGGGGTTATATGCTGATCATTATCTTTTTAGCCCTGCTGGCTATTTATACCACCATTCTTATCAAAAAGTTTATAAGAGCAAGGAACACCTATCTTTACCTTATGAGCCAGAGAAAAAATAAAGAAACTGGAAAATAAGGGCAAACAGGCATATTTAATGACTATTCCCCGCATTTTTGATGATCAAGTTTCAGGTAACGAAGCAGTCATAGTAGGTGAAGAATGCCACTATGCCACCAGCGTACTTCGGCTGAAAAAAAACGAGGAATTTTATCTACGAACTGGTGAAAAAGAATATCTGGTTAAAGTAACCTCTATAAGTTCCCGGGAATTACGGGGTGAGATACTTAAGGAGGTCTATTTAAAAAAAGATTTACCTGTAAACATTATTTTAGCTATCGGGCTTCCAGAAAAGGATGCTTTTACCGATGTTCTTTATATGGCTACCGAGTTAGGTGTTCGGGAGTTTTATCCCATTATTACTGAAAGGGTTCAATATAAAATAGATAATAGCCAGCGGTACGAAAAAATAATTAAAGAAGCTATCAGGGTTTCTGGAAGAAAAACCATTCCAGCATTGTCTAAACCTCAAAAATTAACGGAATTTATGGCCAACCTACCGGAAAATGATTTATTTATCGTTTTTTACGAAGAAAGCCAAACCCCCATAAAGCAGGTTTTAGCAGAAGTATCCCCAGAAAATCCCATAAAGAAAATCGTAGTTTTTGTAGGTCCAGAGGGTGGTCTGGAGAAAAAGGAAGTTGAATTATTAAAAAGCATTGGTGCCAGAGAAGCCAATCTGGGTGAAGTTGTTTTCAAAGTTAGAACTGCCGTAGCAGCCTCACTGGCTATCATTGCTCATCATTTCAGCAATCAATGAACTCTTTCTCCATTAAAACCTTTGGCTGCAAGACCAATCAGTACGAAGGAGAAGCCTTAAGAGAGTTATTAACTTCACAGGGATTAGAAGAGGTTCCTGAAAAAGCAGACTTCTTTATAGTTAATGCCTGTTCGGTAACTGCTAAAGCAGAGAAAGATTGGTTAAAATTTTCCCGGAAACTTAAAGAGAGAAGTCCTGAATCATTTCTGGTTCTTACAGGTTGTTTTCCACCTGAGTCAACTCAATTGGAAGAGCTAAAAAAATATTTCCACCTGATTATGGGTTTCGGTGAAAGAAACTATCTTCCGGAGTTCTTGAAATCTAAAACCAGGGGTTATTTTAAGAGTAATTTAACCATTTTTGAACCGCTTAGTGTTAAAGCCCATAAGGAGCATACCCGAGCTTTCCTGAAAGTAGAAGATGGCTGTCATCTTAACTGCTCTTACTGTATTGTTCCACTTCTTCGGGGAAGCCACATTAGAAGTAAGCCCATGGAGATGGTTAAGGAAGAGTTTTTACGACTGCTTGAAGGTGGTTTTTACGAAGTGGTACTTACCGGTACCCATTTGGGTGTTTACGGTTTAGATTATGGACTTCAACTTACCGACCTCGTTGAAGAACTTCTTAATATTTCCTATCCCTTTCGGTTAAGACTCAGTTCTATTGAACCGCAGGAGGTTCAGGACGAGTTATTAGCACTGATGAAAAACGACCTGAGGATAGCCCGGCATCTACACCTGCCTTTGCAATCGGGTTCCGCCTCCATATTAAAAGCGATGAAAAGACAATATTCCCCTGAAGACTATCTCCACCAGATAGAGAAAGCCAGGGTTTACCTTCCTGATATGGGTATTTCCACCGATGTAATTGTTGGCTTTCCCGATGAAAAGGAGGAGGATTTTGAAAAAACTCTCCTGATGCTGGAAAACCTCAATCTGGTAAAAGTTCATCTATTTCCTTTTTCACCCCGTCCGCATACCTTAGCTAACCACCTGCCCCAGATTAACCAGGCAATAATTAAAGAAAGAATGAAACAAGCGCAAACAGCAGCAGACCGGTCGTTAAATAGGTTTGCCAGCAGTTTTGTGGGGAAAACGTTAGAAGTGTTAACAGAAAAAAAGGTAGGCCATTTCTATGAAGGGTATTCTTCTCAATACCTTAAGGTGCGTTTCCCGATGTTAAATAAGGAAAAGGTGGTGTCTGATGGTGGAGATGAAGATAAGATAGAAAAAAAATTGGGTAAGGTTTATAAGGTGATAATTAAAAAAAATATTGGCAACTATTTAGAGGGAGTGGCCCAAGTCTAGCGCCACTTCATTTCCATAAACCCCGGCCCTTTTCCCGGGCTTCCCGTTCAAAGGTCAAAAAATACTCTTGATATTTTACATTGGGAGGAACCGTCATAACCTGACCATATCCTGAAAGCAGAAGTTGAGAGTTAAACATATCAGACCTTATCTCTTCCAGTAATGGTAAATCGTAGTTTCGGGGCGGTTTAAACCAGATATAGGCTAAGTACCTCTGGTACCTATCTTTCTCGGCTACATCAAACTCCAGGTAAACCTGTTTACCCAGTAGTTTTTCTTTGGTATAGGCTGTGCATTCAGCAAAATAAGGGCTTCCTTTCTCGGGAGTGTTTACCCCAATCAAGCGTATCCTTCCTGTTTTACCATTTTCCAGTAAAACATCAATGGTATCACCATCAATAATTTTGATCACTTCAATTGCAGAGACATTAGAATCAAGCTGATTCATATCCGAAAATAATAAGAAAAAAGCTATAACTGAAATAAGGAGGACTAAGGTAATCCAGCCCCTGCCTTTACCTTTATTTAATGAGCTTAAAACATCAATAAGTTGATTTTTTACTTTCTTTGAAGTTTTCTTCAATTTCCCTGTACTTCTCATTTCGTTTATTTTTATAGAAAACCACCAGCTGGTTTTATTTTATAGTGATAACAGGTTTATGTCAATATCTTTGGGGTCAAACCTGAATTATACATTTTCAATGCCCTTTTTATCTTTCTGATCACCAGGACTAACCCGGATAACGAATGTGTAGATTATCAAGCCCGACCCCCCTTTACCCCCTACAATCAACCGTATTTTTAAGCTTATTATTCAAATTTTTTATTTCAGAATATCTTTTCCCTGTCTGTTATAAATTGATATGCTTTCTTCAAAACACCTCGGGCGTTTTTATAAGTAAGCTTTTTCATAGCTTCCTCATATTCATACCAGCTAAAATCAATATGTTCGTGGGAAATCTTAACTTCCCGGGTTTCCACCTGGGTTAAATAAAAGACCACTTCTTTTAAAACTCTTTCACTGCCTAACTTATATACATAGGTGATTCTTTCTTTAAAATCGTCAAATAGCTTGGCGTCCTCCAGACTGGTTTCTTCTTTTAATTCCCGAAGAAGGGTCTCCCGGCTTCTTTCACCTTTTTCTCTTTTGCCTTTGACGAAATCCCAATAACCTGCTTCGTATTGAAGAAGTAAGAATTCAAGCCGTTTACTTTTTCTAAAAACTATGGCTCCAACCGAGCGTTCATCCAACATATAACATTAATCCTTTATAAATTATCATAATACAGGATATTTTCAGCCTTTTCAAGGTCATCGGGTCGGTTTATATTAAAAATACTCAGGTAGTTAGGGTCAAATTTAACTATCTCATTTTCCTTAACATAATTAACGGACAGAGAATTAAGAATATCGCTTACTTTAAAATCTCCCTTAAGGATTGATTTTTGAAAATTTGACAGGCATTCCCGGGAAAAAATAGCGTGCAAAGGTTCAATAAATCCGTTAATCTGAGGCACCAACGCGTCATAGTTTTCTATTTTACCTGCCATATAGTTTATTAAATCCAGGTTTAGAAAAGGCATATCGCAGGCAACTATGAAAGAGTGGCTAAAATTAGAGTTTTTAAGACCGGTATAAATACCCACCAGGGAACTTCTATCAACCTTATCCGATAGGTATTCATCCTTGATTATGCGAGTTCCTGTTAAGTCTTTCTTGATGAGGTTGAGATAACCGGGGCGGTTGGTAATTATTAACAGTTCACCAAAAAACGGTTGAAGCTTGCAAACCACATGCAAGATTAAGGGAATGCGGGCAAGTTTTTTGAGAGCTTTATAACCCCCGATACGTCTTCCCTCTCCACCAGCGAGAATTATGCCGGACAGGTTTTTAAGTAGAGGATAATTGGTAGAGATGTTTGACAAACTCACTTCTTTTGGGATTCAGATAAAAGGATGCTCCCAGGACAAGTATGTCTGCTCCCTCAAGCACGAGGGTGGGAGCTGTGGTTTCGTTTACTCCGCCATCTACCTCAATCAGGAGATGAGGATTTATTTCTTTAAACCAGGCTTTAGAATTTTTTACTTTTTCAGGAAGGTAGGGAACCATTTGCTGTCCGTGGAAACCGGGATTAACGCCCATTAAAAGTAGAATATCAATATTTTTAACCACCTTTTCCGCTACCGCGATGTTGGTTGCAGGATTCAGGGCTATACCGCAAATTAAATCCAGGTCCTGGCATTGTTGAATAAATTTATCCAGGTGTGGAGAAGCTTCATAGTGAGCAATCAGGGAGTTTGCCCCGGCCTTATAGAAAGACTCAATCCACCTTACGGGGTCTTCAACCATCAGGTGAACTTCCAGGGGAAGAGAAGTATGTTTCCGGATGTCTTCTACTGTCTTGGGACCAAAGGTTATATTAGGCACGAAGTGACCATCCATAACATCTATTTGTAAAGCCGATACCCCTGCTTCTTCAGCCAAAAGGATAGCTTCGCGGAGGCAGGTTAAGTCAGCAGCCAGCAGGGAAGGATGGACTCTGATCATACTTAATTGCCCCTCTTCACTTTTAAATGCACCATAGACTTGGTGGGTATTTTCTGGCCTTCCTTAGGGAATTGTTCAGTTATCAGGGCAGTTTTATCTTTATTAAGTTCATCAGGAGTAATAATTCCTAATTGCAAATCATATATTTTTAATATTTTTTCAGCTTCCTCCACGGTTATGCCGGTTAATAAAGGTACTTCCACCCATTTGCCCAAACTGATGGTCAGGGTTATCCCTTCACCCCGGTAAGCAACAGTTTTAGGTAGGGGCGATTGCCCAAGAATGATGCCGGAAGGAGTTTTTTCGTTTTCTTCAAAAAAAAGGTCCTTGACAACCAAACCTGATTTTCTCAGGGTTTTTTCCGCTTCTATGTAAGGTAACCCCAGGAGGTTAGGAATTTGCACCTCCGAAGTACCTAATCCCACTACCACATAAACTACGCTTCCCTTTCTGGCTAACAGTTTGCTACGAGGATTCTGGTTGAGAATCCTGCTTTCTGAAGTATCTCCCAGGTCAATACTCTCCTTTATTTCCATGGAAAGGCCAACCAGGGATAATCTTTGCCTGGCTTCGCTTAGAGAAAGTCCTTCAATTTCCGGAACCATTACCTGTTCGGTGGAAGTTATACAACCAGATAATGACAAGATGAAAACCAGGGCTAAAACTATGCCGATTTTACTCATTTTGAAATAACCTTTCAGTTTCCCGAAAACCTTTCAGAAAAGGAGCCATAAGTAAAGCTTTTTTCCCGGGTCTTTGAACCTCTAATATTTCCACCCACCCTTCACCGCTTTTAACCAAAAATTGTTCCTGAGTTATCAGGAAATAACCGGGTTTAGTGGGTAATATGGAACTATTTACCTCACTCAAATTTATATCCCCGGTAAAAGCCCTGGCTTTTAATATTTTCCATTCTTCTTTATTATAACGGGCAATTGCCCCTGGTTGATAACTGAGGGCTCTTACCAGGTTAACAATATCTTTAGCGTTTTTATTCCAATTAATATATCTTTCTTCTTTTTCAATACGGGTAGTATAGGTGGACTGGCTGTGGTCTTGTGGTTTTGCCTTGATTGCAGATTTTTCTATTTTCTTTATGGTTTCTATCAAGAGTTTTGCTCCCACATCTGCTAACTTCTGGCTCAAGGAACTATAATTATCATCATCATTTATGGGAACTTCTAACTGACTCAGGATTTCACCCTCGTCATAATTTAAGGAGACAGTATGTATGGTTACCCCGGTTAAGGTTTTACCTTCCATTATTGCCCGGCGAATGGGTGAGGCTCCCCGATAACAGGGAAGCAATGATGGGTGAAGATTAATCTCACCCAGGGGAAACCGATTGATAAATTCCTGGGGAATCTTTAGTCCGAAAGCTACGCAGACCAGCAGGTCAATTTCCTGCAAGAAGGGCATGGTAAAACTTCTAAGGGTTTCCACCTCATAGGATAAAATATTCATGGTTTGGGCTTCTTTGCCCACTACTGTCTGTTCAATTTTTTGACCGCGCCCTTTTATTTTTTCTTTGCGGGTAATAACCGCTTTTAGCCATCCTTCCTGATAAAGGCGTCTTAAGGGAATAAGGGCGAATTTATCACAACCAAGGAAAAGTATTTTCATATTATTTTATTCGGAGAAAATTCTCAATTTATAACTATCAAGTGGCAAATAATTCAGGATGATCTTCATGAAAAAGTTGGGTAGGGTCTTCCATCCTGTCCACAAATAAGATACCATCAAGGTGGTCTATTTCATGCTGAACCACCCTGGCTGGTAATCCTTTTAAATCCATTACCAAAGATTCGCCTTTTTCGTTCAAGGCTTTGAGTTTTATTTCCCGATACCTCTTTACTTTTCCATAAAGTCGGGGAAGACAAAGGCATCCTTCGTAGTCTTCTTCTTCCCCCCGGGAGCTTACTATTTGAGGGTTAATCAGGGAGATAATTTCTTCAGATTTCGTGTCCTTCAAAAGAACAATAATTACCCTTAAGTTTACTCCCACCTGGGGAGCGGCCAGGCCAACTCCTTTTACGGGTGAGGTTTTCAATGTATCAATCATATCGTTAATTAAAATATGAATTTCAGGAGTTATTCTGGTAACTTCCTGACTTACTGTTCTTAAAACTGGGTTTCCTGCGTTAATTATTTCTCTAACCATTTCACCAGGCCATTAATCCCGAAGGGTCAGGTATAATTGTTATCCTGTCTCGCACAGACTTAAGTATATCAAAAAGCCTTAAACTTTCGCTTATTTTTATATCTCCTTTGAGAAGAACCACGCTCAAATACTTCCCTTCTCTTTTTAAATGGAACAGATAGGTGTTGATGGTTTGCTCGAACTCTCTATCAAGCCAGCTTTTAATTAAAACTGCCTCTTTTTTAACAGTTTCTTTATCTACAGAGGTAAGTGTCAGCATAATCAGCCTGGTGTAAGGTGGGTATTCAAAATTTCGGTATTTATCCAGGATTATTCCAGGCCAATCATTAGCAGTTTCTTGAACATCTTGAGCATTTTTGTAGGTTAATAGATGAATTGGCTGACTGCTCCAGCTTGTTAAAAGGGAAATGTTTCTATACACCACTTCTTCTCCCTGGAAATCGGGAAGGCTAAAGTTTAAATCGGGGTTACCATAAACACAAAAATCGGGCTTATAATCGTAAAAAAAAGAGAAAACCGCGTCAGTTCCTACCACCAATAGGGGTCGGACATTTTGAAGTTTATTTAAAATTTCCCTTCGGCCAATTTCATTAAGGGAATCAGCATCAATCCTGAGAGTGTCAACCTGAAAGAAGTTCTTAAGTTCTTCAGATATTCTCTGGGTGCCCACGCCCAATAAAACCATATCACCCTCAAAACATTCAGGACATTTTTCCTTTATGGTGGTGGAAAAGTCGCAGGTATGGCAATGGAGCTTACCGGTTTTAAGATGATAAACCAGGTTAGTCTGACAGTTAGGACATTTTGTTTGATAATTGCATTTACCACAGAGATAAACTGTATAAAAACCCCTTCTATTCTGAAAATATAGTACACTTCCATGATTATCAAGGGTTTCTTTTATTGTGTTAAGGGTATCTCCTGGATAATAAGAATCTCTTTCTCTTGTTGGGATGATCAGGAGAGGTTCTTCAGGGTTAGTGGAAGTTTTGAAATACTGATATTTTGCGGTTTGGTGTAAATATAATAGGAGTGGAGTTTCCAAAGAAGAGGTAATTATTGTTGAGCATAAATTATTAGACTGAATAAACTCCAGGCAAGAATAAGCGTCAATACGGGGAGAGGTAAAGGTTTTAAAATTTCCGCTGCCAATCTCATCAAAAACAACTAACTGCAGATTTTTATAGGGAAGAAATAAAGACCTCATTCCTCCCACGATGATTTTTTTTGCTCCTAACCTGATTTCTTCCCAATCTTTTAACTTCTGGTCGAGGGTTTTATACTCTGACCAGTGAAGAGGTTTTCTGCCAGTTTCTGTAAATAACTTTTTTTTCCAGTAATAGGAGTGATACAAGCGTGAAGACAAAAATAACACCTGACCACCCTGCTTGATGGCTTTCCTGATTTTTTCCAGTACCAGAGATTCGCGTTCAGCTGGTGTTCCTTCAATTATCAGGTATTCTGGCTCGGGCTTAGGTATGGTTATTTTTTCCAAAGAAACTTCCTTGAGGAAAAGTTTCCCAGTTTCTACAAGTTTTTGGGTATCTTCAGGATGAGTAGGACTCCTCAACCTGGAAAAAGGGTTAGGAAAAGGTATCTCTATCTGCTTTTCCGTATCTTCGTAATAAAATATTTTAGCTTTCTGAAAAACTGTTTTCCGATAGGTGTATTGAAGGGGGTATATTTTAATTAACCCTTTATGGCTCAGGGCTTTTAATGTGGTTGAAACTCGGGTTTTAAATTTTCTTTTTAAAGTATCCATGGTAGTTATCGGGTGTTCAATAAGGTATTCCAGCACATCTCCTTGAACGAAAGCACCTTTTTCTCTAATTTTTTTAAGGGTTTCCACAGCTGATTCCAGGTCTAATAATAACTTAACCATCTCTACCCCTTTCCCATATAAGGGGTGGGGCAGGGTAAATCTCAACGCTTGAAAAAAGGTGGTCAAATAATAGGCAGATGACCAGATCAGTAACTGGAGGAGAATCGGGGTAATCAGGGGTTCTTCGTCTATCACTTCCAGGATAGGTTTGACCTCTAAGGAATAATCTTTCTCATCGGTGGTTCCTAAAACCAACCCTACTGTGGGTTTGTCCCGAGGTCCAAAAGGTACCAGCACCCTACCACCAACAGGAGGTTCTGGCTGGGTTGACTGGTAGGAATATATAGATCTATGAAAGCTGTCCCCGGTATCAACAGCAACTCGTATTTGTTTATGATTGGCCATCAAATAAAGTATACACCAAACCCCCAGGTAAAGGTATTTTTCTTTCTGCCAGGTTTTTGGTATCTTTTCTGACGACTGTGATGATTGGGGATAGCGATTGGGGGCAGTCCTTTTTTGAATCTTGAATAAGTGATTAATTCAGAAACGGTCAGAATTACACACTGAATTACGCAATGACAAATATAGATGAATACTTAATATTTAATCAAATAATTCAGAAACGGTCCGAATTATTCCTATTATATATTGATGTATCCTATATTTCTTAACCCTGGAAGATGTCCTTTTAACTGAATAATAAGCATCAGATAAAATATTAGCCAAAAAGAGCTCCTATACCTTAAAATATTAATTGATCATTAATCAAGGAGTAAAAAGACTATGAACAAGAAAAAGCAAGTAACACCTGCCAAAAACAGTTTTAATCAAGGCACTAACCTGATATTTATACTAACTGTTTTATTAATTTTATCTTTCATATTAAATATTTATTTATCATTTACTTACAAAGACCTGAAACAAAAAACTGCTGACTTAGAAACAGAAATAGAAAATCTTAAGAAAACTCAAAAAGGAGAAACTAAAATGCCCGATTCCCAAAACCCCCTCGTAAAAATGGAAACTTCCAAAGGTAATATTATTATTGAATTATACCCGGATATAGCCCCTGAAACGGTCAATAACTTTTTAGAAAATGTAAAAGCAGGAAACTATGATGGTTTAGCTTTCCACAGAATTATTAAAGGATTCATGATTCAAGGAGGGTGCCCTAAAGGTGATGGAACAGGTGGAAACCTTTTACCGTTTGAGGGGTCCAGTTTAAAACACACCCCTGGAGTAATATCTATGGCTGCTACTCAGGGAGGCAAGAACCAATCGGATAGCCAATTTTTCATCATGCATGGAACCTCGCCTCATCTTGATGGACTTTATACCGCTTTCGGGAAAGTTACTGAGGGTTGGGAAGTAGTAGAGATTATTGCTAATTCACCAGTAAAAACCAGTAGTTCTGGAGAAAATTCTACTCCTGTAGAAAAGATTATTATTATAAAAGCGGTAGAGCTAACCCTTTAAACTACTACAGTATTCCTAAAACCACATCAGCGATATTTTCTGAATGGTCTGATATTCTTTCCAGGTTAGATATGAGGTCAACTAAAATTATACCGGAATAAGGTTTAATCTTTTTTTCGTTCAGGCGGGTTATATTTACCGCTACAAAACTCCGGGTAAGCTTATCGGTTTCCTTTTCCATAACCTTGGCATTTTTTGCCTTTTCTACATCATAATCCTGTAGAGAATCAAGAGCCATTTTGAGCGTCTTAAGGACCTGTTCAAAGGTGGCTCGGGCGTCTCTAAGAGATTCCTCAGGATAAATAAGATTTTGGTCGCGTTTAATCTCAATAAGTTCAACTATATTTTCCGCGTGGTCACCTATTCGCTCGATATCATTCACCGCATGCATAAGAGCCAGAGCCCGTGCACTTTGTTCCTCAATCAGGTCATGTTCGGTAATTCTGGTCAGGTAGGTAGTGATTTCTCTTTGCAAAATATTCACCACTATTTCTCTTTCCAGAATGGTAGTTAAGGAGTTCAACTTGTTGTCAAAAAAGGAATTCTGGCAGGCAGCAACCATTTTATAGGTTATTTCTCCCATCCTCACGAGTTCTTTTGTTGCCTGGTCCAGGGCAACCGTGGGAGTTGAAAGTATCCGATTATCAAGATAGACAGCTTTCCTTTCTTCCAGTTCTTCCACCTCGGTAGGCAAAAGAGACACTACCAACTTTTCAAAAGGTTTGATAAGAAGCACGGCAAATAGTGCCATGGAAACATTAAAAATGGTATGGGCGTTAGCTACCTGCCGGGGGAGATAGTCTGATGTCATAAGAACCAGCTCAGTAAACGGTTTTAAAAAAGGTAGGATTATTATAACCCCTATAAAATTAAAAAGAAAATGAACCAGAGCTGCCCTTTTGCTGGAGACATTAGCTCCTGCGCTCGCTATAACTGCGGTTACCGTGGTACCGATATTAGCTCCCAATATTAGGGCAATGGCTGAAGGTAAAGGTATTATTCCCTGCAGGGACAGAGCTATTACTAAACTGGTAGTCACCGAAGAACTCTGGATTATACCGGTGAAGATAGCGCTGGCTAAGATACCCATATAGGGATGTTTACCAAAACTTACCAGGTAATTGATTAAGGTTTGGTCGGTGCGAAGGGGAGCCAGCGCTCCGGACATATGGTATAAACCAAAAAAAAGAATCCCAAAACCCAGAAGTGATTCGCCCAAAGCCTGATAACTTTTTTTCTTGGTAAAGAAATAAATTAAAGCTCCCGCAGATAAGAATAACCAGACCCATTTGTCTAATTTGAATACAATTATTTGGGCAGTTATTGTGGTTCCTACATTAGCCCCAAAGATAACCCCCATAGCTTGTATAAGGCTCATCAAGCCAGCATTAACAAAACCAACCACCATCACCGTGGTAGCAGAACTGCTTTGAAGAATGCTGGTTAAGCTTAATCCAACCAGAAGAGCATTAAAAGGGTTGCTGGTGAGCAATTTCAGGATTCTACGCAACGAATCACCAGCGGTTTTCTGCAAACCATCTCCCAACAACTTCATACCGAATAAAAATAAAGCTAAACCGCTGGCTAATCCGGTTACAAGAAGAAAGGTTTCTTTGGTCATAATTCCTACCTATTAATAATCAGTCTAATAACTAACACACACTGCCTATTAAGGTTTCGCCATCCTTCAACTTTTTAATCCTTACGGCAGTCACTTTGGTTTCTGGTGTTTTAGATACCGGGTCAAGCGCCAGATTGGTCAGCATATTGGTCGGTGTGTCGGCAAAATGAAAAGTCATGGATACTATACCCACAGGTGAAATACCGGTAACTTTTACCTTCACCACGATATCGCCTCTTCTTGAAATAATTTTAACATAGTCACCATCATTAATTTCCAACCTGAGAGCATCTAGGGGGTTTATTTCCAATAACTCTTCCTTCATCAACTGGTTTAACCCTTTTACTTTTCGGGTCATAGCAGCATGATAGTGGTACAAACTTCTTTTAGTGGTCAGGATAAAAGGAAAGTCGCTATCGGCTTCTTCAGCTGGCGGCCGGTAATCAAGAGGGGTAAATCTGGCCTTTCCACTGGGAGTTAAAAACTTATCTTTGTGTAAGTAGGGTGTACCGGGATGTTCGGGTGAGGGACAGGGCCACTGGATACCATTTTCTTCCAATCTCTGGTAACTTATACCACCATAGGAAGGTACCAGAGTGGAAATTTCTTTCATTATTTCTTCATTGTTCACATAATCAAAGATAGAAGCGTTCATTCTTTTTGCCAAATGGATTATGATTTCACTATCAGAAAGAGAATCTCCGACATGGTTAATAGCCTTTCTTGTTCTTTGTACCCTTCTTTCAGTGTTAGTAAAGGTGCCCTCTTTCTCGGCAAAACTGGAAGCTGGGAGAATAACCTGAGCATACTTTGAAGATTCGTTGAAAAATATATCTTGCACAATGACCAATTCTGCCCGGGAAAGAGCCTCGTGAACAACCCTGCTGCAGGCTACATTTACAGCTGGGTCGGCCCCAATTAGATACAGGGCTTTGATTTTACCTGCAGAAATCGCTTCCAGAACCTCGGTCATGGTAAGCCCGGGGGTTTCATTTAATTCCACACCCCAGGCAGTGGAGAATTTTTCTCTAATAACCGGGTCGGCTACTTTTTGGTATCCTGGATAAACATTAGGCAGGTTACCCATATCGCAGGCGCCCTGAACATTATTCTGACCCCTTAGAGGGTTAAGCCCAGAGGAAGGCTTACCAATATTACCGGTAAGAAGTACCAAGTTGGCCAGTGCCAGAACATTGTCGGTTCCATGAGTATGTTGAGTAATTCCCATGGAATACAGGATAGTTGATGGCTTGTTAGTAGCATAAATCCGGGCAGCCTCTTTAATCTTCTCTTTACTTACCCCGGTTAATGTTTCAACTTTATCCAGGTCAAAATAAGCCAGTGATTTAACAAAATTCTCAAAATTTTCCGTTCTTTCCCTGATAAAATCAGCATCTTCTAACCCTTCATCCACAATAACCCTGGCCATTCCCATAATCAAGGCCACATCACTACCGGGTTTCATGTTTAGCCAGCAATGAGCATTTTCCACCAGTTTTATTTTCAAGGGGTCAGCTACAATTAATTTAGCTCCCTTTCTTACAGCTTCCCTAACCCGAGAGCCAATAACCGGATGGGCATCAGTAGTATTAGAGCCAATAACGAATATACATTCAGCATCAGCTATTTCATCAATAGTGTTGGTCATTGCTCCACTTCCGAAAGCAGTGGCCAGACCGGCCACCGAAGGAGCATGGCAGAGACGGGCACAGTGGTCTATGTGATTGGTTTTGATAATCCCCCGCGCGAATTTTTGTATCAGATAAGCTTCTTCATTGGTAAGTTTGGCCGAGGTAAAAAAAGCTACTTCATCACTTTTATAGGATTCTAATTTACGGGCAACATAATTCAAAGCCTCATCCCAGGTGGCTTCCTCCAGGGTATCTCCCTTTCTCAGCAAGGGTTTTTTAATTCTCTCCGGGCTGTTAATAAACTCAAAACCATAACGGCCCTTTACGCAAAGTCTTCCTTTATTGGATGGGTTCTCTCCATCACCTCTTACAGAAACCACTTCCCTGCCTCTTACGCCTAAATATATGCCACAACCAACTCCGCAGTAAGGGCACACAGTTTTTACTTCTCTGGAAAAAACCTTATCATTCTTGGAGTATAAAGCTCCCACAGGGCATCTAACCACACATTCCCCGCAGGATTCGCACCTGGATTGGGCTATGGGTTTATCCGCAAAAGTTCCCACCAGGGTATTAAAGCCCCTGAAGGTAAAGTCTATGGCATTAGCTCCCTGTATTTCCTCACAGGTTCTAATGCAAATACCGCAAAGTACACACCGGTTATGGTCCCTTATAAAGAAGGGATTGGAATCATCGAGTGGCAAATCACGGGTAATTTTTCTGAGTTTATTGATTCTTTCTTCATCAATTCCCAGGTAATGGGAAATTTTTTGTAATTCACATTTAGTATCCCTGGGACAGGAAAGACAATCAGCGTGATGGTTAATTATCATCAACTCCGTGGCTGTTTTCCTTATTTGAGTGAGAACGACGCTTTCAGTAATAATCTCCATTCCTTCTTCTGCTGGAGTCATACAGGAGATAGTTACCCTTCCGTTTATCTCCACCACACAAAGGCGACAACCACCAAATGGTTTCAACTCGGGATGAAAACATAAATGAGGCAGGTATATTCCGTTTTCCAATGCTGTTTCTAATACAGTTTTTCCTTTTCTGGTTTTAACACTGAAGCCATCAAAATTTATAGTAATCGTTTCCATCTTATCCTCCTTAGGTCCTTTCTGCAATTTCGTTTATTGTAGTGGCGGTTAAGTCTTTATTACCTGATAAACATTCCACAGCCCCAAAACGAGCAGGACATACTTCCAGGCAGATACCGCACTTTATACAATCGTCCTGATTGATTTTATGAACCTGCTTTAGTCCGCCAGAAATAGCTGAAACCGGGCATTTCTTGAGGCAAATCATACAGGCTTTACACTTCTCTTCATTAATTTTATAGGTAATAAGCGCTTTGCAAGCTTTGGCAGGGCATTTATTTTCTCTTATATGAGCTTCGTATTCATCACGGAAATATCTGATAGTAGTGAGTACCGGGTTAGGAGCAGTTTGCCCTAAACCGCATAAAGAACCTTTCTTGATAGATTCTGCCAATTCAACCAGTAAATCTATATCTTCTTCTTTACCTAACCCATTAATTATATCTTCCAGAATGGTTAACATTTCTTTGGTACCTAAGCGGCAGGGAATACATTTACCACAGGATTCTTTCTGGGTAAAATCAAGGAAATATCGGGCTACATCAACCATACAGGTATCTTCGTCCATCACCACCATGCCACCGGAACCCATAATAGAACC
>JBBIIY010000007.1:58862-80990 GCA_037446255.1 Coprothermobacterota bacterium
TAGCCGGCTATGGCCATGCCCTCAATAACCAGGTGAGGGTTGCCTTCAAGCACTGACCTATCCTGAAAAGCCCCCGGGTCCCCTTCGTCAGCATTACAGATAATATACTTACTATCACCCTTCGCCTTATAAGCGGTTTCCCATTTCCTGAAGGTGGGGAAGCCAGCCCCTCCTAAGCCACGAAGCCCTGATTTTTTAACTTCATCAATTATTTCTTCGGAAGACATTTCCCTTAGTGCTTTTAGAAGTCCCTGGTAACCACCAGTTTCCAGGTATTCCTCGATATTTTCCGGGTCAATCTGTCCGCAATATTTAAGCACTGTTCGTATCTGTTTCTTATAGAAGGGTATATCACGGTAGTGAGAGACCTGGTTGCCGGTTACAGGGTCTTTATAATAAAGCCTATCTACCCCTTTTTCTCCAGGTAAACAGGAATTAACAATCTCCGGAACATCATCAATGGTAACGCTGCAATATAATTTTTCATCTGGCTTTAAAACTACCAGAGGCCCTCTCTGGCAAAAACCATGGCAGCCAACCTGTTTTACTGCAACAGAACCATCCAGGTTATTTTTAGATATGTAGGATGACAGTGCACTAAAAATTTCGTAAGAACCTGCTGAAACACATCCTGTTCCCATGCATACAAGAAGGGTTTTATCTGGCATTATACTCCTCCAGTTTTATTTACAAATACCTGTTCAACTTTATCTTGATTCAGGTTTCCATAAACCTTTTTATTAACGGTGATACAGGGAGCCAAACCACAAGCACCAATACAGGCAACTGTTTCCAGGGAGTATTCTAAATCAGGACTGGTTTCGCCTTCTTTAAGGCCGAGAAGCCTTTCAATAGATTCCATTATTTTGGGTGCGCCTTTTACATGGCAGGCAGTTCCCCGACAAACCATAATCTGTTTTTTCCCTCCGGGTTTAAATTTAAAGAGGGCAAAAAAAGTGGCTACTGCATAGAGTTGATTCTCGGGTATTCCAGTATAGTTAGCAACTTCCAGCATTACCTCCTCAGGGAGATATCCATAAGATTCCTGGATGTGTTGTAATATTGGAATAAGTTCGTTTTTTTCCTTTTTATAAAAAGAAAGTATGGTGCCAAGTTTATCTTCCAATTCTGCCTCCACAGCACATTTATAGTGTTAACGAAGATAATTATAACAGATTAAAAAATTCTAAGTTCTTCTTCTCTGATATATCCCCAGCTCATAGTTTCAGTGTTAAAACTATAACCTATATTTCCCTTGGCATCCATACCAATCAGACCGCAACGGACATTTTTATCGGTTGCTTTCTTGACTGATATATCCAGAGCCTCCTGGGCTGGATACTCAGACATAAGGTTAGTAGCATATTCTGTTAATAGTAACTTCATTATCCCTTCTCCATGCCCGGTGGCTGAGGCTCCCCCGAAAGAAGAAACATAAGTTCCTCCTCCAATTATGGCAGTATCGCCCACTCTTCCCGGAAGTTTGCCTACTATTCCCCCGGTAGAAGTAGCTACGGCAATTCCGCCTTTGTCATCAATAGCCACTGCTCCTACTGTTTCCCATCTGAGATAATCGGATAATTTACTGAAATACCCAAAATCTCCTTTTAGTTTATACTCTTCTAACTGTTTTAGTCGTTCCTCGGTTACCGGATTATACGGTTCAAAACCCAGTTTACGGGCAAACCTGAGAGCTCCTTCTCCTGCCAATAGCAGGTGGTCGGTTTCCTTAAGAATTTTTTGGGCAATCAATATAGGGTTTTTAACTGACTTGATAACTGCTACAGCTCCAAATTTAGGTTCCTCACCAATATGACTGATATACATCAAAGAAGCATCCATCTCCGCTTCTCCCGATATACTCAAAGCCGAACCTGTTCCGCAGTTAAAGATAGGATTATCTTCCATAGTTTTAACTGCTTCTACTACAGCCATTACCGCATCATTTTTACTGGTGAGCAATTCATAACCATTAATGAGGGCTGTTTGAATGCTTTTTCTGGATTCTTCAATATTCTTATCTGGTTTTCCAGCACCGCCATGCACAATAATTGCCTTCATTAAACATCTCCTTTTCCTTAATTTTTATTTATAAAAAAAACTTTACCAAGTAAATTATAAATTATAAAATGAAGGAAAAGAGAACAGGCTACTTTTCACCCTCCCCTTACTCCCATCCCTTCCAGTAGAGGAAAATATCAGTTTATAACAAACCCTTCAGGTCTTCGCAATGACACATTCACCAAGGGGACAGTCCCATACTTTTTAATAATTTAATGCCTGAAACACTGATGATTACAGGCCTAAAATGAGAAACGTTCTCATTTATTTCGTTCTCATTTATTTTTCTCACCCTATCCTGTACTTACCTCTTGTCACCCTGAATTTAATTCAAGATCTTTTCTTTTTCAAGGGATATAAAATGGAGACTCTGGATCGGTGTCTATCATGACAGGGTAAACCGAGATGCTGGATCGTGGTCCAGAAAAATAACCCGGTTTGCTCCCTACTTCATTAATATTGACATTTATTTAAAAATTATGTTATCTTATGAGTAGTCGCCTAATTAAGGCAGCTACAAAAAAACAGGAGGTTCAAGTATGATTAGAGGTAAGGCATTAATATGGATTTTTGTTGGTTTACTAACAGTAACTTTTTTACTATTATTTCCTAACAATCTCAGTTTTGCCGCACAAGAAGGAGAAGCGGTAGAGTATGGGTGGTTATCACTTTTACCTGCTCTTATAGCTATCAGTCTTTGCTTCTTAACTAAACAGCCTCTTCCATCTTTGATGATTGGAGTTTTCGTTGGCGCAACTATTACTAACAGCTGGAGCCCGCTTCTGGGCTTTACCCGTACTATGGAAATTGTCGTAGAACAGATGACTGATAGCTGGAAGGCCGCTATTATGTTGTTTACACTCACTATAGGCGGACTGATTGGTTTGATGTTTTTAGGTGGAGGAGTTTATGCTTTTGCTGAAGCCATAAAAACTAAAATCAAAAACTCTAAAATCGGTCAAGCTATCGCTTTTGCTATGGGCTTAATCATCTTTTTCGACGACTACACCAATACCGTGGCTGTGGGAAACTCCCTTCGCTCGGTAACCGACAAACTTCGTATCTCCCGTGAAAAATTCTCTTACATCGTTGACTCTACCGCTGCACCGGTGGCTACTATTGCTTTGGTAAGTTCCTGGGTAGGCTATGAGGTTGGTTTGATTGGTGATGCTTTAACTGCGGCTGGCTCATCTTTAAATGCTTATTCTGTATTCTTAAATTCTTTGCCCTTAAAATTCTACAGTATCTTTGCCCTGGTACTGGTAGTTATGGTTATCTTATCAGGACGAGATTTCGGACCTATGCTTAAAGCAGAATATCGTGCCCGGACTACCGGAAAGGTATTTAGCGACACCGCCAGACCTCTTTCTGGAGGAGTAAGCTTAAAAGTAAAAGAGGGAATACCTTACAAAGTCTCCAATATGATGGTTCCTATTTTATCACTTTTGGGAATAACCATGTTTAGTATCTGGTGGACCGGTGGAGGTCCTAGCGTGTCTTTTCAAGAAGCCATTCAAGATACAGATGCTGCTAAGGCACTTCTCTGGGGTTCAATGGGTGCTGTAGTAGTAACCATATTCTGGTTTGCTATCCAAAAACTGGCAAGTCTTGGCGAAATGATGGATTCTTTTATTGATGGAACCAAGATGATGTTGATCGGATTACTCATACTGATTACTGCCTGGTCAATCGGAGCTATTACAAGTGAAATGGGTGCTGGAGATTTTGTAGTGGGACTGGTTAAAGATGCACCGCCAGCAATCATGCCCATAGTAATGTTTTTAGTATCCTGTTTTATAGCTTTTGCCACCGGTACTTCCTGGGGAACTATGGCCATTGCCATTCCTATCGCTATCCCCGTTGGCGTAGCCATGGATATTAATCTGGCAATTATTTCTTCCACGGTTTTAACCGGGGCAATTTTTGGTGATCATTGCTCTCCAATATCAGATACCACGGTTATGTCCTCTATATTTGCCGGTTCGGACCATATGGACCATGTGACTACCCAGATTCCTTACGCCCTTTTAGCAGCTTTCGCAACCGCACTCGGATATTTAATTTTGGGTGTGACTGGCTTTAATTATTGGTTCTGGATTCCTATCTGGGCAGTAGGCTTTATAGTTATGTGGCTTGCTCTTAATTACCTTTCCAACAATAGTGCCAGAAAATTAGGGTTAACCCCCTCAGCTGAATTATGGAAAAAACTCAGTAGCTAAAAAGAATTTTAATTACTTATTGATGAAAAAGGGGAGATATTTTTCTCCCCTTTTTTACTTCATTTCTCTAAACGATTTAATAAAATTACGGGCAAATCTGTCTTTACCTAATAACAAATCGCAAGCTAAGACAGACTGGCGAATCTGAGATGGGTTAGCTATCAGGCAGGTTATTCCCATAGATAGAACCATAGATATAAAAGCCTCGTTAAGGATGTGTCTTAAGGGTAATCCAAAAGAGATGTTGCTAACCCCGAGAACCTGATTAACACCTATTTCTTCTTTTATCATTTTAATAGTTTCCAAGGTTTTTAAGGCGGAATCTTTATCGGTAGCTATCGCCAGGGTCAAACTGTCAATAATAATGTCTTCCCGGGGAATTCCCATCATTTCAGCCCTATTTACAATCTTTAAGGCTATTTCCAGTCTTTTTTGAGGTTCCTGGGGAATTCCCCGATCATCTATAGTTAATCCGATAACCGCCGCTTTATATTTCTTAACCAACGGCAATACTTCGTTTAAAGACTGCTCCTGTCCGGTTACCGAGTTTATCAGGGGTTTACCTTCATAAACTGTTAAAGCTGCTTCCAAGGTGCGAGGATTGTCGCTATCAAGACAAAAAGGCACCTTTACCTTATTTTTAAGAAAGGAAACCACCTGGGCTAACAATCCGCCTTCATCTAACCCGGGCACGCAAACATTGACATCCAGAACATGGGCACCATCATTAATTTGTTTGATTGCTTCTTGATGAAGATAGTCAAAGTTCTTCTCTCGCAGCGCTTTAACCATTTTGGTTTTTCCGGTGGGGTTAAGGCGTTCGCCAATAATTATGGTTGGTTGACCATCACCAATGACGACCTCTTTATCTTTACTGGAAATTACCGTTTTCAACTAATCCTCCTTGTAATCGTTTTTTAAAGGTATGAATTTTCAAAGAGAAAACTCGTGACTATACTGACAGTTTTCACTATTCTGGCAATAATAACAAATACTTTTATCTGCTCTATTAAAAGAGATATCAGAAACTCCCGTAACCATAGATAGAGAGTTTCGGGGATACAGCATAAAACCAGTGGTTAATCTCATTCCTATATTTTTTCCATTAGCTAACCGAAATATTTTCCCCTGTTCTTCGCAAGGAAAACCGCTAAAACCGGGAGCAAGCGGATTACTGATAAAAAGACCTTTAGTTTCTATAACTTCTTTAACTATCTTGAAAACCTTCAAGGATAAAGTATGCAGCCAGTAGTTACCCATTTCACCCAGTAAAACCGATTTGATTATTTCTTTATTGCGCGAATAATACGCCTCCAATTCATCCAGTTCCTTACCAAGGGTAAACACCAGAAACACCAGTTCTCGGGCAGATTTAAATAAAGAAGCGGGCAACGAGCCGGTGATCACCTCTCCCCCTTCAAGATAGATTTTATCATCAACTAAATCTATTATTCTTAAGTTTTCATAAGAAGCTAACGGTTCAAGAATATGGTTATCTTCTATCTGTAAAACCAGGTTTTGGGCTAATTCTTTACCATAGCAATTAGACCTTTCAGATTTCAGGAAAGGCAATGATTTGCCTATTTCTTCAAAATCTATTTCTAATAAAATATCGTTTATTACAGGCATAATGAACTTAAAACACCACTCTTCATTAGAAAGAGATAAAGCTGGTAATTAAATTCTCTTAGTTAACTCCCGAGCAAGCTTAACGGCTACACTGGCATTGGACCCGTAACCATCTGCTCCTATCATCCCAGCATAATGGTCGCTGGCTGCGGCCCCTCCTATCATAATTTTTACCTTATCTCTTAAGTTTGCTTCTTCAAGACAGCGTATCACCTCAGAAAATTGAAGTGCGGTAGTGCTTAAAAAAGCGGACATTCCTACGATATCTGCTTCTTCCTGTTTTGCTTTCTCCACAAAAGTTTTAGCCGGAACATCCACCCCCAGGTCAAATACTTCAAAACCGGCTCCCTCTAACATCAGGCACACAATCTGTTTTCCAATATCGTGAATATCTCCCTCCACCGTTCCCATGACTACTTTTCCTGCTTTAATCCCGCCTGATTGAACCAACAAGGGTTGTATTAAATCCATTGCACCCCGAAGCGATTCTGCTGACATAAGCATTTCCGGTAAAAATAGGTTACCCTTCTCATATTCCTGTCCCACCAGGTCCATAGCGGGTGTTAAAGCTTCAAAAATAATAGTTTCCGGTTTAAGATTGTTTTCTAAAGCCTTTTTAGTGAACTCTCTCACCTTTTCTTCATCCATATTTATTATGCTTTCTTTAATATTTTCTAATAAATTCATTTAAGTACCTCCTGTATATACTTATAAAACTGGCAGTTTTTCCATACCATATTTTTTAGCATCACGGGTCATAATTTGTTGCAGATCCTTTTCAGTATTTTCTTCCAGGGGAACCGGTTTATGAGTTGCTAAAATCCTTTTTACTTCCATGGCAGCCCTTTGCTGGGCGTTGGTGGAGCCTTTTTTAATCCAGGCCTGGTCATCTTCCCGACTTATAATAACCCCGGGATAATAAAATTCTTTTTTAAACCATTTCATAGTGGTAGGGGATAAAAGAAAGTGCTTGCCATCGTATAAGTTTTCTGTAAATAAATCTTCCGCCAGAACTTCTCCCCTTGTGGTTATACCCTGAGTAAAACGGCGCGCCATTCCGCAAATTTCATTATCAATAACCATTTTCTCCAGACTCTGGGTAGTTTCAAAGTTCATCATACCAGCACCGGTTATCAGGTTAATACCTCCCAGAGCTCCCAGTACTGTCCCCGTAGTTGTTTCCAAGCCTGTTTGGGCGTCCAGGCATTTGGAGTCGCTCATACCAATATAAGCCTGAGTGGGAATATTAAGATTTTTTCCAATCTCACTGTAAGCCATGTCTATCATAATCGTCTCTATTGCTCCCATAGGGGTAGTTCCAAAACGCATATCAAAAGCCGCTGGAGATCCACCCCAGATTAATGGAGCTCCTTTTTTGGTTAACTGGCTGATGACTACCCCGCTTAAACTCTCAGCAGTATGTTGAACCAGACTGCCAGCGATGGTAATGGGAGCAGCTGCCCCGGTTAAAGGCATAGATATAAGTATTATTGGGATGCCGTATTTAGCACCTTCCATCAAATCATGACAGGTTAAATCGCTCCATTTAAGAGGTGGTGAAGGACAGGCTGCTAAAGCACAAAGAGGTTTTTCTTTTAAGTTTTTCTCGGTTCCCCGGATTGCTAACAGAAGCTCTTTTTCTACCTGAAAACCTTCCATAGTGAAGGTACCACCGTTGGTTATGGGTTTGGTAGAGTATTTCAGGGAGAGAAACAGCCGATACCTATCCCTGATTTCCACAGGTACATCGGTGGGGACAATTCCGCCCCCTAACCCGTCAATCTGTGGCAGGTAATCGGCAACTATGAAATGCTCTACAGTATCTTGAGTTATGGGTTCCCTGATCATATTCTTTCCCTCGTCCCAGACTTTGGTAGCTGCACTTCCCGGTTCAAAATAACAATTGTCTCCGCAAAGTTCCACTACCAATTTTCCATTTCTGTCATAAAAATTTACAGCTGAGGGAACTGTTTTTAAAGCTTCTTTAACAAAGCTTCTCCCGATATAGGCTCGTTTTTTGGATAAATCAACTTTTACACCAGACTCCTTTAACAGGGTAAGGGCTGGTTCATAATCAACCCAAACTCCGGTTTTCTCCAGTACTTCGCAAGCTTCATCAATGATTTTTTCAATAAACTCCGTGGTCAACAATCTGGTAGTTGGCCTGAGGGCTTTAATTTCTCTATTCACCAATGTCCTCCTATTAACCCATTAAATTTTAGAAATAAAAATACTTTCAGTTCTTTGAGCCATTCACAACTTTATTTCTTAGCCAGGATATATTTAAATATATCTTATGGTCTTTATTATGTCAATGTTTCCAATCAGTCTGGGCTCAGGTCCAGAGTCTCTGTGTCTTTGTCATTACGAACCTACTGGAGGTAGGTGTGGTAAATTCATCATTTTCCCTTCCTGGAAGGGAGGGGATAAAGGGGAGGGTGATAAGTTAAAAAGCTCCCTTTTTATCCCTTGAAGTTTTATAATTATTAGGTAATGATTAAACCACTTAAAGTTTTCATTCGCCCTCATTTACAGGAGATAACCGCCTTCTCCGGGGATAATCTCCTGAAATTAATCTGGCAATTGAATGTATCACCAGAAACTGCCTGTGGAGGGAAGGGGACTTGTGGTAAGTGTAAAGTAAAAATAATTTCTGGTAAATTTGAATTTGATTCCTGTAGCGCAATAAAGCATTTATCCAGAAAAGAACTCAAAGCTGGTATAGTACTAGCCTGCCAGACTAAACTGTTTTCTGATTTGGTGGTGGAGTTGGAGAAAAATATAAACCATAACAACTTCAAAACAATTCCCGATGAACTCTCTGTTTCCTGTAAACCTAACCCCTCAGTCAAAAAAGTATGTCTGAAATTGATGCCTCCTTCCAGAGAAGACTTAAGTCCAGATTTAGAAAGGTTATCAAAAATGCTGCCTGAAAACCTCAAAATCCCTAACCCCATTATTTTGAGCAACCTGCCGGAAATTATCCACAAAGATGATTTCACCGCTACGGTAATTATTTCTGATAACCATTTGCTTGGTATTGAGGCTGGAGATACCACGAGAAATCTTTTTGGTGTGGCTTTTGATATAGGCACTACTACCCTGATGGGTGCTCTGGTAGATTTAAATACCGGAAAAACCCTGAAGGTTTTAGCTATGGATAATCCACAAATGAGTTATGGACTGGATGTGATTTCGCGGGTTAATTACACTCTAAAAAACAAGGATGGGATTCTTAACTTAAAACACTCCCTGATAACTGCCTTAAACCAGATTATAGATGACCTTGCCTGCGACCAAAACATAAAAAAGGAACAGATATACGAAATTACCGTGGTGGGGAATACCATAATGACTCACCTTTTCTTGGGGTTTAATCCCACTTTTCTGGCTAAATCCCCCTTTATTCCCGTTTTTGGAGAAATGTTAAAGTTCACCGCTAAAGATTTAGGTTTATATATTAACTCCCGGGGACTGGTAACAACCCTTCCAAATATAGCAGCCTTTGCCGGGTCCGACATCCTGGGAGCCTTAGTAGCCACCGGAGCAGATAAGGTTAAAAAGGGTTTCGTTTTACTAATAGATTTAGGCACTAACAGTGAAATCGCTCTGATCAGTAAAGATAAAATCCTCGTGTGTTCAGCGGCAGCCGGGCCAGCTTTTGAAGGCGCTCACATCAAATCAGGTATGAGGGCGCTGGCTGGAGCTATTACGGACATTTATCTGAAAGATGGCTTACCTGTGAAAGTTATTGGCGAGGTTAAACCACGAGGTATCTGTGGCTCGGGGTTGGTCAACATTGTGGCTAAACTTTTAGATTCCGGGCTGATAACCAAAAAAGGCCGCTTTGCCGATTCTTCAGTTTGGAGAAAATTTCCTGAGTTAAGGAAATATTTCCATCAAAGTACCAACCATGATTACCTGACCATTTCCCCGGGAGTCCAGAATAGCTGCGAGGGAGACATCATCCTCACCCAAAAAGATATCCGGGAATTACAGATGGCAAAAGGAGCCATTTATACAGGTATAATTATATTGTTAAGAGAAATGGGTATATCTTTTTCGGACCTGAACAAAATACTGCTGGCAGGAGCTTTTGGGAACTATGTTGACCCAGTTATGGCTATAAAAATAGGCTTGCTTCCCCCGGTTATGCCAGGCAAAGTGTTTTCGGTAGGCAACGCAGCTGGAAGCGGAGCTATCTTAGCCCTTATTTCCAAAAAAGCTCGCTCCCGCTTTACTGCTCTTAAAAATAGAGTTCAGTATATAGAACTATCCAGGTGTCTTGATTTTAAAAAAGAATTTATTAAATCATTGGATTTCCTTTAAGGGAGATTAAACTTGATGCCTGATAAACGAAATAAATCTGAATCCCTGAAAATTGTTGATTTGAATCCTGATAATAATAACCATATAGCACAATGTGCCCAACTTCTGGTGGAAGGTTTTAAAACTCATTGGCCTGAAGCCTGGCCTGATATTACCTCAGCCCTGGAAGAAGTATATGAGGCTGTAAATGATGGAAGTAGAATAAACCGTATTGCCATTAATGAACAGGGGCAGGTGTTGGGCTTTATCGGTGGAATAAGCCAGTATCGGGGTAAGGTATGGGAAATTCACCCCCTGGTGGTGCATAATTCTCATCAGCGTAAAGGAATTGGACGATTGCTGGTTAAGGATTTGGAAATACAGGCCAGTGTCAGGGGAGGGTTAACTCTTTTTGCAGGGTCAGACGATGAAAACTGTATGACTTCCCTTTCTGAAGGCAACCTGTATCCAGAAGTTTTGAAGCACTTATCGGAAATTAAAAACTTGAAAGGTCACCCTTATGAGTTTTATCTGAAACTTGGATTTACTATTGTTGGTTGCCTTCCTGATGCTAACGGTCCCGGGAAACCTGACATTTACCTGGCTAAAAAAATCGGTAAGTTTTAAGGTGTAATGCTCATTAAAATTAATCTACCGGTGCTTGATCAGCTGAAAAAGAATAAGAAGCCTCATATTTTGTTATAATATATACGTTTTATTTGTGGGGCTGTGGCGCAGTGGGAGCGCGCTTCCTTGGCATGGAAGAGGTCACGGGTTCGAATCCCGTCAGCTCCACCAGGTGTTATTTAATCATTCTAACAAGCCATTTATTTATGTTTGTATAATATTGGTATGAAAAAAGAGTCAATCGCTCCTTGTGGAATGAACTGTGGGCTCTGTCTTCATTATCTTGGGAAAAGAATAAATGCCCTGGCTGCTATTCTGGTAGAAAGATAAACGATAGATGTATAAAATGTGGCATTAAATTGTGAGAATAGATATGGAGAATATTGCTTTGAATGCAACCAGTTCCCTTGCGAAAGAATAAAAAGACTTGATATGAGATATCGCGGGCGGTACGGAATGAGCGAGATAGAAAATTTGGAGCCTATCAAAGAAAAGGGTATAGAATATTTTTTGACTAAAGAAGAAAAGAGATGGATAAATACAGAAGGAGTAAGTCATAACCCATACCTGAGGATCTGAAAAAGCTAAATTTTCCCATTTCCTTCTAAATTAGCTAATTACGCCTTATTAATGACGATTGTTAGGCCAAACTCCACTTTATAGCCCCACTTTCACATTATCAAGTTGATATAATTAACAATAGCTTTTGAAAATAATTATAATTTAGGCAAGAATTATAGCTTCCAAAATATTTTTTGTAAGGGGTATTTAAAATATGAACCAAAAAGACTGGTATTCCCAACTTATTAAACCTTCCTGGTCACCCCCATCCTGGCTTTTCGGGCCAGTTTGGTCAATTTTGTATCTTCTTATAGCCTTTTCTTTCGGCAAGGTATTTTTAATGGTCTGGAAAAAAGAGATTTCTTTTATGATAGCTCTTCCGTTTATTCTAAACCTGGTTTTTAACTTCGCTTTTACCCCCCTGCAATTTGGACTTAGAAACAATTTTCTGGCGGCGATTGATATTCTACTGGTTTTAATAACCCTTATCTGGGCTATGGTGGCGATATTCCCCTATGCCCGTTGGATTACCTATATACAGATTCCTTATCTACTCTGGGTTACTTTTGCCTCCTACCTACAGTTAACCATAACTTACCTGAATAAATAAGATGTTTATAAAACTTTATTTAATTGCTTTTTCGGTATTTTTAGCTCTGGATCTGGTTTGGCTGGGACTGGTCTCCAAAAAATTCTATGCCCGACAGATAGGGTTTTTGATGAAAACCGATATAAGTTGGCTACCAGCCGTTATTTTTTACCTGTTATTTACTTTCGGGTTAGTAGTATTTATAATCGCTCCTTCCTTAGAGAAAGGTTCCTTAACTTATGCCCTTTTATATGGAGCCCTGTTTGGCTTGATCACCTATGCTACCTACGACCTGACCAATCTTGCCACCCTTAAAGGCTGGCCTATTTTAGTTACCATAGTTGATTTACTCTGGGGAACGGCTGTTTCTGCTTTGGTATCATTAATAACTTTTCTCCTTGCTAATAAAATTACCTGATAGTTATTTATGCGTATCTGGGATATACCTCCAAAATACTTATGCCGTAAACACCTGCTTGCAGAACACCGAGAACTTCATGGTCTCTGGAATATATTTACCAAACATTCCTATCAGGGAGGATATTCTCGTCATCCAGAAACCCTGCGCTGGGTGGAAAAATTAAAAGCTCTATATATAAGGCACGAAAAATTGGTAAGAGAGTTTGAATTGAGGGGATACCAGCATAAATCACCGCTGGAGGAGAAACTGGCTACCGGTTCTAGCTGTCAGAATATTTATATTGATCCTCCCAAACAACAAAAAATTATTTTAAAAAATAAACCCTGTGAGTGTTTTGCCAGGTCCAAGTAAGACCATAGTAAGGTCTGACTCTTCTACTTTTACCTAACTTCGAGAATGTGAAGATGGTCAAGCCTACCCCCCGCATACCACACAGTTTTAGGGGACAGCACCCAAAATTTATGATTGAGACTGTCCCCGATAGTACTGCAGGTAAAATTCCTTGTTAGAAAAAGGCTGGCTTTTGGTCTATTTAACCTTGTGACGGAGTATCTTGAAACCTGCGATTGAAGCTAACCCTATTAAAACAGCAGCTGCTACCATATAATATACAACATTGGTTTTTTGATCATCTTTAGCGGATTCACCGGTTAAATCAGTGGCAGTCATAATCCTGATTTGAGGGTCGGAAGAAGCCAGATTTTTATCATTCTCATCTAAAACCGCAAGTTCAGCCTCATTAAGAACAACTTTTTGATCCACTCTTACGGGAACCTGAACCTTCTTTTCGGTGGCCAGTCCTTTATCTATAATAGCTTCAATCATGTAAACGTCCACTTTTACATTCCAGAACTCGCGGACCCAACCTTCAATAATGGTTATAGATTCTGATTTAACATTATAGGTTACCGCCAGGTGTTTTATGGCTATATCATTTAATTCCTCAGCTACTGCTGAATCCAGCACTTTCAACATCGCCATGGTCGGTGTAGCTATTATCAGTAGTGCAGTACAGATTACAGTCAATGCAATAAATTTTTTCAACATATTTATGCCTCCTAAAATTCTATTTGTTAGTTTAGACGGAGGAAAGGGTATTTTTGTTCCTATTGAAGACATTCACCTCCTTCCTTATCCCTCCTCCTTGAAAGGAGGTGATATGAAATAAATGGGATGGTTTTATTTTTCATTTTTTTTATTTGCTAAACAATAGTCTTGAAAGCTAAAAATATTGATTTTTATTACCTCTATGAGTATAATTTATTTTAACCGTTGAGCACAAGATTATTATAAAGGTGATATTTGAAACATTACGATTTCCATAATATTGAAAGCAAGTGGCAAAAAATCTGGGAAGAACAGAAAACTTTTGAAGTGGAAGCATCTTCCGGCAAACCTAAGTGCTATGTCCTGGAAATGTTCCCTTATCCTTCTGGTTATCTTCATATTGGCCACCTGAAGAACTACACCCTCGGGGATGTGGTGGCCCGCTATAAAAGGATGCAAGGATATAATGTTCTCCATCCCATAGGTTTTGATGCCTTTGGCCTGCCTGCGGAAAATGCTGCTATAAAACAGAAAACTCACCCTAAAAAATGGACTTACGATAGCATAACTCATATAAAAAAACAGATGAAAGCAGTAGGTTTAAGCTACGATTTTCGTCGGGAGTTTGCCACCTCTGACCCAGAATATTACAAATGGACACAATGGCTTTTCCTATTTCTTTACAAACAGGGCCTGGCTTATCAAAAAGAAGCACTGGTAAATTTTTGCCCTCATTGCCGTACAGTACTGGCTAACGAGCAGGTTATTGCTGGAGGCTGCTGGCGTTGCGAAACCAAAGTGGTTAAAAATAGTCTTAAACAATGGTTTCTTAAAATATCTGCTTATACCGAAGAGCTCCTTTCAGACCTGGAAACCTTGAATGAGTGGCCAGAACATGTTAAAACCATGCAGAAGAACTGGATTGGTAAAAGTTATGGAGCGCAAGTAACATTTCCTATTGTCGGCGGTGGAGAAATTGAAATCTTTACCACCCGATTAGATACTATATATGGGGCTACTTTTCTGGTCATATCCCCTGAACACCCTCTCTCTTTAGAACTCCCCTATGACCCGGGCATCAAAGAAGCAACTAAAATCCTGATAAATAAATCTTTACTCACGCAAGAAATTGAGAGGAGTGCTGAAGAAATCCCCAAGGAAGGCATATTTTTAGGAAGGTACGCTTATAACCCCTTTACTTGTGAAAAAATTCCCATATTTGTGGCTAATTATGTATTATACGAGTATGGGACCGGTGCTATTATGGCAGTGCCGGCTCATGATACCCGTGATTACGATTTTGCTTTGAAATACAATTTACCAATAAGGGAAGTGGTCGTTCCCGAGGCTTTAACTCACCTGGAAAACCTCCCCTACGAAGGTTATGGTTACCTGATAAATTCAGAACCCTATAACGGTCTTTCCAGCGAGGAAGCCACTATCAAGATGTCTGAATTCCTGCAGGAAAAATTACTGGGGAAACTAACAATTCGCTATAAACTAAGGGACTGGCTGCTTTCTCGTCAGCGTTACTGGGGAGCTCCCATACCTATGATTTATTGTGACCAATGCGGCGTGGTTCCAGTAAATGAAGAAGATTTACCGGTTAAGCTTCCCGAAGAAATTGATTTTACCCCCCGGGGTATGGTCAGCCCACTATCTACCTCGGATGAATTTTTGCATACCACTTGCCCTCAATGTGGTGGCTCTGCCAGAAGAGAAACCGACACCATGGATACCTTCATGTGTTCTTCCTGGTATTATCTGAGATTTGGCAGTCCCTTCACCAACCGGGAACCTTTTAATAAAAAAGATATAGATTATTTCTTGCCGGTCGATTATTACATAGGCGGAGTGGAACATGCTATTTTACATCTTCTCTACTCACGCTTTATTACCAAAGCCCTGGGTGATGGAGGTTATTTAGATTTTAAAGAGCCTTTCTCCCGTCTGTTTACTCAGGGTATGGTTCTCCATACCTCTTACTGGTGTCAAACCCACTACTGGATTGCCCCTAAAAATGTAAAAGAGAATAAACACTGTCCTCATTGCGATGCGGAACTTATCGCCTCTCTGGATGCTATGTCCAAATCCAAGGGTAATATTGTATTGCCCGAAACCATTTCCCACAAATACGGTACCGATACTGGAAGAATGTATGTGCTTTTCGCTGCCCCGGCCGAACGGGAGTTTGAATGGAAAGAAGAAAGTGTTTCAGGGATATTCAGGTTTTTAAACCGGGTGTGGAAGCTGGTTGCTTCCTATCCGGGCTTATCACTAAAAGAAACAGACGGCCGTCCTCAAAACCCAGATGATGAAGCTGTAAAATTAATCACTCACAAAACCATAAAAAAGGTTACTCAGGACATTGAAAACAATTTTCGTTTCAATACCGCCATCGCTGCTCTGATGGAGATGCTTAATGACCTCAAAGCAATTATAGAAAGGGAAAACTTTATCACCGAGGGAGTGCTTAAAGAGGCCATAGAAAGCCTGGTTTTATTGATATCTCCCTTTGCTCCCCATATAGCTGAAGAACTCTGGGAAATTTTAGGCCACCAGAACAGTTTATCCTTCCAAAAGTGGCCGGTTTACGAGGAAAACTGGGTGAAAGAAGAAGTAATAGAAATACCTATCCAGATAGATGGAAAGATTAGAAGTAAGTTAACCGTCCCCAGAATTATTGAAGAAGAAAAATTGAAAGAGCTGGCTTTACAGGATGAGAAAGTACTAAAATTTGTAGAAGGAAAAAAAGTAAAAGGAATCATAGTGGTACCTGAAAAAATCATCAGTATTCACACTGAAACATGAGCCCTACTGCCAAAACTGTTCTGATAACGATTGGCATAATCGCTCTTTTGTCAGGAATAGGAGGTTTGGGTTATTACCTCTTGAAACCTTCCGAACCTCCGGAAATTATCAGTGAAAATCCTCCGAACATCCCTGCCGAGTCAGTGGAAATTGTGGTCAGTCTGGCTGGAGCAGTTAATAACCCCGGTGTTTACACTCTTAAAACTGGCGATAGGCTTTACCAGGCAATAGACTTAGCCGGAGGTTTTACCGAAGAGGCAGCCACCGAAAATGTGAATCTGGCTCGCTTACTTGGTGATGAGGACCATGTTTACATCCCTAAAAAAGGTGAAGTAACCGATAATCCTTTTTCCCCCACTACCGGAGGAAAAATCAATATTAACACAGCCACTCAGGTTTCCCTGGAAACCTTACCGGGTATAGGCCCTACACTTGCCTCTCGCATCATTGCTTACCGTCAGGCGAATGGCTCCTTTAAAACCATCGAGGAGATTAAAGAAGTTTCTGGAATAGGCGATAAGCGCTTTGAGGCCATCAAAGATTTGATTACTACAAGGTGAGGAAAGGTTAAAGCTGGTGGTACCTCCATCAGTTTACCTCCTGCTTTCCGTAGTTAGCGGTATTTACCTTGCCTACCTGAAATCTCCCTTAATCTTTGTTTCTTTAATTGCCCTGGGAATAATTCTGATTAAGCCCTCTGTCAGAACTTTTCTGATAGTAATTATAGGGACATTGGCTTTTCTTAGAGCAGTACCGCTTTTCCCTGGTGAAATAGTACTCCCCCAAAAAGAAGCTGAATATCTTATCAAAATAATTGACCTGAATGAATCCCGGGAAGGTTATGGTGGGATAATCAGTATCTTTCTTGACCCTTCTCCCCAGAACCCCTTAAAAAAAGCAAGCAAATTTCAGTTGGCTACCTTTATATCAGACAAAATTATTAATAAACTGGGGAAAAATATTGCAGAAGGCGAATATTATCTTGCCCGAGGCTCTTTCAGACCCCTAAGGCCACAGTTAAACTTTTATGGATTTAACGAAAAAGAGTATTACACTAAAAGGGGAGTTTCAGGTTATCTGAAAATTAGAAGTCTTGAGGAAGTATTTTTCAGGGGATTAGACAGTTTTCCGGATAATATAATTAACAAGCAAAAAAATAATCTGAATAATCTAAGAATTTACTTCTCGCGCTTATTAGAAAGACTTCCTCCACATGCTGTTAGTTTTTCCCGGGGAGTGTTACTGGGTATAAGACCCGCAGAAGAAGAAGGTAAGCTTTATAGAAATACCGGGACTTCTCATTTGCTGGTAGTTTCCGGACTTCATTTTGCCTTACTTTTTTCATTCTTATACTTGCTTGGACTTCCAAAATTTTTGATATTTATTATTCTTACCTTTTATCTAATTTTGGTAGGCTTAACTCCCAGTAGTTTAAGGGGGTATTTTATGATTATTTTACCCCTGTTACTGTTGCCTGGAAGGTATAAAAAACCAAATATTTTATCCCTTCCCCTGCTAATAGCCGCTGCTTCACTGGTTCTTTTTATTCTCCCGCATTCTCTTTTCTCCTTAAGTTTTTATTTATCTTTCGGGGCAACTCTGGGGATTTTGGTTTTTTCTAAAACGGTTAAAAATTTTCCCTTATTTAACAAACTGCCATCTTTTCTTGGGGAAAGTCTTTCGGCTTCGCTGAGTGCTAACTTCGTGATTTTACCTTTAATTCTTTATTACTTCCTGGAGCTTCCTGTTTATTTTCTTCCAGCGAATCTTTGGGGAACCACAATAACTACATTCTTTCTACCCTTAGGTTTGCTGTATTTATCAATTCACTTTATTCCACTCCTGGAATTTGTATTACGCTGTCTTATTACTGGTTTTGCTTTCCTACTCCATGAAGGACTGGAAATCATAAACAGCCTCCCCAGTGCAACCGTGCTGGTGCCCTACCCGTTTCAAATCAGCCTTATTGTTTCTCTAATACTATTTATGGTAATTTTTAATTATCAGTACTTAGGAAAATTATTATCAAAAATTGCTGGTAGAAAGGGCGTCATTAATTCAAATATCTCCTCTAAGCCCTACCGGAAGATTTTTATCTCACTGATACCAACTGTTCTAACTTTCTTTATCCTACTTAAGGTTCTCACCCCTTCTGGATTTGAGCTGGTTTTTCTCTATGCCGGACAGGGAGATGGGGCTCTACTACGCACCCCCTCAGGCAGGATTTATTTAATAGATGCTGGTAGTAAACCAGAAGATGGTAATAATTACCTGAAGCTTCTGGCGGGCTGGGGTAAAACCGCCATAGACAGTTTCATTATCACCCATCCCCACAGCGACCATTATGAAGCCTCCAAGCATCTTCTGGAAAAAAATACTATCAAGAAGGTATTTATCTTTTCACCTTCCTGGTATCAGACCAAGGATTTAGGTTTTCAGAATATGTTCCTTTCTGGGAGAAGCATACCCCGCATAATTACCCTTAATAAAACCACCCTTATTCAGGATGGCAAGGTAAATATTGAGATTATACCTCCCATAAACCTCAGTTCGGATGACCTCAACAGTTATTCAATGATAGTAAAAATTTCTTACAACCGGTTTGACTTCCTTATTACCGGTGATGCACCTTTAAGTTCCCTGAGCAGCTTAACTGAAAACATTGAGGTCTTGAAAGTACCTCACCATGGAGGCAAAAACTCCCTTAACCTGGAAACACTAAAAAGCCTGGAGCCTCAAGTTCTGGTAATTTCCTGTGGTATAGATAATCGTTTTGGACACCCGCTTCCCGAGACTATGAAGGTTATAGATGACTACAAAGAAAGTGATAATAAGGTAAAGACCTATATAACTTCTCATAATGGAGCTATTTCTTTTAGAGTGAAGGATGATAAACTAAAAGTGTCTAAATTAGTAAGAAATTAAAAAATAATTCAGAAACGTTCTGAATTATTCTGAATTGTTGTACAGGTTATACCTGTATTTCTTAACCTTGGGGGGGCAGTTACCCTTTCCTGATACTTTGATTTTTTCCCTTATGGCAGGGAGGAAAATTAGGGGAGGGTGATATTTGAAAAATAAAAAATGGTTTTTAACTTCGGATATAATTAATCAAACACTAAAGCCTCTTTATAAAAGAGGCTGAAAGGAGACAAAAAATTGATGATGTGTGGTAACTATTTCCCGGGCGCAGGTGTTTTAATGATATCAGGAATGATTCTTTTATGGATAATCGGAATTACTTTTTTGGTAAGTTTAACTTTGGCGATATATTATTATATTGCTGGTAAGAACGAGGAATTGGAACGCGCCAAAAAAATTCTCATTATATCTTTAATCGGTATTGCAGCAATGTCCATAATTACCGGAATTCTTCTATTTGCTGTTCGCTATTTGTTCTGGTAAATCAATCAAAATATTATAAAAATTCATTAAAGGATTAGAGTATGCAAAATACCACCTTTCCGAAACTGAAGATTAATTTAAGCAAACTCAAACATAACTATTTAAACTTGAAAAGAATCTGCACTTCTTACGGTATAGAGCTAATGCCGGTAACCAAAGTGGCTTTAAGCTACCCGGTAGTTGTGGGAGCCCTGGTGGAAGCAGGAACTAAAATTGTAGGAGATTCCCGACTTTTAAATTTACAAAGAGTAAAAGATAATTTTTCCATTAAAACTGCTCTTATTCGCATGCCTTCACCTTCGGTAGCCAAAGAAGTAATCAATCTGGCTGATATTTCTATGAATTCGGAGATTGCCACTCTTAAAGTTCTGGGAGAGATAGCTTCCAAGAAAGGTATTGTCCACCAGACTTTTATTATGGTAGAAATGGGTGATTTACGTGAAGGGGTCCCCCAGGAAGAACTGATTTCTTTCATCTCAGAAGCTCTCAAAATCAAAGGTATTGAAATAATAGGATTGGGAAGTAATCTCACCTGTTATGGCGGGGTCATACCCACTCTAACCAAATTGGAAAATTTTTATGCCCTGAAAAGAAAGGTGGAAAAAGGCTGCGGAATACAAATCCCTTATCTTTCAGGAGGCTCCTCTAACCTGATTCACCACCTGTTAAAAGGAGTTAAAATTCCGGTAAACCACATGCGGGTGGGAGAGGGTATTTTCCTGGGCACTGAATCTATTACCCCTCAACCAATACCCGGGTCCTATCAGGACGTCTTCCTGCTGGAAGCTGAAGTAATTGAGGTTAAAAGAAAACCCTCTATACCACGAGGAAAAAGAACTCTTAACGCTTTTGACGAAGTTACCCATTTTAAAGACTATGGCATCAGGACTCGCGCCCTCCTATCCCTGGGCAGGCAGGATATTATGTTAAGTGGTCTTAAGCCTGTGGAAACGGGTGTTAGAATCCTGGGTGCTTCCTCAGACCACCTGGTGTTGGATGTGGAAGAAAGAAATACCGAAACCAGGGTAGGGGAAAAAATAGCCTTAAAGATGAATTACGGTGCCCTTTTACAAGCAATGACCTCTCCTTTTGTTTCCAAAGTTACTGATAATTAAGATAATAACTTGAATAATTGAGAATCTTGCTCATTTAAGTAATTCGGAACGTTTCCTATATATTATATAGATTATTCCTGTATTTCTAAACCTTAAAGACTGTCTTTGGTTATATGTAACTTTATCACCCTGAACCCCGATTCAGGGTCTTGGAATTTAGTCAACGAAAGAATAGACCCCGGGTCAAGCTTAGGGGTGACAAATAAAGAAAATGTCACTCTGGACCCTGTCCTTGACCTGATCCAGGATCTATTTGAAGTATCCGAACTATTGGGGACTTCTTTATTACCCCTCCTGAAAGGAGAAGACTAAGGGGAGAGTGTAGTAATTGTTCCCAGGAATCAATAAATACTATAAAATAACCTTAGTAAAATTAAATTATATTGAAAGGAGAAAACTAAAATGAATTTAAGACCTATAACAGGGAGTTTTGATTTTGTACCTTTTCTCTTCATGCTTTTCTTTTCAGCATTAGGTACCAGTTATGTAACCGGTATTGTCCTTTCACTCTTTTATTTTACCTCTGGAGAAGTAGATAAACTACACAAGGCTAAGAAAATTGTATTATTTTCTTTACTACTTTTGATTTTGTCGGGACTGATTGCTTTTTTTATAACAACCTTTTCCATAACGACACCAATAAAGCCTCCAGGTGGCTGATAAAGAATAGTTTCTCCTTTGAGGAGAAATAAAGTTTACGCCATTTTTCAGAAATTAAAACAAGCAAAAAGAGGATTTTATGAGTGAAATAAAAAAAATCATCAGTAAAGACACTTTAAGAAATAACCGGCTCCCGCCCGGTCAGTATGAAGTCAAAGACTGGCCCGTATTACATTATGGCAGGGTTCCCCGAATAGATTTGGAAAAGTGGGATTTTCGCATTTTTGGGTTGGTTGATAAAGCGGTAATTCTAAATTACCAGGAATTCCTCGAACTTCCCCAGGTGGAAGTTTTTGCTGACTTTCACTGCGTAGAACAGTGGTCCAGATTGGGTAATTTATGGCAGGGGGTAAGCTCGGCCACGATAGCCTCCTTGGTAGAACCGTCTCCAGAAGCAAGATATGTAATAATTCACTGCGAAAACGATTTCACCACCAACCTTCCCTTAGAAGATTTCTTGAAAGAAGATGTACTTTTTGCCTGTAAGCACGACCAACAAACCTTAAAACCCGAACATGGCTACCCTTTAAGGTTAGTGGTTCCGCAATTATATTTCTGGAAAAGTGCCAAGTGGGTGAGAGGTGTTGAATTTACCGATAAAGACCGCCCCGGTTTCTGGGAGCAACGAGGCTACCACGACCATGGTGATATCTGGCTGGAAGAGCGATTCAGATA
>JBBIIY010000008.1:0-62121 GCA_037446255.1 Coprothermobacterota bacterium
TTCGTGAAGGTGGCCGTACTGTGGGAGCAGGCGTGGTTACAAAGATTTTGGAGTAGGATATGCGTGTATTAGTTATTATGGAATGTACTATCTGTAAGTCGAGGAATTATCACAACGAAAAAAATAAGCAAAATGATACCGAGAGGTTACAATTAAAAAAATTCTGCCCTCGATGCAGGAAAGCAACGCCTCATCGGGAGACAAAGTAAAAATTGGAAGTTAGGTACGCCCGTAGCTCAACTGGTAGAGCGCCGGTCTCCAAAACCGTAGGTTGGGGGTTCAATTCCCTCCGGGCGTGCCAATTAAATCAGTGAGGTAAATGTGGTTAAAAAGAAAAACATTTTTTTAAATACTTTTAATAACAGCAAAAAGTATCTGCTTGAAGTACGCTCTGAACTAAAAAAAGTTATGTGGCCAAGCAAAGAGCAGGTTATAACCTCAACCCAGATAGTGTTAATTTTTACCTTCTTTTTTAGTATGTATGTCGGCCTTTGGGATGGTGGATTAGCTTTCCTCCTCTCTAAAATATTTACAGGGGTAGCGAGGTAATAAATTGCCATCAGCCTGGTATATCCTACATAGTTACTCTGGACAAGAAAACAAAGTCCAGAATAATATTTTAAGACGGGTCAAAAGTAGCGTGATGGATGGGAGTGTTACACATGTTCTCGTTCCTATAGAAAGAAAGCACGAATTTATAAGAGGAAAAAGAGTAGAAGTTGAAAAGGTAATTTTTCCTGGTTATATTTTCGTAGAAATGGACCTTAACGAAGAAAGTTGGGCAGTAGTAAGGCATACTCCCGGAGTCATTGGTTTTGTTAATTTAAACGGCCAACCTATTCCTATGACTGAAGAAGAGATGGACAGAGTATTTCATAGAATTGAAGAGGGGAAAGTACCCAAAATTGCTCTGGAAGTAGGTCAAAAAATAATTATAGCCAGTGGTCCGTTTGAAGGTCTAAATGGTATTGTTGAAGTAATATACCCCGATAAAGATAAAGTAAGAATATTGCTTGGTATCTTTGGAAGGGATGTTACCGTAGAAGTGGATGCAACTCAAATTAAAAAAGTTTAAAAAGGTGGGTGATAAATTTGCCAAAAAGAATAGCCGGGTATGTTAAATTACAACTACTTGCAGGAAAAGCAACTCCAGCTCCTCCTGTTGGACCTGCTCTTGGGCAAAGAGGGATTAATATCATGGAGTTTGTAAGAACTTTCAATGAAAAAACTGCTTCCCAGGAAGGAACAATTATACCGGTAGTCGTAACTGTTTTTGAAGACCGCACCTTTACCTTCGTTACCAAGACTCCTCCTACCTCTTTTCTTATCAAGAAAGCGGTATCTCTGGAAAAAGGCTCTTCTACTCCTCTAAAAGATAAGGTAGGAAAGATTAAGCGCTCTCAAGTTGAGGAAATCGCCAAAGTTAAAATGGTTGACTTAAACGCAAATAATCTGGAATCAGCAATAACTATGGTAGAAGGTACTGCCCAAAGTATGGGCATAGAAATTGTAGACTGATTGAGGTAAAAAAGTTATGGGTAAAAAGCTTCAAGAAGCAAGAACAAAAGTTGAAACAAAGCTTTATGAACCTTTAGAAGCTCTTAAACTTCTAAAAGAGAATGCTTTTGCCAAATTTGATGAAACTGTGGAAGTAGCTGTAAAATTAGGAGTAGACCCCAGGCAATCTGACCAAAATGTAAGATCAACGGTGGTATTACCCCATGGTTCAGGAAAAGTTGTCAGGGTTTTAGTATTTACCAAAGGTGAAAAAGCAAAAGAAGCTTTAGATTCTGGAGCTGATTTCGTAGGTGCAGAAGAATTAGTACAAAAAATTCAGGAAGGATGGCTTGATTTTGATGTAGCCATTGCTACTCCTGATGTTATGTCCCTACTTGGTAAGCTTGGTAAAATACTCGGTCCCAGGGGACTGATGCCTAACCCTAAAACTGGCACAGTTACTTTTGATCTGGTTAAAGCTATTAAAGATTATAAAGCAGGTAAAATTGAGTTCCGGGTTGACAAGGGTGCTAATGTACATGTCCCTCTTGGTAAAGTAAGTTTTTCAGAAAACTTGTTGATGGAAAATTTCCACGCTTTCATTGATGCACTTAATAAAGCAAAGCCACCAGTTGCCAAAGGACAGTATATCAGGAAAGTTTTCCTTTCCTCTACTATGGGACCTGGAATCAGATTAGACCCCAAGAAATTATTAACAGTATCAGTAAAAGCATAGTTTAATTTAGTTTGAGGATTATTTATTAATCCTCCTTAAGAACGCAGGTGGTGAGAAGAACCTTAAAATCGCCCGAATTGCCTGCGGGAGGGAGGTTAACAGGAAAGCCGGTGGACCTCCCCGGAAAGGGCGAAGGTCCTTTTTTATTTTATAAGGCTGGTGAAGTAATGTATAAAGCTGAAAAAGTAAAGGAAGTAGAGTTAATTGCAGATAAAGTAAAATCTGCAAAAGTAGTAGTTTTTGCTGACTTCCAATCTTTGCGCGCTTCGGATGTAATCAAGTTAAGGCAAGGCGCCAAGGCTCAACAAGGAGAAGTTAGGGTCACTAAAAACACTATTATTAATTTAGCTTTTAAGAAATTAGGATATAGCCAACCTGATCTGCGGGGTTTTACTGGTATTATTTTCGGATATGAAGATATGATATCTCCAGTTAAATTCCTGGTTGATTTTGGAAGAGATAAACCTACCATTTTCCGTATTAAAGGCGGGTTTGTTGAAGGTAATCTGCTTGACACTGTGGCGATGTTCAATTTGAGCACTTTGCCTGGTAGAGAAGTGCTGTTAAGCCAGGTCACCTTTATGATGAAATCACCTATATCCAATTTTCTTAATGTTCTAAATGGGCCCCTTCGCGGGCTTATTCAAGCTCTAAAAATGATTGAACAACAAAAGGGAGGTTTAAATTAAATGAAAAAAGAGGAAATTATTGAATTAATTGAGAAAATGACCGTTTTAGAATTATCTGAACTGGTTAAAGCTTTAGAAGAAAGATTCGGAGTTAGCGCTGCTATGCCTATGATGATGACTGGAACTACCTCTACTGCTCAAGCAGCTCCACAGGAAGAGCAAACTGAATTTGATGTAATCCTTAAAGAGATTGGAGACCAAAAAGTTCAGGTAATCAAGGCAGTACGTGAAGTTACCACTCTCGGGTTAAAAGAAGCTAAAGACTTAATTGAATCAGCACCCGCTCCGATAAAAGAGAAAACTAATAAGAAAGAGGCTGAAGAAATAAAAGCTAAATTAGAGTCAGTCGGTGCTAAAGTAGAAATCAGGTAAGAAAAATATTTGAGAACAGGTTATTGTTTTGTATGAAGGGTGAGGAATGCCTCACCCTTCATTAATTTCTAAAGGCAAATCAACTTCAAATACATCAGTCAATACTTCATCCATATGTTTAACCATTTTGATAATAAGGCAATCTTTTATAAAAGTTGGCACTTCCTCAAGATCCTTTTCGTTCTCTAATGGTATTATCACTTTTTGTATGCCAGCTCTCTGAGCTGCCATTACCTTTTCTTTTATGCCGCCAACCGAAAGAACCTTACCCCGTAAGGTTATCTCTCCAGTCATAGCCACATCTTTCCTTATTGATTTTCTGGTCAATGATGACAAAACCGATACTGCGATAGCGATTCCAGCAGAGGGACCGTCTTTAGGAATAGCTCCAGCAGGTACATGTATATGCAAGTCTTTATTTTCATAAAAATTGCTTTCTAACCCCATCTCTTTTGCCCTGGTTCTGATATAAGTAAGACCAGCTTTAGCTGACTCTTGCATGACTTCTCCGAGTTGTCCGGTTAGCGATAAAACCCCTTTTCCTTCCATCTGAGCTGTTTCAATCAGCAGGACCTCTCCCCCTGCAGGAGTTACCGCCAGTCCTGTTGCAACCCCTATCTCGCTTTTTTCTTGAGCTTCTTCCAATCTATACCTTCTTACACCGAGGTAATCAGGTAAGTTGCTTGAATCAACTTTGATTGGGTTAGTTAGGGCGTCTTCAGCTTTCTTACGAGCAATTTTCCGGCAAATACGAGCAATGGAACGCTCCAGGTTTCTAACTCCGGCTTCTCGTGTATAATATCTGATAATATCCTGCAAAGCATCAGTACAAATCTCTACCTCTTCAATAGACAAGCCATTCTCTTTTACTTGCTTGGATACCAGGTATTTTCTGGCAATTTCAACTTTTTCCGGTTCAGTATACCCAGGCAATTCAATAACTTCCATGCGGTCCTTGAGAGCAGGCGGAACAGTATCCATAAGGTTAGCAGTTAAGATGAAGAAGATTGAACTCAAATCAAAGGGTGCTTCAATGTAATGGTCGGCAAAAGAATGGTTTTGCTCGGGGTCAAGAACTTCCAGCAGAGCAGCAGATGGGTCGCCACGAAAGTCCATGCCAATTTTATCAATCTCGTCTAACATAAAAACTGGATTATTTACTCCAACATTCCTTAAATTCTGAATAATACGACCGGGTATAGCCCCCACATAAGTCCTTCTATGCCCCCTTATTTCAGCTTCATCTCTCATTCCTCCGAGTGAAATGCGAATGAATTTTCTATTCATAGCTCGGGCAATAGATTGGCCTATAGAAGTTTTCCCCACTCCTGGAGGTCCAACAAAGCAAAGTATAGGTCCCTTAGTTTGCCCTTTTAATTTTCTTACTGCTAAGAAATCAAGTATTCTCTCTTTTGGTTTTTCCAGGTTGTAATGGTCTTCATTAAGTATAGTAGAAGCTTCGTTAATACCCAGATTATCGGTGCTGGCAGTTTTCCAGGGAAGACTTAACAGCCAATCCAGATAGGTTCTGCTGACAATATATTCAGCAGCATAAGTAGGCATGCGTTCAAGTTTTTCAATTTCTCTTTCAGCTAAGGCTTTTGCTTGTTCCGGTAATTCAATTTTATCCAGTTTTTTCCTGAATTCTGTTACATCCATGTTCTTATCATCAGCTTCGCCTAACTCTCTCTGTATAGCCTTCAATTGTTCCCGCAAAATAGCCTGTCTTTGAGCTTTACTCAGCTCCTCTTTCACCTGGGACTGAATCTTGTCCGCTACCTCCAGTATTTCTATTTCTTTTTGAAGAAAGTCAGAAACTAATAACAATCTCTTTATAGGTTCAATGGTTTCTAAAACTTGCTGTCTTTCAGATAACTTCAAATTTAAGTTTGAGGTAATTAAATCTGCCAACCGACCTGGATTGTCAGTATTAATAGCTGCCACATACACTTCTCGGGAAAAATCTGGTGAAATACTAACCACTTTTTCCAGTAAGTTTATCGCATGTCTTTTAACCCCTTCACTTTCAATGGTTTCACTTTCATCTTCATTAATTACTTCAACCTCTGATTTGAAATACGGTTCTTTATTAAGCCAGGATTTCACGATAATTCTCTTCAAACCTTGAACTATAACACTCATAGTTCCATCTGGCATCCGCATCATCTTAAGAATAACTGCAGCGGTTCCCATGTTATATAAATCGGTAAATTCAGGGTCTTCCAGGTCTGTAGTCTGGGAAATTAGTCCTAAAACTTTATTAGTCCCCAAATCTTTTATTAATTTGATAGATTTTTCTCTACCTACGGTTAGCGGAATCATCATGTAGGGATAAATTACCGTATTTTTGAGAGGTAGAATCGGTAGTACCGCTGGGATATCAACTTGTTCAATATTTTCCATATTTCCTCCAGTAATGACCAGGGCAATTTAGCATATTCCTTCTAAATAGCTCCATAAATCCATCGTGTAAATTTTTCTCTATATAGTTTTACATTTTTTATCATTTAAAATTACCTAATATATTTACCCTTAATTGGGAAACTTATATCTTCTCAGACAATCAGAATTCTCTCAGTTAACAATTTAACCTGTACATCAGAGTTGACCATTGAAACTCCCTTATTATGATAATACCATAAAGATTAACATAAGTGATAAAATATGTATAATTCTAATTTAGCGAGGAAAGCGATGAACAATCAAAGGCTTGGTTTTTTATTTGAAACTAACAAGAATGATTATAATCTTATATCTTATAAAAAAGAAGTAGACGCTTGTAGAAATTGTTCACTTGGGTATTACCGAACAAATACTGTAATTGGAGAGGGAAAAATGCCTTCTGAGCTTATGTTTATTGGTGAGGGTCCCGGTGACCAGGAAGACCGGGAAGGAAGGCCATTCGTGGGAAGAGCAGGAGAGCTTCTTAATCATTCATTGATACAGATAGGATTGGAAAGAAGCGAGGTATGGATAACCAATATCGTTAAATGCCGGGCTTTTGACCAGGTTGATCATAAAAAAGTTAACCGTCCCCCCAGAACTGAGGAAATCCAGGCTTGTTTTAGTTTTCTGGAAAAAGAAATTACTGCTGTTAACCCCAGGGTGATAGTTACCCTTGGTTCTCCATCATCCTCATCACTTCTGGGTAAAAACTTTAAAACCATAACTCAAGATAGAGGGAAATGTTTTAACTATAAAAACATAAAGGTTATACCTGTCTTCCACCCTGCTTATGTTCTCAGGCAAAAAGGTAGGGTATATGATAAAAGCTTTGAACTATTTCTTTCTGATTTAGGAGAAGCTAAAAGAGGATTGACTGAACAGAATGAAAATAAATGGGACCTACCCTTATTTAAGAAATAAAGTATATTTCAAACCTGAGTCCAGCCACCTTGAAGGAGGTTACGTTGTTTAGAACAATATTGGATATTATTAAAATGGAGTATTCTGGAGAAAGAGCCAAGGAGTTCACCACAGATATTTCTCGCTTTCACCGCATTCAAGCAAGTCCAGGTTTTAGAGAAGCAGCTTATTATGTTAAGAAACATCTGGATGAGTGGAACATAGATTGTAATATTCTTCAATTAAAAGCTGATGGAAAAACCCAGTATTTAGGAACCACAATATTTGAAGAATGGGAGATAAATAACGCTTCCCTGCATCTAATTGAGCCTGAAAAGAAAATACTGGCTGATTTTAAAGGAACCCCCACTTCTATTATCCAGAGAAGTGCTCCTTTTACTGGTGAAGTTGAGCTAATAATTCTTGAGGACGGTGAAGAAGAATCAGAATATGAAGGGTTGGAATTAAAAGGAAAAGCGGTTCTGACTAAAGGCAATATTCACCGAGTATACGATTTAGCGGTAGAAAAATACGGTGCAACAGGTATTATTTACGACGGTATGAAAGAATCGCCTCCAGTAAGAGGCAAGATGGAATTGCCAAAAGGGGTGGAATATTCAGCTTTCTGGTGGAGTTTAGATAGCAAGAAAGCCTTTGGTTTCGTATTATCTCCCCAGCAGGGAGTTTATCTTAGAGAACTGATTAAAAAAACAAATATTGAAAAAAAGCCTCCTGTCAAGATTAAAGTTAAGGTGGATTCAAGAATATACCCAGGATATTTTGAAGTTGTAGAAGCCTTTTTTCCCGGGGAAACTAAAGAAGAAATTATCATCTTAGCCCACCTCTGCCATCCACAGCCATCGGCAAATGACAACGCTTCCGGTAATGGTGCCCTTTTAGAAATAACTCGCACTTTGAAAACCTTGCTTTCTGAAAATAAATTACCACCTTTAAAGAGGGGGATTCGGCTTCTCTGGGTGCCAGAAATGACTGGAACTTATGGTTATTTAGCTACTTATCCTGAAAGAAGGGAAAACACTATTGCCGGGGTAAACCTGGATATGGTCGGGGAGAAACAGGAGGAGACTCATAGCACCCTGAGATTAATTAATACTCCAATGTCCCTACCATCCTTTGTCAATACCCTGATGTCCAGAATTGGTGATACCGTGTCTAGAGAAGATGAAAGTTTAGATGCTGTTAAGGGAGAGGTGATACCCCTTTTTAAGATTGCCTCCACACCCTACAGCGGTGGAAGTGACCATTATATATTAACCGACCCTACCATTGGTATTCCCTGCCTTATGTTAGGTCAATGGCCTGACCTCTACTACCATACCTCTCTGGATACGCCTGATAAAGTTGACCCTTTTATGCTTTTTGCCTCGGGGGTGATGAGTGCTACCTATGCTTTATTTATAGCTAACGCTCAATTAAATGAAGTTTTCTGGTTAGGAAGAGAGATGGTAACCTCTTTCAAAAAGAGAATTCTTACCTTAATTCAGAAAGAAGTTAATAAAAATATCACAGGTTTTGAAGAAAAAGTAGTAAAAGAAAAAATATCTGAAGACAATCAAAAAAAGGCAGGTATTTGTTTTAGAGAGCAAATTAATTTCCTTTTAGATAGAGAATCTGTAGCTCTTGACTCCTTAAAAAAATTACACCCAAACTATGTAACAGAGAGTTTTAAAGAAGAGTTAAAGACCTTTGTAGAAGATGAGATAAAGAAGGTAAGGCACCTCTTAAAAGAGGAGAAAGATTTTACAGAAGAATGTAAGGGTGAGATTGATTTAGAGACACAGGCTTCTCAAAAGATTCCTCTAAGAGTACATCCCGGACCGATATTAATAACCTGGTATCATCATCATCGTCTAACCCCCGACGAAAAAGAGAGGTGGTACAATCTGAGTAAAGAGCACCCATACACCTTTAGAGAAGTTACAGAGTTGGGGCTCTATTGGGCTGATGGAAAAAGAAGTATCCAGGAAATATCCAGATTGGTTAAGTTAGAATGCGGAAAGAAGGATTTGAAACTTTTAATTGATTATTTTTCCATGTTGGAGAAATTGGAATTAATTAAATATATTGAGAAGTAATATAATTATTTATACTGCTTTTCGAAAAGGTTCTATCTTCAGGTTGCATGATATATCTTCATAAGGAGGAGCTATGGTTCAAAAAACAAATAATTATGTCATTAAAACAGAGAAATTGACAAAATACTATGGCAAGGCTAAGGGTATTGAAGATCTCTCCTTATTTGTGGAACAGGGAGAAGTTTTTGGTTTTCTGGGTCCCAACGGATCGGGAAAAACCACCACCATCAGGTTATTGATGGGTTTGTTATTCCCCACCAGGGGTAATAGTTTTGTTTTTGGGTTGAATACAGTTACTGAGTCGCTTGCTATAAGAGAAAGAGTAGGTTATTTACCAGGTGATGTTCATCTTTATCCTCATATGACCGGTAAAAGTTTGTTGAATTATCTGGCTAATTTTAAACCTCATAAAAAACCTGTACTTATGAACCAGCTGTTGGAAAGATTAAATATAGACCTTTCCAAAAAAATAAAAGAATATTCTAAAGGAAACAAGCAAAAAATAGCTATTGTTGCTGCTTTGATGCATGACCCGGATCTGCTCATCCTTGATGAACCAACTTCAGGGCTTGACCCCGTCATGCAAAGAGAGTTTTATAACATAGTAAAAGAATTTAAAGAAAGAGGTAAAGCGGTATTTCTTTCCTCACACATCATGTCTGAAATTGAAAAAAATTGTCAAAGAGTTGGAATTATCCAAAAAGGTAAATTACTTACTATTGAAAATGTAGAAGCCCTTAGCCAGAAAAAAGTAAGATATGCTGATATTATTTTTAGAACCCAGATTCCTCTGGAAATATTTAATCTGGATAATGTAAAACTCCTGGAACAGCACAATCAATCACTAAGATTATCGGTTAAAGGAGATATTAATCTCCTGCTCAGGGTATTAGCAAACTACGAAATTGAAGAAATGAGTCTTACGCCTTCAAGCATTGAAGACACATTTTTTGAATACTACCAAAAGGAGGCCTGATATGAATTTAAACCTTTTAATAAATTCTTTAAAAGAGAGATGGTTAAGTACTCTTGCTTTTACTGGAGGTCTATTATTATACTGCTGGACGATTGTCGCCATCATGCCCATGATGTTTACAGGTATAGCTGCAAGTGAATGGGAAAAATTTATGTCTAAGTTTCCTAAAGAACTTTTAAGTCTTTTAGCAGGAGGAGGTATAGATGTCACCCAGCTTCTCACTGTTGAAGGTTTTATTTCCCTGGAGCTTTTTTCCTTGTGGTGGATAATCATAGTGGGTGGTTTTGCTATTAGCCTGGCTATGGGAATAGTGGCTAAAGATACCAACGAAGGAACAATGGAACTTTTGATGTCATATCCTTTGAAAAGAGAAACTATCATTATTACCCGTTTTTTATCTTCATCAATTATACTTGCTTTTCTGGCTTTTTTCACTGTTTACGCAACATATCTTATAAGTACATTTAACGATATCCCCTTAACTTTCTCAGGATTAACTATTGTAGGTCTTTATGGATGGTTGTTCTTTGAGGTAATTCTTTTATTCACACTTTTTTTAACTATAATTTTAAAAGAAGGTGGTGGAGCAACCTTAATTTCTTTTACTTTCTTCCTTAGTTCTCATATACTGAATGCACTTGCCGATTTACATAAAACCATTGATAAGATAAGCTTTTTATCTATATTCAAATACTACAACCCTGTCCAGTATCTTTTGGAAAAAAAGATTGATTTAACCCATCTTAATATATTTCTGGTGATTATAATTTCTTTATTTACTCTATCGGTTTTAATTTACAGAAAAAGAGACATCAGCACACTTTGAAATATTTAGTCATCCTTACTGGAATTGTTGCAGTATCGACCTCATCAATCATAATCAGGCTTTCAGAAGCTCCAGCTTTAACACTGGCCACCTACCGTTTAGGTCTAAGCGCTTTAGTTATGTTGCCCTATTTTTTGTATGCAAAGGGGTGTAAAAAGTGGGATAAGCGTGATTTTAAGCTTTTTCTCTTAACTTCATTTTTTCTGGCTTTTCACTTTATCTTCTGGATATCTTCTCTTAGGTACACTTCTATTTTAAACTCCACCATTTTGGTCACCCTGAATCCTATTTTCGTAACTTTCTTTTCATTTATACTCTTTAGAAAAATACCCGGCAGGGGAATTATATGGGGAATCCTCTTGGCTTTGAGCGGTTCTTTCATACTGTATTACCAACCTTCTCCTTCCTTAAACGGACAGGTTTTTCCCCAAGCTATGTTAGGAAACAGCCTCGCTTTAGCCGGGGGTATATTTGCTTCACTATACCTTATTTGTACCTCTATTTTAAGAAAACGATACAATCTTATTTCTTTTGTATTTCCTATTTACGGTTTCACTTTTCTAACATTACTCATTTTTACTTTCTTATCTTCCACTAAATTAACAGGTTTTACCTCAAGGGAATATTTAATTTTTATCCTTTTTGCCTTAATCCCACAAATTGTCGGACACACTTCCCTGAACTGGGCACTAAAATTCTTTTCTCCAAATTTTATTGCTTTAGCCATACTTGGGGAACCTATTGGTGCAACCATTTTAGGTTTAATAATTTTTAGAGAAACTCCCGTTCCCTTAGCTATTTTAGGAGCAGTATTGATATTACTGGCAATACTGGTATCTGGTAGAGAAGAGGGAAAAGGGCCAATAAACTAAATGCCCTCTAATAAACAAGGGCATTCGTGTTGATTTTCTAAATACTAAAAATTAGCCGAGTTTTACTATTACCGGTGTGAGATTCATAAGATTATCAGAAATAGGGCACCTGGCGTCAACTTCTTCAAGGAATCTATGTTTTTCTTCTTCACTGAGGTCTCCATCTATTCTAACGGTTGCTACTATATCATAAAAACCAGCACGGAAGTTCTTTTTCTTCGCCATCAAAACTTCCAAATCTAATTCCCCCTGCACATCTACTTCCAGATTCCTGATATTTAATTTTTGCTCTCTCATAACTATTAATCCAATAGTAGTTAAACAGCTTGCCAGGGAAGCAAATAAATATTCCAGAGGGGTTGGACCTTTATTTTCTCCTCCCCCTTCTTTTGGTTGGTCAACATAATATGTTAAGTCCCTTGATTTACATTCAACCTGAAATCCACCATTCCATCTGGTAGATACCTGTACTTTTTTAATTGCAGCCATAAATGACCTCCTTAAATGTTTAAATAGGTTTACTCCTTAAATATAAATTGATACTTATAAAACTGATGGTAAATCGAAACCTTCTTCCAATAAATCTGAGCCAAAATGAAGACAGTTTATACCTTCCTTAATGATGCGGGAAAATTGATTAGCTCCAGTAGTAGAACCCAGCATAATAATTCCGATTAATTTACCTTCCCTATCAAATACCGCTTTTTTATAAACCCCGTTACCTTCATCATATTTAATCAGGGCGATACAACCATCATCGGGTTGTGGATTTATTATGCCCATAGAAAATAGATTAATCCCGGCAACTTTTAATTTATTGGAAGGTATAGTCCCTTTGTATTCCACTTTCTCGCCAAGCATAGATAGACCAGCTATTTCTCCCTGTTCAAAGGCTACTGGCATAATACCCCAGGTTTTTCCCTCAAACTCAGCCACATCTCCAGCAGCAAAAACATCAGGAATATTAGTCTTTAAATACTTATCAACTACCACTCCCCGGTTAAGTTGAAGTCCTGAAGAGCTTAAAAAATTCATCTCGGGAGAGGTACCAATACAGGCTATCACTACCGGGGAAGTTAATTCTCTTCCATCCTCCAGAACTACCTTGGCACCATTGTCTATCTGAACCAGCTCTTTGGTTTTGGCTGTATAAATTACTTTTATTCCCATATCCTGAAATCTATCTCCGAGAAGTTTTCCGCCTTTTTTATCCAGCTGCCTGCTTATAAGAAAATCAGATTGCTCTAAAACAGTTACTTTTTCCACAGAAGTATCTTTTAAAGCTTTAGCTACCTCCAGACCCAGTATACCTCCACCGATAATCAAGGCTTCACCTTCTTTTCCCGCTTTTTCCATTAAGGAAAAACATGATTCCAGACTCCCCAGAGTAAAAACTTTGACCCACTCAACCCCGGGAACACGGGGCAAATTTGGTTTTGAACCTGAGGCAATAAGAAGAGTATCGTAAATAACAATCTCACCACTCTCCAGCATAATTTCCTTTTCAGCAAAATTTACCTGTATAACCCGATTTTTATTGAGTAAATTAATGCCCATATTCCTATACCAATCAAGATTTCTTATAAACAACTCATTCAATTTTATTCTACCTGCCATAAACTCAATTAAGTTTGGCTTGGGGTAATAGGGATAACTTTCCTGGGTTATCAGGGTAAGGGATACTGAAGGGTTTTGTTTCTTAATAGTACTGGCTGCAGTAATGCTTGCAGTACCATTTCCAATAATAACAATTTTCATAGGTTCTCCTTCTGGTTACTGGAGTTAATTTTTGCTTTTTATAAAAATTATTACTATTACTTTTTACTCAGAAAAACTATGATAGCTTTCATAAAAGCTGGAAGGTCAAAAGGATTTCTTGAAGTAATCAGGTTTCCTTCAACCACTACTTCCTCATCAAGATAGGAAGCTCCCGCATTAATAACATCATCTTTAATCGCGGGGACACAGGTTACCCGTTTTCCAGAAAGTATTTTCGCTGAGATCAACACCCAGGGACCATGACATATTGAGGCTACTAACTTTCCTTGATTGAACAGCTCATACACAAAAAGCAAAAGATGCGGATATCTCCTTAGTAAATCCGGAGCATAACCTCCCGGTACAATCACCCCGTCATAATCAGAAACCTTAAGTTCATCTATAGAAATGTCAGACTTAAGGGGGTAACCCCACTTACCATTATAAACAGTTGCTGTTATCGGTCCAGCAATGATAACTTCTACCCCTTCTTCTTTCAATCGGAAATAGGGATATATAGCTTCTGAGTCTTCAAAATTTTTGTCAATAACCAGCGCTATTTTTTTCATTTTAAACACAAAGTTTTACCTCCATAATTCTGAATTACCTAATTCTAACATGACATAAATAAACCTGTTATAATTTACCTAATTTGCGACAGTATTTATTAAATTTACCTTTTCTAAGATAGAAATGACTAAAATAATTAAGATGCTATAAATTTAACCTATGGAGGTGTGTCATGTTAAAAGAAGATTTAACCCTGTTAACCAACCTGCTTAACACTCCTGGGGTGGTTGGTTACGAAGAACCTATCAGGTTATTTATTAAAAAAGAGGCTCAAAAGTACACAGATGATGTCATAATAGACGCTTTGGGAAACCTTATAGCTATCGTAAAAGGTAATAAAGGTGTCTCTACAACCCTGTTTATGGCTCATATGGACGAGTTGGGACTGGTGGTTTCAGCCATAGACAAAAAGGGTTATCTTTCCTTCCAAAAACTCGGAGGTATTGATGACCGCATCCTCCCTTCCAGAATTGTAAGGATACTCGCAGACGAAGGTGAAGTAATGGGTATTATAGGGTTGAAGCCTCCCCACCTTACCATTGAACCCCAGGAAAAAGAAAAAACCACCCCTTTTCATCAGTTAAAAATTGATATCGGGGTTAAAACCCGTGAAGAGGCACTTGCCCTGGGAATCAAAATAGGTACTCCCATGGTATTTACTAAAGAATTCTCCTTTTTTAATCGTGATGACTTAATCTGCTGTCGTGGAATAGATGACAGATTGGGTTGCTATGCGCTTATTAAACTTCTCCATCACCTTAAAGAGAATCCTCCGGAAAACACAGTTGTCCTTGCTTTTACTACCGAAGAGGAGATCGGGTTGAGAGGTGCTATGGTCCTTGGTCCGCAATTTAACCCTGATATTACCATTGCCTGTGATTCTATCTCCAGTCCTGATTTTCCAGGTGTCGCCTCTATGTACGAGGGTTCTTTTGAAGTTGGAGGAGGACCGACCTTGAGAATAGTTGACAATAGAATGGTAGCAGGAAAAGAGCTTATTAGTTTTATGGAAAAAATCGCTCTCCAGATTGGAGTTACCCTGCAATACGGCGTTAGCGGTGGCTCTACTGATGCCAGTGCTGTGGAAACAGCCTATAAAGGCTACAAAACTATACCCGTTTGCTTTCCAGTAAGATATACCCATTCGACAGTAGAGATAGCCTCTTTAAAAGACATTGATGGGTTAATAAAATTATATTCAGCAATAACGCAGAAAACTATAGACCTAACATAACTAAACTTTTTTCCTTAAAATATTTTTTTTTGATAAATATCAATAATTAAAATATGTTCTGTTATGATATTATTTTGATAATTCATTTTTATTGATAGACAGGTTAAATATTTTTTATAGGAGGTTTAAATGCCTTTAACCACCAGTAAAGATATTCTCATCAGGGCTTATAAAGAAGGATGGGCCGTTGGAGCTTTTAATGCTAATAACCTGGAGTATGTACAAGCTATAATTGAAGCCTGTGCTGAAGAGAAATCTCCAGTAATTTTGCAAGCCAGTCAGGGTGCTATTAAATATGCTGGCTTGCATAATATAGTAGATATGGTAAAAAATGTAGCTGATTCTGTATCTATCCCGGTAGTTCTACACCTTGACCATGGAACTGATTTTAAGCAAAATGTAGAGTGCCTGAAAGTAGGTTTTACCTCACTTATGTTTGATGGTTCTTTATTATCTTACGAAGATAATGTCCGTATAACCAGGTCTCTGGTGGAAATGGCTCACGCCGTGGGTGTTCCCGTAGAAGCTGAATTAGGGAGGGTTGGAGGAAGCGAAGAAGGCATCAGAGAGGAAGAGGTTGAGATGTTGATGACCAATCCCGAAGAAGCAGAATTATTCGTTAAAGAAACTGGTGTTGATTCACTGGCTGTAGCTGTTGGAAGCATACACCGCTTGTTAAAACAGGAGGCAAAATTAGACCTCCATAGAATTGAAAAAATAAGGGAAAAAATTGACCTACCTATGGTTTTACATGGTTCTTCCGGGGTATTAGATGAATATATTATTGAAGGTATCAAGTTGGGTATTGCTAAAGTAAATATAGCTACCGAGTTGAATAAAGCTTTTGTTCAAGGCATGAGAATCGGGTTGGATAATTTCCCCGGGGAAGTTGACCCTCGTAAAATATTAAAAATTTCTAAGGACCTGGTAAAAGAGGTTGTGAGAAATAAAGTAAGGCTCTTCGGGGCTTCCAATAGGGTATAAAGGAGGATAATAAATGAGAATCGGGGTACTAACCGGTGGAGGTGATTGCCCGGGACTCAACCCGGCTATTAGAGCCATTGTTTACCGGGGAATAGATTTTGCTGATGAAATTATAGGTGTACCTTTAGGTTGGAAGGGTATGTTAGAGGGAGAAGGAATAGAGATTAACCTTAAGGATGTAGAAGAAATAATCAATCAGGGAGGCACCATCCTCGGAACCTCCAGAACTAATCCCTATAAAATAGAAGGAGGTTCTGAAAAAGTTTTAGAAAGCATTTCCAAACTTAAACTTGACGCTCTTATCGCTATTGGGGGAGAAGATACCCTTGGAGTTGCGTCCAGGTTATATAGCGATTTTAAGGCAAGAGTTGTAGGAGTGCCTAAAACTATGGACAATGACCTATCTGAAACTGATTTTACCTTTGGTTTTGATACAGCCTCTACCATATCCATGGAAGCGCTGGAAAGGTTAAGAGATACGGCTAAAAGCCATAGAAGAATAATGGTTCTGGAAGTCATGGGAAGGCATGCAGGATGGGTAGCTCTTTATACTGCCCTGGGAGGAGGAGCAGATGCTGTTTTACTCCCGGAAGTTCCGGTAAACCTGGAAGAGCTTTCCAGGTCCATTCTTAAACATCACCAGAGAAAGGGATACGGTTTAGTGGTAGTTTCTGAAGGTATTGAAATTACTGCTACTGAGGATTCTACTCAGAATGAGGTGGATTCCTTTGGACATATAATTCTGGGAAAAAGAGCTGCCGGAGCATATATCGCAGAGGAATTAGAAAAAAGGACTAAACTGGAAACCCGCTCTGTGCAAATCGGTCATATTCAAAGAGGTGGACCTCCAACCCTGTTTGATAGGGTATTAGGGACCCTTCTGGGCATTAAAGCCATCGACCTGATACACGAAGGAAAGTTTGGATTTATGGCTTCCTACAAAGATGGTAAAGTAACTGAGGTTCCCTTGGAAATGGCTACTAAAGAGATTAAGAAGGTTTCTACTACCTGGTTGGAATTATTACCGGCTTTGTTCAAAAAATAAATTACAGGGAGAGGCCAAGATAAACAAATTAGGCTTAACCGTTAAAAGATTACGAGAAGCATTGGGTATCTCCCTAAGGGAATTAGCCCGTAGAGCACAATTAACCGAAGGCTTTTTGTCCCAGTTGGAAAGAGGTAAACGCCTACCTTCTTTTGATACTATAATAAAACTAAGTGAAGTTTTAGGAGTTAATCCCTCAACTCTTCTGGAAGAAGGACTTAATGAAGTTGATTTAATATTTAAAGCCGCTTCCAACTTGAGTCCCGAAGGAAAAAAGGCAGTTGCTTCCTTTATTGAGTTCCTCTTGAAAGAAGAAACTAAAAAATGAACCACAAAGAAATTAGTAAAGAGGCCTTGCTATTACGAAATAAATACACTGGAGGGGAAAAACTGGTTAATCCTTTTGCCATAGGAAGTAGACTCGGAATCAAAATCCTCAGTTATACCTTTACTGAAGATATCTTTGGTTTATTGGTATTTCTAAAAGATAAGGCTTATATTGGAATTAATAGATTTTTAAAAACTTCCTGGAAACATTTCACTCTGGCTCACGAATTAGGTCATTTCACCCTTCATCAATCTAAATTCTACCTGTGCGGTCTGAGTGGAACAAGTAAAGAAGAGGAAGAGGCTAATTACTTTGCTGCTGAATTATTAGTTCCCGGTAATTTACTCATTAAAGAAAAGGCTTTCCTAAGTAGAGATTATAATGCAATATCTTTAAAATATAAGGTACCAGTTGAGATGGTAGAGAAAATGATAAAAGATTGTGGAGGCTAATTACTTAAATATATTTTAACTTTGTAAATACGCCTTCCTTTTACTTCCAGAACTTCAATCTTTATTATGTCGTTTCCTATAACTTCCCCTACTTTGGGAAAACGACCTAATTTAGCATAGATAAAACCAGCAAGGGTATCAAATTCTTCCTGCCATTCCTCTTCTTCATCCTCACTCTTCATAATATCTCGGAAATTAATCCCTAAGTGTTCTTCTAAATCATCTAGGAAAACCTTGCCCTGAATTATAAACTGATTTTCTCCTGCAGGAACGATTTCTGGTTCTTCTTTGTCAAACTCATCTTTAATATCTCCTACTATTTCTTCAACAATATCTTCAATGGTAACTAATCCTGCTATTCCTCCATACTCATCTACCACGATAGCCATAGCCACCTTGAGAACTTTCATTTCTTTCAATAATTCATCTACCCTTTTAGTTTCAGGAATGATATAGGGTTCCCGGATAATCTCTCTTATAGACTTGATCTCATTTTTTAAAACCAGGTTTCTAAGAACATCGTTGGAATGAACTACCCCGATAATGTTATCAATAGTGTCTTCGTAAATAGGTAAGCGGGTATGTCCGCTTTCCATAAAAGTATTCAGCACTTCATCATAAGGGGTATTTACTTCCAGGGCAACCATGTCTATACGGGGAACCATAACTTCATAAGCATAAGTCTGCCCTAGAGAAAACACGCCATGAATCATCTTTTTTTCTTCCTCTTCAATAGTACCGTGTTCTTCGCCCATTTCCACCACTGCCTTTACTTCCTCCAGGCTTATGGAAGCGGGATGGTCTTCTTTTTTAAAACCGAATACCCTGAGGAAGAGCATAGAAAACCCACCAAGTAGTTTGCTTAGAGGTTTAAAGACAAAAAGTACAAAAGAAGTAAACCAGGAGAGAATAAATAACACCTTTTCTCCCCTATATGAACCATAGGTTTTGGGAATAATCTCCCCAAAGATAATAATACCCAGGCTGGTTACGATAGCAGCGATAGCCGCTCCTCCATCAACTAAAAGTTCAGAAAACACTATAGTGGCTAATACCGCTGCTATAATGTTTATCAGGTTGTTCCCAACCAGTATAGATTGGAGAAGCTCCTCGGGTTTATCTTTATAGTCCAGGTAAACCTTGGCTCGTTTGTAACCGATATCATATAAACTTTTTAGTTTACTTTTGCTAACCGAAAGAAAAGATACCTCTAAAACTGAAAAAAGAGCGCTAAGAATTAAAAGAAGAAAAAGCCCTTGAATTCTTATGATTTGATATAAATAATCATCCATTTTACAGGATATTCTCCACTAATTAAGTATAACATATGTTTTTTAACATTAATCTTGTATTATATTTATTAGTGTCTTAAATATGTATTAATCATTATCTGATTTTTAAGGAGATAAGTCATGTTAGATTTACACATTCATACAAAGCTTTGCGGGCATGCAGTGGGTGAAATGGAAGAGTATATTGAAATTGCTCTAATTAAAGGTATTTCAATATTTGGATTTTCCGACCACCTCCCCCATCACCATATACCCACCCTGAAACCCTTTACCCATTTATCTATGCCTGAAGATACTCTTTCCTATTATGTAAAGACTGTACTTGAATTAAAAGAGAAGTATTCCTCTAAACTGGATATTTTGTTAGGAATTGAAGTGGATTATGATGAAGGTTACGAAAATGAGACCAGGAAAATACTTGGTAGATATCCTTTTGATTATGCCATTGGCTCTATCCATGTCCTGGGAGATTGGCTCTTTGATAGCCCCCACCAAATTGAAGAGTGGAATAACAGGGCTGTGGATGAAGTTTATTCAGAGTATTACAAAAAGATAAAAAAACTCATTCTTTCAGGTATATTTAATATCGTAGGGCACTTTGACCTACCCAAAAAGTTTAATCACCGTCCCAGGCAGGACTTTAAAGGAACCATTCAGGATCTGGCAAAAAATCTTAAAAATGAAGGAATGGTGGTGGAAATAAATGCTTCAGGACTGAGATATGCTGCTAAAGAAGTGTACCCCACAACGAATATCCTTTCTGTACTTAAAACTGAAGGAGTGGATTTAACTTTTGGGTCTGATGCCCACGAACCTGATCAGGTAGGACAAAATTTTTCTCGGGCTTTAGAAATTGCTCAAAAGCTAAATTTCAGTAAATTTGCTTATTTTAAAAACCAGGAAAAACTTTACCTGCCATTAAACGAAATGACTGTTACAAGCGTCTTATCATAGTGAAGGCATCCCAGATGGGAGAGTTTGAAGATATTTATTACCAATGGTACCACAAGTTTTTTAGACTCTCTTATGGGGTCCTCAAAGATGAGGAAGAAGCTAAAGAAGTGTTGCAAGAAGTTTTCACCAAGTTTTACTACCATATGGCTAATGTAAAGCCCGAAGCTTATGTATCCTGGCTTCACAGGACTACTATTAACCAGAGTATAACCCATCTTAGAAAGACCCGGAAAAACCCACATGTTAATGACGATGAATTAGATTTCAGAACTGGAGATGGGGAAACTTCCAGGCACACCATAAATGAGATGAGGGAGATTATAGAAAAACTGCCACCAATTCATCAGGTCGTCTTACAACTTCGCTTTTACGATAACTATAATATTGCCGAGATATCCAACCTCCTTTCTCTTCCTGAAGGAACTATTAAGTCCCGACTTCATTATGCTTTGAAGTACCTGAAGGAAAAAATTTCCAATGAAGATAAATAAGTTTTTTAATATTTTTAAAACCCGAAAAAATAATAATGAGTACCAGCTAAGTAAGCTGGAGGAAAAATTTTCTCCTCTTCTAAAATCTTTTTATGAAAAGGAGTTAAACACCCTTCCCACCATTATTCCACCTCCGCCACAATTTACCACAAATCTCAGAAAGAGTTTTATATTTTCCCCGGCAATTAAGCTAACAGCAGTCTCTCTGGTTATTTTTGCCATGCTTCTAACTCCCCTTATCAATTATCTTTTTGCTTTTGATTTGGTCTCCAAACCCCTTCTGGATAGTACTTTAGTCAGCCTGACCTCCTCTTATCAGGAAGAAGAGGGTGTCCTCTGGGCACAATTGCTGGATATAGATGCAACCAATCAAAAACTCCTTAGGGAGCGGTTGCAGAATATTCCTCTTAAAGAAATAACCATTGCTTATCTGCTATCCAAAAAAATCAATACAAATCCCGTAGAATTACTTCTCTTACGTAAGGAGGGGTTAAGTTGGGGTAATATACTCAGAAATTACCATCTTCCACCAATAAAAACTTTGGTATCTCTTAGAAAAGAAGCCATTGCTCTGAAAAATCTTTTAAAGGAAAAAACCCTTATGGTAGAAGGCTCGGTGGTTAATGCCAATTTTACCGATAAATTATTCTCATTGAGCACTTTTCCTTTTACAGTAAAGTTTAAAGGGGCTTTGCCAGAAGAAGGCGAAGAAGTGTTAATAGAAGTAAAAAAAGATAATGGTACTTACAAGACAGAAACTTTAAAACTAAAACTAAAGGAATCTCTTACCCCCCTACCCGTAAAATTAGAGGGAAAAGTTGCTAAAGTTGATCCTCAAAAAGGTGTTTTTTACCTGGAAAATATTAACATACCTATCAAAGCTGACCGTCTTCCTGCCAAAGGAGAAGGTATAAAATCTAAAGGTGTTTTAAAAGGAACGGTAATAGAAATAAAAACTAATAATCGGGAATAAATCTCAGGTATTCCCCAGTCATTAGAGATGATGAAATCATAAAATCAGCTGACGCTTTATTACAGGCTACCGGTATATTCCAGACTATGGCAATACGTAGAAGTGCTTTCACATCAGGATCGTGAGGTTGTGGCTCTAAAGGGTCCCACAAGAAGATAAGAAAATCTATCCCTCCCTCTGCTATCTTAGACCCTATTTGCTGGTCGCCACCTAAGGGGCCACTTCTGAGTTTAACTATATTAAGCCCAAGTTCTTTTTCCAGAAGTGCTCCTGTATTTCCAGTAGCAAAGAGTTCATGTTGAGCAAGTAGCTCACGATTAAAATAAGCCCATTCTAAAAGCTCTTTTTTTTTGTTATCATGAGCAATCAGAGCAATTCTCTTTCGTTGTCTCATTGGTAATTTTATGTATTCCATAAAACTTTACCCCTTGTTTGGTCATATTTTTTGAAACAAATAATTAAGTTATAACTTAGTTATCTGAAAATGCATTTATCCAACAATTTTCTGCGTACCATCCCAGATTCTAAACTCAGGGTTACCTGCTTCAGTCTTCCTGGGAAGTACTGTTATATGAATATTTCTATTGTCTGCGTAACGAGTATTCTCTTCAAATAATTCTTCTAAAGCAGTGTAATAGCTTTCTTCACGAGCATCTCCCTGATTATAAATCTCAAATAACTGCTTCAGGTAAGGCTTTAACATCAATCCCTCCACTTTAATTTTTTAAATATTAGACAACACAAAAAGAAATATGGTCTTTTACTTCACTTTGAGAAGCAAAATGTACTAAATTATATCTTTTTTCAGGATAAAAGAACATGGGAAAATCAGGATTGGGGACTATCCCTTTTACCACCGTTTTCTTAAATTATTTTATTTCTTATAACATTTGGTAAAATAAGGTTATGAATGAAATATTTTTAAAAGGTGAAAAAGTAATATTAAGGCGTGTCGTTGAGGAAGATTATTCTACCTTTTTGCTTTGGCTAAACGACCCAGAAATCAGGATAAATCTCGCTATTAGATACACAGTTGATATAGCAGACTTAAAAAATAGGCTTTCTGAGGGGGTTTATCTTTCCATAATTTTTGAAGATAAGTTAGCTGGATATGTTGCCCTTAAAGATATCAGCCAGCTAAACCAGAGAGCTTATCTGGAAACCGTTGTAGGCGTTCAATTCAGGAGAATGGGTGTGGCAAAAGATGCCCTTATTACTCTTTTAAATTACGCTTTTGGGGAATTGAACCTCCACAAAGTTCTCCTGGAAGTATATGAGTTTAACCAGAGTGCTTATGAACTATATAAAAAAGTGGGATTTGTACTGGAGGGAAGGCTCAGACAAAATTCCTTTAAAATGGGTAAGTTTTATGACCTATTAATAATGGGAGTACTAAAAGAAGAATTCAATAACCACAAATATTTTTAAATAACCAGCGTAACATCTCCAAACGAATAAAAACGAAAGTTATTGCTAATAGCATAATCATAAGCTTTAAGTACAAACTCCCTGCCAGCAAAAGCAGAAACCAGCACCAGATGAGATGACCTTGGCAGGTGAAGGTTGGTAATAAAGGCATCCACTACCTTAAACCGGTATCCTGGCGTGATAAATAGTTCCGAAAAACCCTCTCCAGCTTGCACCGTCCCATCATTCAAAGCGATTGTTTCCAGAGTTCTCACCGCATCGGTTCCACAAGCAAAAATCTTACTTCCTCTTTCCCTGGCTTCCTTTATTTTTTCAGCGGTAGTGATGGGTACACTATAGTATTCTCTTTCCATTTTATGTTCTTCAATTAAATCTTCTTTAATAGGCCTGAAGCTGGTAAGACCCATATGAAGGGTAATATACACAATTTCCACGTCCCTATTCTTCAACTCCTCTAATAATCGGGGGGTAAAGTGGAGTGCTGCCGTAGGAGCAGCAGTAGAACCATTTTTTTCTGCAAACACGGTTTGATACCTTTCCTGATTAAGAAGCGATTCTTTTATATAAGGTGGTAGGGGCATAGACCCATATTTTTCTTGAACTTCGTCAACCACCTTGTCATCGGGAAATTTGATTATTCTCCCACCAAACACTGTTCTATCAACAATTTCTGCTTTAATATCACCAAATAATACAATTTTCCCAGGATTAAGTTTTTTCCCGGGTTTTACCAGGGCTTCCCAGAAACCATCACCTTTAGAATTCAAAAGAAATATCTCTACTTTTCCGCCTGAGGGCAATTTCCCTGAGAGGCGTGCAGGTATAACCCGCGAGTCGTTTAAGACCAGAACATCTCCTGGAGAGAGATATTTCGTAATATCACGAAATACCCCTTCTTCTATCAATTGCTCACTTTTATTAAGAATTAGCAGTCTGGAGGCATCTCTGGGTTCAATCGGTGTTTGAGCTATAAGATATGGAGGTAGATAATATTCAAAATCCCTGGTTTCCATTAGTTAACTAACAATATCTAACTCCTCCAACAATTTCAAAGTTAATTTCTCGGTTCTTTCTACTAAATCTTCATCAATATTTTTTAGATTATCTGACTGCCTGTGCCAAAATGGAAGTTTTCCATCTTTATCTTGATGCAGAAAAGTTACAGTTTTTAAGCCATATTTTTCCGCTACATGACTATCGGTGTAACCTGAACGAGAAGATTTAGGAACAGCTTTTAAGGTTGGATTATCTATTCCGACCTTATTCAGTAAATCAACTATATCCTTACTGGTTTCGGCTACAGTAAGGAAGGTATGCTTATCTATATAGGTTAATTCACCACCTTTTCCACCTACCGAGTCATAGGTAAACCAGTACACCGGTAAGTTATCTGTATTAAGCTTACTTTTATGTTTCTTAAGAAAAGCATCTGCCCCATAGGAACCAACCTCTTCGCAACCGGTAAACACAATCCAGACCTGGGTATTATTCAGGGGATTACTTTTCAAATATTCTGCCATACTTAGAACTACCCCCACTCCACTGGCATCATCATTCGCGCCCTCCACATAGGGAGAAAAATCAGGTTGTAGGGTTAAAAGAAAGACAAGAAAGATAAAAGCGGTAGGAACAAGTATTAAATTCCTATAGGTTGATAGGTCAATAAAGATATTTAATCCATAAAAAATACTGCTTAAAACCATAAAAAGGAGTCCTAAAGGTATCAGATACTTAAATAATTCTAACCATAAAGAAGAGCTGAAAACTATTGGAGTCCGGTGGGTATCAAGATGGGCAGATAAAATTACCCGTTTTTTCACCTCACCATTGGCTGGAACAATAGCCCAAACATTTTGGCTTTTACCTTTGGGTATAAGCCAGCGTAAGGGGTTGGTAATAAAACTGAATTCCAGAAGTATAAAAACAACCGCGCAGAGGGTTATGATTAAACCTAAAAGAGAGCCGGCTTTCAAAAACCAGAATAACAAAGCCCCCAACAAAGCTAAACCAAGTCCGATAGACGCAGGCCACCAGGCAGAAGTAGCACTCTTAAAACTTTCTATCATGGGAGTAAAGCCTATTGATTCTAAATAACCTTTCACATATTCCGCGGCTTTGGCTTCAGCTAAGGTAGTAGACCCCCGGGGACCAATTTTTTCTGAAAGGTATTGGATGTGTTTCATAGCTCTGGGGAAAAAACTATCAGCACCTGTTTTCATCATTTGCTCCTTAAATGGTATTTTATTTTAATATAATACTACTTTTGTAGTAGAATATCACCTCTTTCATTAACCTCAAGGGTTATAGTTTCTCTTGCTTTTATTTCTCCTAAAAGAAATTTTTGAGCCAGGAAGTCAACTACTTTTTTCTGAATGAGTCTCTTTAAAGGTCTGGCACCATAAACCGGGTCATAACCTTCCTTGACTAAGAAGTTTTTTAGATTACTGGTAAAATTAAGCCTGATGTCTTTTTCCTGAAGTCTCTTTTCTAAATGTTTTAACTGTATTTCCACGATACTTTTAAGATGTTCCTGGGTCAGTTTTTTGAATATTACCATCCCATCAATACGGTTTAAAAATTCAGGTCTGAAATACTTTTTAATCTCTTCCGCGACGAATTTCTCCTGGTTTGGTCCTTCTTTTGAAGTTAAAATATAGTCAGTAGCTATATTGGAAGTCATTATAATAATAGTATTCTTGAAATCTACTGTTTTTCCTTTACCATCGGTAAGTCTTCCTTCATCAAATATTTGAAGCATAACCTGGTGCACCTCGGGATGGGCTTTTTCAATTTCGTCAAAAAGCAATACCGAATAAGGCTTCCTTCTAACAGCCTCGGTCAACTGCCCCCCTTCTTCGTAACCTACATATCCTGGAGGAGCACCAATCAACCGGGAGACTGTATGTTTTTCCATATATTCAGACATATCTATCCTGATAAGATTTTTTTCATCATTAAACAGGAATTCTGCCAGGGAACGCGCCAACTCTGTTTTACCTACCCCGGTAGGTCCCAAAAAGAGAAATACGCCCAGAGGTTTATTGGGATCGGAAAGTCCTGATCGAGAACGCCTGATACTATCTGAAACCAGTTTAACTGCTTCCTCCTGATTAACCATTCTCTGGTGGATATAATCTTCCATTTGCACCAATTTTTCTACTTCCGATTGCATCAATTTACTTATTGGTACTCCTGTCCAATTTGAAATAACCTGCGCAATATCTTCCTCTCCAACCTCCTCTTTCAACAACCTTTTCTCTATTTGCAGTTGAGATAGTTTTTCTCCTGCTTCTTTTAGATACTTTTCTTTTTCGGGAAGCTTTCCATAGGTAATTTCTGCCATTTTTTCAAGGTTTCCATTTCTTTCGGCAATTTTTAACCCTGATTTTAAATTTTCAATCTCTTCTTTAGCTTTCTTGATATTGGTTACTAACTCTTTTTCTTCTTTCCAGCTATGGGAAAGGCTATCATAATCATTTTTCAAATCAACCAGTTCTTTTTCAATATTGGTAATTTTCTCCTGGTTGCTCGGTTCTTTCCTTAAAGCTTGCTTCTCCACTTCCAGAACTATTATTTTACGGCGAAGATTATCAAGTTCCTGGGGCATTGAATCCATCTCCATTCTTAGACGACTCGCCGCTTCATCTACCAGGTCAATAGCTTTATCAGGCAGATATCTTGAAGTTATGTATCTGCTGGATAACTTAGCTGCGGCAATCAAAGCTTCGTCCTTAATCTGAACTCCATGATGTATCTCGTATTTTTCCTTTAATCCCCTTAAAATGGAAATAGTATCCTCAACTGAAGGTTCCTCCACATTTACAGGTTGGAATCTCCTTTCTAATGCTCTATCTTTTTCTATATATTTCCTGTATTCTTCCACAGTGGTAGCTCCCACGCACCTGAGCTCACCCCTGGCTAACATGGGTTTTAACATATTAGAGGCATCAAGTGCTCCCTCTGCTCCCCCGGCTCCTACCAGGGTATGTAATTCATCTATAAAAAGAATTATCTCTCCCCCTGAAGCAGTAATTTCCTGCAAAACTGCTTTAAGACGGTCTTCAAACTCCCCCCGATACTTGGTTCCAGCTATAAGGGCGGATAAATCAAGTTGTAATACCCTTTTATTCTTAAGTCCTTCCGGGACATCACCCTGGATAATCCTTTGAGCTAAACCTTCTACTATAGCAGTTTTACCCACCCCGGGGTCACCAAGAAGTACTGGATTATTCTTGGTCCTACGAGATAGCACCTGCATAGTTCTTCTTATTTCCGGGTCTCTACCAATGATAGGATCTATTTTTCCCTGGCGAGCAAGATCGGTGAGGTCTTTTCCGAATTTTTCTAAAGGTTTGTATTTTGTTTCGGGTTGTTCATCTACCACTCTCTGGCTACCCCTTATGTGTTTCAGGGCTCCTAATACCCTATCTCTCGTGACTCCTGCCTTTCCTAATAGTTCAGAAGCTAAGCCACCCTCAGCAAGTGAAGCCAATAAAAAATGCTCAACAGAAATATACTCATCGTTTAACCGTTCCATTTCTTTTTCAGCTAAATCCAGCAGGGATTTGGTCCTGGTAGACAAATACAACTGGGAACTATAGGTTAACCGGGGTAAGTTTTTTAGATGGCCTTCCAGACTGGTAATTAGATTATGTACATCTACCCCGATTTTCTGCAAGATGTCCATAATTATAGATTGCTGGTCCTTTAGAAGAGAAAGAATCAGATGCTCTGGAAGAAGCTCCTGATGCTTGTATTCCTCAGCAATTGACTGAGATGCCTGCAAGGCTTCCTGGGATTTTATGGTAAATTTATTTTGTTGACTCATTTACTTTCCTCTTTTAACTCATTTTATAATATTTATTTTATTTTTAATAATAGATTTCCACAAACCAGGGTTTTTATACCCGGAAGGTGTGGCATGTTTCTATTTTCAGGTAAAATATTTTTGTAAATTGGGTTCAGGTCTACGCAGGCTGTTGCACAAAGCATGGTAGCCCGTTCAAACTTTTACAAATACACTCAAAAGTTCACTGGGTTCGGGTCTATGCATTCGTTAATCTCAAACTCTTATAAATATGCTTCTTTTTTTCTCTATCTTTCTTTGATAGTTCCTGAAACCTTTGGCTGGCTTTGGTGACTCTACACCTTTTCCTCATTTAAGATGGTTTTGATAAATAACCCCCTTTCGGATAGATTATTTTTGATGAAGGTCGGTTGATTAAATCCTATTTTCAGATATTATATAATTAATATGTATAAAAATTATTTATTCTGAGGACTTTTTAAATTTCAATATCTTGATAATTATAGGAGGCGTAAGTTGAGTAAGAAGATATTGTTAGTTATCTTAATAATAATTTTTGGACTATCCCTATTTGTGGGTGGCTATTTTCTTGGTATTGCCATGAAATTGCAGGAATTTGAAAATGATAATAAGGTTGATATTATAGATGTAGGTAGACCAGGCCTACAGATTGGTAGAGTTAATGTTGACAACATAGATTATTACGAGATATGGATACCAGCAGGGTTTTCTGATAAAACAGGTTATGGGGCAAATTTCACTTTACTAAGAAGGCTCGTTCCTTATTTCCCGGATGTTTTAGATGTTTTAAAATCTGCTATGGTTGAGCTTATAAAGGGTCCCAATGAGGATGAAAAAGCCCAGGGAGCATTTCCGATAATTAAGGGAGGAACAGTATTGAGCGTGGATATAGATGAAAAAGGTACAGCCATACTTAATTTCTCTGATGATTTTGACCCCAAGGGTGGTTCTTTGGCCATATTTATGACTACCAAAGCGGTAGAAGAGTTAGCCAGGCAGTTTATTGGTATCAATAAAGTTAAAATTTTGATTGAAGGGATGGAGGACGCTCTTCAACCTTAATAAATTTAAGGAGAAAATTGAATGCAAGTTTTGATAGTTTATTACTCTAAAACTGGTAATACCAGAAAATTGGCTGAAGCCATTGAAAAGGGTGTAATGGAAGTACCCGGGGTAACCGTTAATATGAAAACCACCTCAGAAGTGGTGAAGGAAGATTTTCTTAATTCCCAGGGTATTATTGCTGGCTCACCTGTATATTTTGGCTCTATGGCAGGAGAATTAAAAACAGTTCTGGATGATTTTGTAAGTGTAAGAAAATATACAGAGGGTAAAATAGGCGCTGCTTTTGCTACTTCCGCTGACCCTTCAGGTGGGAAGGAAACTACCTTAATGTCTATACTACAGGCTTTCCTGATTTACGGAATGGTGGTAGTTGGTGATCCATTAGAAGCTACCGGTCATTATGGGGTTGCCTGCTCTGGTTCCCCTGATAAAAAATGCCTGGAAAACGCCAGCAAACTGGGAAAAAGAGTTGCTCAACTGGTAGTAAAACTATTTTCCTGATTACTTAGAAAACACTGTTTATCTTCAGCAAAAGCATCTCCCTGAAGCGCTAAGACCGTTGCCCTGCACCCGATACACCCGGGTATTTCACAATAGAGGCACTTTCCTTTAAGGTTTCTTCTATCAAATTGATTTCTGTACTCGGATAATCTCTTCATAACCATAGCAAAGGAGTTAATCTGCAAATTTCCCATAACTTCAGGTAGTCGGCGACAGGGATACACTACTCCATCAGGCATTAAACACATGGATTCGTCCCCCAGATTACAGGCAGCTCCATAACAATCTTTGGTTTCTAAATCTATCCAGAATGCTTTATAAGGCAACAGTTCAAAAACAGGCATCTGAAAATTATGAGAAATGAATTCTAAACATTCATACCATTGCTGAGCATTTAATGTTCTTTCTATAATATTCTTTCCTCTCCCCAGAGGCACAAACCTCTCTAAAATTAAACCTTTTACACCAGTTTTTATGGCTAATTCAACCATTTCTTCTAAAAACCTGTAATTATAGTCGGCCAGAGTAAACATAAAAATAACCTTTTCTGGGGGTAATAACTTTATATTCGCTATCACCCTATCAAACACATTAACTCCTCTTATGGCATCATTTAGTTCCCTGGTTGGTCCTTCCAGGGAAATTTTTATTTGCTTAATCAAGGAGTTATTTAAATAGGGGTAGAGTCTTCTGGTAAATAAGCCATTGGTAATAATATTAACTTCATTTATTAAAGAGTAACGAGCATCATTGGTAATACTATCCAAAAGATCATAAGTCAGGTCTGACATTAATGGTTCGCCACCGGTTAGATTTATGCTCAAGGAATCATAGCCATTCTTCTCTAAACTATCTACCACATCGTAAAGAATGTTCAAGTTTTCCTTGATAGGCAAATCCCGCTGGTTGTTAAATACTGTCTGGTAGCAGTGCTGGCACCTCAAGTTGCATAAATTGGTAAGATGCCATTGAAAAGAAAAGTTTTTCACCATAACAAGAATAATAATACCTTATCTTGCTCTCCATAAGATTAATTGTTAAAATATACATTGTTATAAAAAAATATTTAATTTTAAAGTGGAGGTAAAATGTTAAAAGAGTTCAAGGAATTCGCTATGAGGGGAAACCTTGTAGATTTGGCTATTGGTTTTATTGTAGGTGCTGCTTTCAGCAAGATAGTTACCTCATTGGTTAATGACATAGTGATGCCCCCTATTGGTTTATTGCTGGGTCGGGTAAATTTCAGCAACCTTTTCCTTAATATATCCGGAGAAGCATACTCCTCTCTGGCGGAAGCTAAAGCAGCAGGAGCTCCCACGATTAATTATGGACTTTTCTTAAATACCATCATTGACTTTATTATTGTGGCTTTTGTTATGTTTTTACTGGTCAAGCAGATTAACCGTTTAAAAGCCCAGACAGATAAAAAACCTGCTGCAGCACCAAAAACCAAAGATTGTCCTTACTGCTATTCCAGTATCCCCCTGAAAGCTAAACGATGCCCCTTTTGTACTTCTGAGATAAAATAGTTTTCAGAATATAATTTTTTAATAAAAATACTTCCAAAGATTATTTAATATAAAAATGTGCATATCTCTTGACTTGTATTTAATTTATTTATTATTATAATTACAATAGTTGCTTATATACGGAGGTTTCAATGGATAATATATTTTGGGTAGTGCCGATTTCTGGCATTATTGGTTTATTTTTTGCTTTTCTTATTTCTTTAAATATTATGAAGCAGGAAGAAGGAACGCCTGAAATAAAAAAAATAATGAAGGCGATTCAGCAGGGTGCAGATGCCTTCCTGAAAAGAGAGATAAAAACCATATTTATTTTCCTGGTTTTGTTTGCTGGATTGATGGCAACGGTACTTAGTCCGTTATTAGCTATAACTTTTATCATAGGCGCCTTTTTTTCCATGACTGCTGGTTATATCGGTATGAAAATCGCTACCCGTGCCAATGGTCGGACAACTTATGCCGCTTCTAAATATGGTTCCGGTAAAGCCCTGGACATTGCTTTCTCGGGGGGAGCGGTGATGGGAATCATCGAAGCCAGTTTGGGAATACTCGGAGCAAGTTTAATTTATCTTATTTTAAGCAACTACTCAAGCAACCCTCTTATGAAATTGGAAATTATCACCGGTTATGCCCTGGGAGCAAGTTTTATAGCCTTATTTGCCCGCGTAGGCGGGGGAATCTTTACCAAAGCAGCTGATGTGGGAGCTGATTTAGTGGGTAAAGTTGAAGCCGGTATCCCAGAAGACGATCCCCGAAACCCTGCAGTAATCGCTGATAATGTAGGAGATAATGTGGGTGACATTGCAGGGATGGGAGCAGATTTATATGAATCCTACGTGGGAGCTATAAATGCAGCGGCCATTCTGGGTTTTACCTATGCCGGGGAAAAGGGATTATTTTTTCCTTTTCTGACAGCTACCATAGGTCTTGTTGCATCCCTGCTGGGTATTATTTATGTAAAAGTAATGGCTAACAGACAAAAAGCTTATGTGGCTAAAGTATTAAGAAACGGAACTTTATTAGCCTCCTTTCTTACCGCTATCGGTGCTTTCTTCCTTTCCAGGCATTTCCTCCAAAATCTCAATCCGTTCTATGCCATTATTTCCGGTTTGGCAGCGGGGGTTTTGATTGGATTAATAAGTGAATACTATACTTCAAAAAAACCTGTTGAAAACATAGCCTTTTCCAGCACCACCGGTGCCGCTACCAACATCATCACCGGGATAGCCATAGGTATGGAAAGCACCTTTGCTACCATTTTTGTTTTAGTAGGCGGAACCATGGTAAGTTATTCCGTAGCCGGTTTGTGGGGTATTGCTTTAGCCGGGGTAGGCATGCTTTCAACTTTGGGTATAAGTTTATCAGTGGATGCTTATGGGCCCATAGCCGATAATGCCAGCGGAATTGCTGAAATGGCTCATCAGGGTGCAAAAGTAAGGGAAATTACCAGTTCCCTTGATACTTTCGGAAACACTACCGCTGCTATGGGAAAAGGTTTTGCGATTGGTTCAGCAACTCTTACCGCTCTGGCTCTGTTTGTAGCTTTCTCTACCTGGGCTAAACTTGACGGTATAAATATGCTTAAGCCAGAGGTTATTTCTGGAGCCCTTATCGGGGGGATGCTTCCTTTCCTGTTTTCATCTCTTTCTTTGAAAGCCGTAGGTACTGCCGCTACCCATATGGTTCAAGAAGTTAGAAGACAATTTAAAGAGATGAAGGGTTTATTGGAGGGAAAAGCTGAGCCTGATAATGCCCGCTGTGTGGATATCGCCACCAAAGTAGCCTTAAGAGAAATGATTCTACCTAGTTTAATCATGGTCGGAGCTCCTTTCGGTATTGCCTTTCTTTTAGGGAAAGAAGCTTTGGGAGGAATGTTAATTGGAGCTACCTTGAGCGGCTCTTTATTAGCCATATTTATGTCTAATGCCGGTGGTGCCTGGGATAACGCCAAGAAGCTGATAGAACATGGAAAGTACGGTGGTAAAGGGTCAGATGCCCATAAAGCTGCGGTAGTTGGTGATACAGTTGGCGACCCTTTTAAAGATACTGCCGGTCCTTCTATTAATATTTTGATAAAACTGATGGCGGTTATTTCTCTGGTGTTTTTACCTATTTTCTTTAAATAAATTATAATCCCTGTTTATTCAGGTTAGACAGGGCAAAATTAGCCAGAGATTCTTGGTCAATAAGCTGGTAGCGGGCTAAGGTTCCAATACTGGATAGCAGGTAATTATTATCTATCAGCACTTCGGGATTATTGGGAAGTAGTAATCTGGAAGATGGACGATTAAAAAGTGATTGGAGAAACTGTCTCATACCCGGGAGAAAAACCAACGCCCCTCCGGTACCTATAACCCACTTAACTCTGGTTAAATCTTTACCCCAAACATAAGTACCTCTTCCAGTCGGACTCATGACATATCTGATTTCACCCACATGTCTGAGTAAAGCTGTTTCTACTGCTTTTTGGGTTATTTTGCTGGTAATAGCTATCTCCTCCTGCTCGTGAGATAAAGGGGTTATATAAGAGGTTCTCGCGAGAAGGTCCTCTTTTTCTGCTCCCTCAAAAAGGTCAATTACCTGGTTAGCTGATAAGTAAACCCCCAAATCACCCTCTACAGTTCTTTTTGATTTAGGTTCATGATAAGGGGTGATTTTTTTTAACTCTACATCACCATCGGTAACTGAATGAACATCGGTGGTGGCTCCACCAACATCAAAACCTATGACATCCCCCAATACATTAGATAATAATTGAAAAGCATTCATCACTGCACCGGGTGTTGGTAGTAAAACTCCGGAAATCCAATCTTTTATACTATACATACCTGGACCTTCAGTTATATGCTCTTCAAAGGCTTTCTGGATAATTTTTTTAACTGGTTCAATATTAAGTTCGTCCAGTCTGGGATACACATTTTCGGTAGGATAGACCTTAAAACCTCTGGCTTCCAGGATTTGGGATACTTCACCCTTTACTGCAATATTGCCTGCGTAAATAATCGGAACTTTTATTTTCAGGCGACTGATAAGGTGAGCATTCTTTACAATGACTTCACTTTCCCCGTAGTCAACTCCTCCAGCAAGAAGCATAAGTTTAGGAGATACTTCCTCAATCTTTTTCAGGTCTTCTTCTCTAAGCATTCCTGAGGTTACCATTTTAACCACTGCACCTGCACCAAGGGCTGCTTCTTTGGCTGCTTTAGCAGTCATCTCCGGTACTAAGCCATGAACCGTCATCCTCAATCCCCCAGCGGCAGATGAGTTCCCTAATAGCACAGCCTTATCCAGAGATACGATTTTTGCTTTACAAACCAGGTCTTCCAGGGCATTTTTCAAACCCTCGGCCACATCACCTATCTTAACCGTGGTAAGGGCGTATCCTTTACCCAGAAAGGCCTTAATTTTACCCTCAGAAATAGTAAAAGAGGTTGCTTTAGTTAAAGTTGAACCAATTTCTATTACAATTATCAGTTTTTCTGAATTATTGCTTTTCTCCATAACTTAACCTGTTTATTTATTTTTAACCTTCAGGTTGCGAATTATGAAAGAGGCAACATCAATTCCCTTGGTACCCCTGCCAAAAGCTGTATCTATACCGCATTCCTGTGCAATCTCAACAGATATCTGGGTTCCACCACCTATGATTACTATCTGATCTCTAATACCTTTCTCAATAGCGTAGGAGGTAAGTTTTTTTAAGTTTATCTGATGGATATTTCCATGAGTTATAGTGGTTGAGGCAAGAATTATCCTGGACCCTGTTTCTATGGCTGAGTCTATTACTTTTTGAGGAGGGACGGAAGTTCCCAGGTAAATGACCTCAAACCCCCACTTTTCTATACCTCCATGTTTAACATCAATAACTTCCTTTAAGCCTACAGAATGTTCATCTTCACCGAGAGTGGCTGCAATTACTTTAATTCCTCCCCTACTCTCAACCTCCTGTCTTATTTCATCATCACCAAGAAGGGGAGTTTTTTCTTCCATTTCTATTTCGTCTGCGTTTAAATAAAAATCAACCTCTCCTCTTACTTCAACGAAACTACCCTCGGCAGGATGCAGAACCTGCTTGTGAATAACCTCCACATTAATTAAGCCCAATTTTTGTGCCATGAGTCGGGCTGCAGGAACCACTTTTTTCTCGGGAAGCGGTAAAAATAATGAGAGTAAAACTATGCCATCGTCTCTCCATTGCACTTCTGGTTTAAATAAATGCTCTTTCTCTACTTTTTGGTACTGGGTCAACCTGGTTTCTACATTATCTACTTCATCAAGTTCATCAGTGTATTGGATTTTATCCGGGCGACACATACTGCAACCATCAATCAGGTCGCAGGGTTTTTCTATGTTTTCCGGGAGGTGGTTATCACCAAAATGATAACATACAGGTGCCAGGTAGTCATTTTCCCTTAAAATTATGCTATTGGCTCCGTTACCACCATGAACAGGTCTTTTGATTCCATCCCCTACCCGTTCAGGATAATACCCGGAGTCAACAAAGAACCCTGCTTCCAGAGCTTTAAAGTATCCGCCGATATTTTTAATCTCTTCCAGGAAAAGTACTGCTCTTTCTTTTAATTCCCTTACTTTTTCCCTGAAAGGTCCCTCTTCCTTAAATTCAAGATAATTTCTTATTCCATCACAAGCAATATGGGTTTGTTTGGCTGTATTTACAGCATGAATGGAATTGTAATGCCAGGGTACATTTCTCCCTTCGTCAGGAGTTATAGTGGATTGAATGTCAGCTCCACAAATAGCTGAAATGAAAGTATTCAGGGTGTGATTAACTGTTGCTTCTCTGGCACAGGATTCAATGTATTTTGTATTCATCTGCGCCCTGAATCTAAAATCGCTGAAAAGTTCTCTAACTGCCACTGCATAAGGAAGGTCCAGGCTTAAAGCTGGAAAAGGTGGTGCTGATGGAGGAACAGTAGAAAGAGCTATATAGCGGCTATCCATTCCCACCTTGAGGGAATACATACAGTTTATACCATGTTGAACCAGCAATTCCGGCATAACCATAAAACCATGTTTAGCAGTAGCGTTTGCGTTATGTGCCCCATCTATCTGGAGCATCTGGCTGTGGGACATAATCATCTTGGCTTCTGCAGCATCCACAAAAGACCGCAAGGGATTAATGTTTCTATAAAGAATATTATACTGAGGGTCTTGATGAGCCCCGTTAATCCCCTCCTCCGAGAAAAGCACAGCAATTTCCGGACCGGCTATACCTGATACATATGAATGTAAATTTATAGGTCTGCCCACTTCATCTTCAATTAAATCCAGGGCTTTACGGGTTGCCCTTATCTGTTTTCTGGTGATAGGAATACCGCCTACACCCTCGGGTGTTCCTTCAATCAGGCCATCAAAATGACTTTGACCGAGGGTTCTAATCACCATCATGTGGTCTGCTCCATGCCAGGCAGCCATTCTCATCCGCCTGATATCATCTTCTAACCTTCCAGAAGCAATTTCCACGGTAACTACCGGATTTGGCTGGGGGTCAAGATTGAACATTTGCCTGGATGCTGGTAAGGGCTGGGAATGTTTTAAATTTTTAGAAGTATCCTCGTACTTAAAGAAATAAAGTTCTTGGTTTTCAATTTTTTCTCTCCAGGTCCAACCTTTTCTTCGAGGGTGATAATTCTCTAAATCCTTCAATAATTCCTGAATATTGATTTTTTCTTCTGGTATCAGCATGTTATACCCTCTCCTGGTTGGCATTTGTCTGCTTGGACCAGAAGGTTTTCAACTCCGTCCATCCTTCACCATTGGTTAATTTTAAACCTGCTTCTCTAAGTGGCAAGTTAGTTAATTCAGAGTACTTTAAAACCAGGTGTCCAGCTCCATGACCTAAAAGGTCTTCTCTCAGGGCATGAGTTATGATAGCTTGAGCTTCCAGGGAAGAAAAACCCATCCTTAACAGAATGGACCTTTCCAGGGAGGGAGAGGTGTATTTTGTTGCCATATCCAGTATTGGTTCGGTTATTTCTTCTAACAGTTTGAAGAAATATTCTTTAAGTTCTTCATCGGATAAATGAGCCAGATGCGTTCTTCTTTTGGAAAAATCATTCATATTTTACTCCTTTACTATTAAGGTAATCTATTACAAAATTATTACAATCTTTTATTTCCTCTTGCAGGAATTTTATTTCAATTAAACTTAACTTTTTCCCATCGTACTTCTTTAGAGTATGCTCTAAATACGATTGTTTCAATTTATCCAAAGAGTATTCCTCGTAAGATAATTGTCTTAAGTTTTCAGGAATAACTATTTTTCTTCCGGGAATATTATCCTGAGGGTTACCACGAATAATTTCAATTCCCATTTTTCTGGCAAAAGTGAGTTGAGCGGTGGGGTGCTTACCCGCCCCGGTATATTCCGTTTCCTGGATAACCAATATTTCATCTTCAGGCATTTCCCGGGCAACAGGAATAGCAGCCGCTAATGAGGTGTTGCCAGCAGGACCTCTTTCAATGCCTTCCACCCGGGTAAGAAGTTCTGTAGCATAAAATACCTCGCCCTGTGTAACTAATAGATACCGGTCCAGGTATCTCAAAGACCGGGCAGCATTTCTCGGAACATCCACCCGGTCAGGATTTATGGCAAAGGGTACCCCAAAACCGGTGTGACCAGTCGTGAAAGATTTACGATTGAAATCGGTATCCGAAGCCATATGTAAACCCCTTAAATTTACGGAAACACCGATAATACGGGTATTAAAACACCCTGATTCTAACAAACCCCTGGCAGTTCCGGTTACATTACCTCCTCCAGCATGGGTAATCATTACCGCAGAAGGTTCTCTTCCGTAGAGAGTTTTTACTTCCGTGCCTATTTCATAGCCCAGAGCTTCTATTCCTCTTATGCCATAGGGGGTATATAAAGAAGCGTTGAAATAGCCGGTTTCTTTTAGAAGTAGTAAAGACCAGAAAAATAACTCCGGTCCCACGGTTAATTGCCACACTTCAGCTCCCAGGGCTTCGCATTTCCTGCCTTTTTCCAGTATCTCGGGCTGACCAATACCCCGGGAATCAAATACTTCCTGGGCAATAATACATTTTAAACCCCTTTGTAAAGCCTGAGAAGCAACTGCTGCTCCATAGTTTCCAGAAGTTGCTGCTATCACACCCTGATATCCTTCTTTCTTTGCCTGAAAAAGCGATAAGGCTGCTCTTCTATCTTTGAAAGAACCCGAAGCGTTCATGGCCTCATCTTTGATTAAAATTCGGGCTCCTTTACCTGGTGGAGATATTTTTCTTACCAGTTTGGTCAAATTTTTGAGTTCATAAAGAGGTGTATTACCTACCTTGGTTTCCCGTTGAATCCTGAGAACCTCTTCCATGGAATAACCTACAAATTTCATCAGGGCTTCATAATCAAAGGCTAATCCGTCCTTTTCATATTTACTGTAATCTATACCCCCAAGAGATTTTTTCATTATTTCATTTCTTTGAGCCAGGATATCTTTTACTGTTTCCATAGTTCATCCACTTCCCAACCAATCTCCAGTAATTCTCTAACAGGTTCGCCAAAATCATGCTTAAAGGGAGGATTGACCGTAATAAGGGTACCGGAAACTACCCTCTTCAAAACGGTAATTATTTCTACTTCCTCCCCCATACAAGCATCATTAACTAAAAAACCTTTTATCCGGGCTTCAAAGGGAACTTTTCTGGTATCTTCGGGGATGCCTTCTACTCGTTCTTCAGGTTCAAGAAGATGAATTTTAATTTCAACATAACTATCTTTTTTTATCAGTTCGTTTTTCAATATAGTTCAGGAAAGTTAATTGTACAGGTTATAGCAATCTCGGTACCGGTAGGTCAGCCATAGTCAGCAAACCTGAAGGAGCATTAAGCACTAAAGGCACCATATTGACTGCTAAAGCGATGGTAGCTAACCCTCCGGGAAATTCAGGTTTATTTACGAAGTTAACCGGTGGAACACCATCGATTTGAATGTAATCTCCAGTTTCTACCCCTTCCAGATGAGGATGTATTTGCTGAGGATGTTCTAAATATATTTTAACCTCTCCACCTACATATCCCCTGGCAATATGCTTACAGCCAGCAACCATTCCGGGTTGTACTTTTACATAGGGGGTTTCCCTATATACGCTTGAAATGATAGGCTCTCTCTCCTGCACTATACGGTCAATTTTCCATCCGAGAGCCCTGGAAATCATGGAAATAGATTCAGGAAACCCAAAATGACCGGCAACTGTGCCATCATAGAGTCCGCGGTTAAACTCATCTATGGTAGTGCCTACTCCTTGAGTCTTCATTACTGAAGGTCCAAAAGGAGATAGGTCGTTAACTCTTTTAGCATGAATACTTTTAATACTGTGGCTAGCCCCTGTTAAGGTGATTATCAGTAAATCAAGAATATATCCGGGATTAACGCCGGTTCCCAGAATCCTTAAACCTTTCTCTCGGGTGTAATTATCCAGTTTCAGGGATAATTCAGGTTCTTTATACCAGGGAAAAGCCATTTCTTCAGCAATAGTTATTATATTTACGCCTTCTTCAAGAGCTATCATTATCTCAGGAAAGGCTTCGCTGGTTCTGGAACAGGTAGCATGTAAAAGGATGTCGGGCTTTTCTCTCTTAAACATTTCGCCAGCATTAGTTTCTATCTTAACTCCCACCTTCTCCTTGAGTCCCAGTGCTTCCCCCACATCCATTCCTTCTTTTTCACTTCTTCGTGCTATGACTCCAACTAATTGCAAATTATCCTTACTCTGTACTAACTCAATGATTCCTCGTCCCATAGCACCAGTTCCCCAAACTGCAACTTTAGTCTTGTCCATACAACCTCCCGATTATGAAATAATATTTAGGATTAAACAATCCTTCCCCGGAGGGAATAATTAAAAATACTGCATAAATAAAGAAATTATTGTTAGATAGAGTCTCTTAAACCTAAAAGCAGAGCCAGGTTAGCATTGGGATTAATATATGGTTCAATAATTCCCTGTTTGGATGTAAGAATTGAGGTTACTCCAGGTCCATGTCCTGCATAAACACAGTTACTATGAACCACAACCCCCACACTTAAAGCACCCTTATAAAAAATGCGTCCGTAGGAATGGTCGGCATCGGTAATAGCTACAATATCACCAAATCTCAAATTACTTAATCCGTATTTTTCCACAGATTCATCATCAAACAACTGGATGTCGTAATCTCCGCTTTGGACCTGGTTGGAACCAAGACCCGAACCCATTAACTCTGCTGGTACAATATGAGTAACACCTATCTTTAACTTGCCATTCTCTCCTCCCTCCAGGCCAATCTTAGAAAGTATTCCCGGGTCAAGGCTGAATACCTTTACCTGGGGAAAATCCGTCAACTCTAACCCAATACCAAAGGTTTTAATAAGGATTTTATCTCCGGGTACCAGATTCTGTAGAACTTCCAGGGGAAAATCAATCAAAACATGCTCAATGCCCCCATGTTTTCCTACCACCACACCCTTGCTACCCTTAGCTTCACCTGATAGAACGGTGGCTTCGTTACCGATACAGCTAAGAATATTGTAAGCTCTATTAGTATCCTCTTGCTCATCTTTCTCTTTATTTTTGGAAGAAACTCCCGGTTCTACATGGTCGGCTTTTAAACCCACTGCTAAATCTCCGATCCTGAGGTTATAAGTGACTCCGCCAGTACCGGGTAAAATAACTGCTTCTCCCATGGTGGTAATTTTATAAGGGAGGTGCATTTTGGGTGAACTGATTTCACCGACAACAGACATCATAACTAACTTGTCTTGATTGGTACGCAACATAAAAACTCTCCTCTAAAATGATATTTTATTTAGGGTGGAATATCGTCTTCGGTTCTCCAGGTACCTAACGCAAATAAGGATATATCCATTTCAAAACGCAACATAATCGTATCGGTAGGCCCGTTTCTTTGTTTGGCTATATTGAGCTCTACTTTGCCTTTTTCTGTACTGTTGGGGTTGTAGTAATCCTCACGATACAGCAGAATGACAACATCTGCATCCTGTTCAATAGAACCTGATTCTCTCAAATCATGCAGAGCGGGTCTTTTATCTCCCCCCCTGGTTTCGGGGTTTCTGGAAAGCTGGGAAAGTACAACTACGGGAACTTCTAACTCTCGGGCTAAACCTTTAAGTGCTCTGGTAATATCTGACACTTCTGAAACCCGGGATTCATATTTTTTATTTCCTGTTATCAGCTGCAGGTAATCAATGAAGAGCACCTTAATGTCATTTTCCAGTTTCATTCTTCGTGCTTTGGACCTTAACTCCATAACCGATAGGGTTGAGGAATCGTCAATATAAAAGGGCATATCACCGAGAACGCCAAACGCCTGGGTTAAACGAGAAAACTCATCCTGAGAAATAAACCCTTTCCTTAGTTTCTGGGCACTAACTTGGGCTTCCCGGCTAACTAGACGCATCACTAATTGCTGCCGTGACATTTCCAGAGAAAAGAAACCAACTGGAAAACGCCCCTGAACCGCCATGTTTCGAGCGATATTCAGAGCCAGAGCAGTCTTACCCACAGAAGGACGGGCAGCAATGACAATTAAATCAGATTGCTGGAATCCGGCTGTCAGAAGATCCAGGGATGAATAAAAGGTTGGAATCCCATAAACTGCCCCTTTATGAGCATAAACAGTTTCCAGGTACTTAAATACTTCGCCAAGAACATCAGCCATAGAGTAGCTTCTGGAATAACCTCTTTTCCTTAAATGTTGCAGAATCATCTCTTCAGCTTTATCGTTTAAAACATCAACTTCTTCATTTAACTGATATCCAAATGAAACAACCTCGGTTCCAACATTAATAAGCGACCTTCGGAGAGAATCTTCAAGAACGATTCGGGCATAGTTGGAAGCATTAGCTGAAGTAACCACGGAAGTAGCAACATCAGCTATATAAGCACCACCACCAGCATCTTCAAGTAAACCTTTTCGCTTGAGTTCATCAGTAACCACCAGTACATCTACCGGGTGTTTCCTTTCGTAAAGTTCTAAAGCCACCTGATATATTAAGCGATTGTAGGTATGATAAAAATCTTCAGGTTTGAGCATTTCTGCCACCTTAGACATAGTTTCCTGGTCAAGGAATATTGAACCAAGAACCGCTTGTTCAGCCTCTAAGTTATAAGGAGGCATTTTAGGTGAAATGCTCATATCAGGTTACCCGGGGTTTTACCTCAACTATCAATCTTGCATCAGCACCTTTTCCAAAAGAAACTTTCACGGGATGTTTACCAAGAGAACGGATAGGAGTATCAATTTCAATAGACTTTTTATCAATGCTGAGTTGTAATTCCTGCTTGATAGCTTCGGCTATTTCTACTTTGGTTACAGAACCAAAAAGCTTTCCACCTTCTCCTGCTTCTGCTGAAATTATTACCGTTGCCCCGTTAAGCTTATCTTTTAAAGAAAATGCTTTGATGGTTTCATTTTTTTGTTTGAGTTCCTTTTGTTTCAGTGAATAAATCCTGGCTTCTTCCATCTTACCGCTAACCAGTATGACTATGCCCTGAGGAAGAAGAAAATTACGCACATAACCGTCATTGACTTCAACAATATCGCCTTTCTTACCTAAATTCTCATAATCTTTGGTCAGAAAAACTTTTAACTTCATCGTGATGTAAAAGGTAATAAAGCCATTTCCCTTGCTCGTTTGATAGCTATTGCCAGTCTGCGCTGATGTTTGGCACAAACACCAGTTGTTCTACCAGGTAACATCTTGCCTTTTTCGGTGACAAACCTCCTGAGGCGACTATAATCCTTATAGTCTATACTTTTCAGGCTTTCTCCACAAAAAGTGCAGACTTTAGCTTTACGCTTATATACTCCCGTAGAAAATTTTGATTCCATTTATCAAAAACCTCCTGTATCGTCATCTTTTAAAAAATTTTCCAGAATCGTATCGTCTAAATTATCGCTATCAAAGGAGTCTCTCCCCAGATTACCCCCAATTGACTCAGTTTCCTGTTGAGTTCTGGTTACTTCACCGGTCTTGCGCTCAAGGAACAGAACAGAGTTGGTAACTATCTCGGTTACTTTCCTTTTAGTTCCATCAGCTGCTTCCCAGGAACGGTTCTCAAGCCTCCCCTCAATATAAACCAACCTGCCTTTTGCACCATTTCTAGCCATGAATTCGGCCTGATTTCTCCAGGCAACACAGTTAAAAAAATCAGTGTTTTCTTTTCTAATGCCATCCTTACCGATATAAGACCTATCTACTGCTACCGAAAAAGTAGCTACCGGTACACCCTGAGCAACATACTTTAGCTCAGCATCCCGGGTGAGCCTTCCTATTAGAGTTATACGGTTTAGCATAGAATCTCCTATTTGCTGGTTTTAAGCAGCATATACCTGATAATCTCTTCTGAAGATTTCAGGTAATCTTTAATTTCAATGGTTTTACTGGCAGGTAAAGTTAGAATTATAACCATGTAAACGCCATCATTGTGTTTGCCGATGGGATACGCTAAACGCTTTTTCCCCCATTTGTTGACATTTAAAATCATCCCACCAAGAGATTCAAGATGGTAGCCAAACTTTTCAGTATAAGCAGCTACATCATCTTCACCAAGTTTGGTGTCAAAAATTAACATTAACTCGTAATTGTGCATAAATGCCTCCCTTTGGTCATTCTGGCTTTATCTTCAAGATAAAGCAGGGTTTTGAATATTATATCATTTTTAGATATTTTTAATATTATCTTTCTACGGTTTAAAGTATCGTTAGGTAGTTGCCAGAAACGAAGTCAGGCTTGATATTCTTCATATTCCCTATATATTTGAGGAAAAGTAGCCTATCCCTATTTCCATTTTAGGTCTCATTTCACATTTCCACCAAAAAATCCTGTATAATTATTATCATATCTGTCCCCTGCAGAGATGTTAAAGAACCCCAAAGGGTTCTTGGCATATTTTATTTATAATTTATAAAGTCTATTTGATTAATTAAATAGGAGGAAGACAAGTTTTTCAGATATGGAAACAACAAAAACTAAATTTATAAAAGCTGAAGAAATTACCAGAAAATGGCACCTTATTGATGCCACAGGAAAATCTTTTGGCAGATTAGCCAGCCAGATTGCCCATTTACTTATAGGAAAACATAAAGTTGAATATGCCCCCCAATCAGACCTTGGTGATTATGTAGTGGTTATTAATGCCCGGGATATTAAAATAACCGGAAAAAAATTAACTCAAAAAACGTACCGCCATTATTCAGGTTATCAAGGTGGCATGAAAATCACACCTATGAACAGGGTGATGGAAAAGTATCCTGAAAGGGTTTTAGAAAAAGCTGTTAGATTGATGCTTCCAAAAAACACAATTGGAAGACAGATGTACAGAAGACTCAGGGTTAATGCTGGACCTGAGCACAGCCACGAAGCTCAACAGCCTATTCCAATGGATCCAATGAAAAGGAGGAAAGAATAATAATGGTAACACCATTAACCAGTCGTGGAACTGGCCGAAGAAAAACATCAGTATGTAGAGTACAAATCAGAAAAGGTACCGGAGAAGTAGTTGTTAATGCCAAACCAATATTTGAATTCCTTCAAAGTAGAAAAACTCTGGAACTAAAAGCCACCCGTCCCCTGGCTGTAACCAATACCACTAATGACTTTGATGTTTATGTTCGAGCTTTTGGTGGAGGCTCTACCGGTATGGCTGGTGCTATATCTCTCGGAATAGCCCGTGCGCTTATTGAAACCAATCCGGATTTTAGACCTATGCTGAAAAAAGAAGGCCTGTTGACCCGTGACCCACGAGAAAAAGAAAGGAAGAAATACGGTCTTCACCGAGCTCGTAAAGCCCGTCAATATAGAAAAAGATAATACACACTCAGGAGGTTTCAATATGGATAAGATTAAAACCCTTATTATGGGAGCAGCTGGAAGGGATTTTCATAATTTCAATACCTACTTCAGGGATAAGGAAACTTTCAATGTGGTAGCCTTTACCGCTACCCAGATACCCGATATTGGTGGCAGATTATATCCTGCATCTTTAGCAGGTAACCTTTATCCCCAGGGTATTCCTATATTTGATGAGAAAGAATTATCCAATCTCATTAAAGATTTAAAGGTACAGGTCGTAGTTTTTTCTTACAGCGATGTTCCACACGAATATGTCATGCATAAAGCTTCTCTCGTTATATCCTGCGGTGCAGATTTCTGGCTCCTGGGAACTGAAAACACTCAGATTGAATCAACTAAACCGATTATTTCTATCTGTGCGGTCAGAACTGGTTCAGGCAAAAGCCAGACTACTCGTAGGGTGGTTTCTATCCTTACCGAAATGGGTCTTAAAGTTGTAGTAATCAGGCACCCTATGCCCTATGGAGACCTGGAAAAGCAAAGGGTCCAGAGATTCGAAACTATTGCTGACTTACAAAAACATAACTGTACTATAGAAGAGATGGAGGAATATGAACCGCACCTGGCTAATGGAGCCATAGTATATGCTGGCGTAGATTACGGAGATATCCTCAAATCAGCCCAGGCAGAAGCCGATGTTGTACTCTGGGATGGTGGCAACAACGACTTTCCTTTTTACAAAAGCGATTTACAAATTGTGGTTTTAGATCCCCTTAGACCTGGACATGAAACGACTTACCACCCAGGAGAAACCAACCTTCGAGTCGCTGATGTCCTGGTTATAAATAAAATTGATACTGCTTCACTTGATGATATCAATAAGGTAAGAATGAACGCCCGCAGCATCAACCCCAAGGCTGTTATAGTTGAGGCGGCTTCACCTGTTTTTGTAAAAGACGGAAATTTAATCAAGGGCAAAAAAGTTGTGGTAGTTGAAGATGGACCTACGCTTACCCATGGAGAAATGGACATTGGTGCTGGTTATGTAGCTGCTTTGAAATATGGAGCATCAGAAATCATAAGCCCTAAACCCTATGCTATAGGGACAATAAAGGATACCTTTGAGAAATATGGTCAAACCGAAGATGTTCTGCCCGCTATGGGTTATAGCGCTCAACAGATAAAAGAATTGGAAGAAACACTAACAAGTGTTCCTGCAGATTTAGTAATCATCGCCACCCCGATTGACCTTAGAAGATTGATAAATATTAATAAACCAGCAGTTAGGGTGGCTTATGAATTACAGGAAATTGGCGAACCCACCCTTAAAGATATCATAAATGAAAAATTACCTCAGATAATTTATAACAAGGAGGTTAAAAAATGCATTTAAGAGGGAGAGACCTTTTAGATTTAGCGGATTTTACTTCTGAAGAAGTTCAGGAATTCCTGCATACAGCTTCTCTTTTAAAAATGATGAAGAGGAGCGGTATTTCACATACTCCTCTAACCGGTAAAAGTCTGGGTATGATATTCGAGAAACCCTCTACCCGTACCCGAGTCTCCTTTGAGGTAGCCACTTTTGAATTAGGAGGACATGCTCTTTACCTGGGGGCTTCGGATTTGCAATTAAAACGCGGAGAAACCATTGGCGACACAGCCCAAACGCTATCTCGCTATTTAACTGGAATTATGGGAAGGGTCTTTTCACACCAAACACTGGTGGAATTGGCTCAATATGCTAACATACCGGTTATTAATGGATTATCCGACTTACATCATCCCTGCCAGGCATTAGGTGATTTATTGACTATCAAAGAAAAGAAGGGTAGTTTCAAAGGGATCAAATTAACCTACATAGGTGATGGTAATAATGTGTGCAACTCCCTGCTAATTGGTGGAGCTAAAGTCGGATTAAATGTTTCTGTAGCTACTCCTTCCGGTTATGAACCTCCCAACAGGATTGTAGAACAGGCTAACTTAATCTCTAAAACTACCGGTTCAGTTATTGAAATAACCAATGACTTAAACCAGGCTATTAAAAATTCTGATGCAGTTTACACAGATGTTTGGGCAAGTATGGGACAGGAAAGCGAAACCGATTCAAGAAAAAAGATATTCCTGACTTACCAGGTAAATATGAAGCTTTTATCTTTTGCTGCTCCCGATGTCATTGTACTTCATTGCCTTCCCGCTCATCGGGGTGAAGAAATCACTGATGAGGTCATGGATGGCATTCATTCAGCTGTTTTTGACCAGGCTGAAAACAGGTTACACGCCCAGAAGGCTGTATTGGCACTACTGCTATAGAGGGCTAAATGATTAATAGTAAAAATACCGTGGTCATTGCCCTCGGTGGCAATGCCATTTTACAGGCAAACGATAGAGGCACCCTGGAAGAACAATATCATAACCTCAAAGAAACTATTCAACATATAATGCCTTTCCTGATGAGAGAGGATATAAATGTGGTAGTTACCCATGGAAATGGACCGCAGGTAGGCAACGCCCTTCTCAGGTCGGAAATCAGCAAAAATATTATCCCTCCCCACACCCTTGATGTCTGTGGTGCTGAAACTCAGGGAAGCATAGGTTATATGATTGCTCAGACAATTCAGGAAGAATTCTATAAAATCAATATTCCCCGGGTGGTGGTATCTGTAGTCACACGCACTTTAGTAAGCACGGATGACCCGGCTTTCCAGAATCCAACCAAATATATCGGACCTTTTTACTCGGATACGGAAGCTAAAAAACTTACTGAGGAAAAGGGCTGGATAGTTAGAGAAGATTCAGGTAGAGGCTTTAGAAGGGTTGTTCCTTCGCCCATGCCTCAGGAAATCATTGAATACAAAGCTATCTATGACCTGGTAAGCCATGGTCACTTAGTGGTTTCAACTGGTGGTGGCGGCATTCCTGTGGTAAAAAGAGACGAACGGTTGGAAGGTATCGAAGCGGTAATAGACAAGGATTTGGCATCAGCTGTATTAGCTACCGAGCTGAAAGCCAGGCAGTTCATAATCCTTACCGGTGTGTCCAGGGTGTCAATTAATTTTGGAAAACCTGATGAAATAAAGTTAACCTCATTAACCCTGGAAGAAGCGCAAAAGCATCTTTCAGAAGGCCAGTTCCCTCCTGGAAGCATGGGGCCAAAAATAGCCTCAGCTATCAAATACCTGGAAACTACTGATGGCGAAGTTTTAATTACTTCTTCAAAAGCCTTATTCCCTGCTTTAAAAGGTGAAGATGGTACCTGGATTAGTAGAGGTTAATTTTTTATTAAACAGGGGAATTTGTGGATAAAGAAATTATCATTGACGGAGACGAGTTTATGGACATTGCCATAAATATTTTTGATGGTCTTAAAAATTTCTTCAGCGGAAAATTAGAGAATATTACCCTGGTAGTGGAAGATCAACCTTCCGAAGAGCAATTGCAGAGCTTAAACATTAAGAACAACCAACAACTTTTAGGACTTTACCAGGGTTGCCCTTATTCTAAACGGGGATGGGGATATAATCTGGTAGCTCCCGATAAGATAGTGTTATTTAAAAATAATATTGAAGAGCGAGCTAAATCAAGAGAGGAAATACCGGATATCATTGAAAAGGTTTTAATACATGAAGTTGGTCATTATCTTGGTTTGAGTGAACAGCAATTAAAATTGCTGGAAAAGAAAAATAAGGTCAGGTTTTGATAGGCATGGTAATAGTAATTGATTTTGGCTCTCAATACACCCAACTGATAGTCAGAAAGATAAGAGAGTTGGGCTTTCGTTCGGAGATATTGCCTTATAACACCCCCATAGAAGAGATAAAAGGTAAAAAACCCGGAGCGATAATTCTTTCCGGTAGTCCCCGAAGCGTAACCGAAAAAAATGCTCCAACTATTAACCCACTTATCTGGACTTTAGATATTCCCGTGTTGGGTATTTGCTATGGTATGCAGTTAATAAGCCAATGGTTTGGAGGAAAGGTGGCTTCTTCTCCCACTAAAGAATATGGCTCCTCTTTATTGGTTTTGAATAACAATGTACCTCTTGATAACCTTTTTAGAAATGTGCCTTCCAGGGATACTGTCTGGATGAGCCATGGTGATTATGTTTCGTCACCTCCCCCTTCTTTCACCACCTATGCTTCTACTGAGTCCTGTCCTATTGCTGCTATGGGATATCCTGAAAAAAGAGTCTATGGTGTGCAGTTTCACCCTGAAGTTGCTCACACTCATTCAGGAAAAATTATGCTTCATAACTTCCTATCAGTAATCGCTGGATTAATGCCTGATTGGAGTATTAAGTCCTATCTGGAAGAAATAACATCTTTCATAAAAACCAGCGTTGGCGAAGGTAAGGTCATAGTTGCCCTTAGCGGGGGAGTAGATTCCACCATAATGGTAACCTTACTTAGTAAAGCACTGCCCGGTCAAATTTATCCAATATTTGTTGACCACGGGCTTCTTCGTTTTCAGGAAGCAGATGAAGTTTTACAATCACTGGCTAAACTTGGCATACCTGTTAATAAGGTAAGCACTCAAGATAGGTTTTTTACAGCCCTTAAAAATGTTAAAAAAGGTGAGAAAAAGAGAAAAATCATAGGCAGAGAATTCATAAGAGTTCTGGAAGCTGAAGCCCAAAAAATTCCTGGAGTAACCCACCTTGCCCAGGGTACTATCTATCCCGATGTAATTGAAAGTGCAGTTTCGGTAAGTGGTTTAGCAGCCAAAATTAAAACCCACCATAATGTTGGCGGACTCCCCAAAAGGCTAAGATTAAAACTGATTGAACCTCTGAGATACCTGTTTAAAGATGAGGTCAGGGAGTTAGGAAAATTATTAGGGCTTCCCCTTAGTATCATAGAAAGAAAGCCTTTCCCTGGTCCGGGTCTGGCTGTGAGAATACTTGGAGAAGTAACTATGGATAGAGCTAACAAACTCAGAATGGTTGACAAGATATTTAGAGATGAGCTTAGAGAATGGGAGGGTTATAAAAACATCTGGCAGGATTTTGCAGTTCTTACCGGTGTAAAAACGGTAGGCGTGAAGGGTGATGAAAGAAGTTACGAAGAACTGGTTGCAATCAGGGCTGTTTCCTCAACCGATGGAATGACTGCTGATTGGATAGAAATTCCCCCCGCTGTTTTAAGAAAAATATCTGAAAGAATAACCCGCGAGGTTGCCGGTGTTAATCGGGTGGTTTATGATATCACCACCAAACCCCCCTCTACTATTGAATGGGAATAAATTACTTTCCCATCCTTCTTTCTCTTTTTGGGTACTCTTCTAATACTTTTTTTAACTCTTCAGGACCAAAATCAGGAAAATAGCAGGGCAGGAAAAACAGCTCGGCATAGGCAATCTGAAATAATAAAAAGTTACTTATCCTCATTTCTCCCGAAGTCCTAATCAATATATCTACGGGGGGGCTTAAGTGAGTATCCAGACAGGAATAAAACACCTCTTCGGTCATAGCGCTGGCTTGAAGTTGCCCCAGTAAAACCCTTTCCACCACTTTCCTGATAGCCCTGACGATTTCGTCCTTACTTCCATAATCAACCGCCAAATTCAAAATAAGTCCCGGGTTGTTCTGGGTCAATTTTTCACCTGTATCTATCAATAAGGCCAGTGAAGAAGGAATACGGTCCTTTCTACCTATATGAACAAGTTTTACCTTTTCTTTATGCAGACTTTCTATTTCATCGTTAATAATTTGTTCAGCTAACCGCATCAAATAAGATACTTCTTCCCTGCTTCTATTCCAATTTTCGGTTGAGAAAAGGAAAAAGGTCAGGCATTTAACCCCCATGTCTATCCCGGTTCTTACCAGTTCTTTAACTCTGATAAAACCCTGTCTGTGACCTTCAAAAGATGGTAAACCCCTCTCTTTTGCCCACCTTCTGTTTCCATCCACTATGAAGGCAATATGATTAACCATGATAATCAGGTTATGCTGTTAAGAACATTTGGTCCAGCCACAGTTATAACAGGTCGGACAACCCTCCTGATAAGAAAGAGGGTCAGAACATTCTGGACAAAATTCCACACCTCTACCTTCAAGTTGAACCTGTCCCCTTTCTTTCCCATATACTGCCATTACTGTTTCTATATTGTTATCTTTTTTTCCGTTTTCTTCTATTTTTTTATATTTATCTTCACAATCGTCTTTGCCAAGCGGTTCAAAAGTTAATACCGGAGAAATAAAGGTGGGCGTATGATTATTTTGCCGATTATGATTTTCACGTGAGATTATTTCTTTAAGAGCCCTGCTTATACCATTAGCCACCGACCTTAAACCATCTGGAGAAAGCTTGAAAGTAACCGGACAAAGTGGATTATCTAATTGGTCGGTGATTACCTCCAGAGGAATGCCATATTGAAGAGAAATAGAAGTTAAACGGGCTATGGCCTCCAGTTCAGCTGGAGCTCCAGCGCCAGAAAGGCTGGCGAACACTTCTACAGGTTTACAATTTTGATCAAGGTTGACCGTTACATAAAGAGATGAGTCTTCTGCTGACCTGTATTTCCTGGTGAAACCCCTGAGAATTCGTGGTCTTTCGGGAAAAATTCTCTTTAAGGGTTCTTTATCGCTGGTATCTAAGGTGTTGTGAGTAACAAGTACCTGCGTATCTAAAGAACCATCGCGATAAATAGTTACGCCTTTACACCCTTCCTGATAGGCCAATATGTATATTTTCTTGACATCCTCAACTGTGGCGTTTTTTGGTAAGTTAACCGTTTTGGAAATTGAGTTATGAGTGTAAGTTTGCCAGGCACCTTGCATTCTTACATGCCACTCTGCATTAATATCATAAGAGACAGGAAAACAATTCTTAAGTTCTTCGGGAGCTTTTTCCACCTGTCTCAATGACCCACCTTTGCTTATTACCTGCTCTACTAATAACTCAGGGTCATAACCCATTAACTCAGCATTCTCTACAAAAGTAGGAACTATTTCATTAAAATCACCAGCGGTGATTGATCTCTTGTAAGCCAGAGCAAAGAAAGGCTCTACCCCACCAGCCACCCCCGCCAGAATAGATAGGGAGCCGGTGGGAGCTACTGTGGTAGTAGCTGCATTTCTCATTAACCTTCCCTCGGTTTTCCAGCGTGATTTTTCGTAAGCAGGAAAAGGACCCCTTAATTTCGCTAACTCCGTAGATGCATCTGCGGAAGTCTCGCTCAGATAGTGAGAGATTTTCTTAGCTTCTTCAATAGCTTCTTCGCTATCATAGGGAATACCCATTAAAGAAAGCGCGTCTGCCCAACCCATCACTCCCAGGCCAATTCTACGGTTTTTCAGGGTCTTTTCCTTAATTGCCTCAACAGGATATTTATTTATCTCTATCACATTATCAAGAAAGTGAACAGACTGAAAAATAGTTTTTTTGAATAGTTCAAAATCCCAATGATAAGATTCGTTTTCCTTTTTAAGCATAGCCTTAAGGTTGATGCTGCCAAGATTGCAGGAATCGTAAGGAGCCAGGAATTGCTCCCCACAGGGGTTAGTGCTTTCAATTTCCTCTCCATCCACCGGGTCTAAAGATTTAGCACGGTCAATAAATAGTACCCCGGGGTCCCCGGTTTCCCAGGCACGAGTAGCTATCCTGTTAAACACTTCATTGGCATCAACCTGTGCTTTAACCTCACCAGTTTGAGGGTCAACCAGCGGATAGGAAGAGGAATTAAATAAAGCCTCCATAAAATCACTGGTGATACCTACTGAAAGATTAAAATTACGAAAAGCTTTTTTATCAGCTTTGGCATCAATGAAAAGAAGAATATCCGGATGGTCTATCCGTAGAACCCCCATCATAGCTCCACGCCTGACTCCGCCTTGAGCTATAGTTTCACACATCACATCAAATACTCTCATAAAGGAGAGTGGACCACTTGCAGGTTGCCCGGTGCTTTTAACTATGGAACCAACCGGTCTAAGGTGGGATAAAGCCATTCCTATACCTCCACCGGTTTTCATAATTAAAGCTCCCTCTTTAACTGCCTGGAAAATACCTTCTACAGAATCATCAACTTTGATTACAAAACAAGCTGATAACTGTCCCAAAGGCCTTCCAGCATTTATCAGGGTAGGAGTGTTAGGCAAAAACCTGAAAGAGGTTAATAGGTCATAAAAAGATTGTTCGGTTTCTTCAGTCTCTTTTTCGGTTGCTCCAAAACAGCTATCAGCAGAAGCTATAAATTTTGCCACTCTCCTGAACATTTCCTCAGGAGTTTCCACAATGTTTCCCTGATGGTCGCGAGCTAAGTATCTCTGTTCCAGAACTTTCTGGGCAACATGTCCAAATATCATATTTCTCTCCTTTCCGGGGTTTTACTGTTCAATATAATTATAACTTAACTTTACTGTTTAAAATTATCTGAAGAGTTTAATATATTCTTTTTATAGAGGCTATAAAGTGCTCGTAATTCTGACATTTCCTCTATCATTTCAATTTGTAAATTTGACATTTCCTGGTAATTTTCTTTTTCAACTGCTTCTTTTAAACGGGTGAATAACGATTTCTCTTTACTACTATCTTTCATTAGGAATCGCTTTTTCTTATCTATCTTTTCCCATAAAAAAGAATCAAGGTCTGTAGCTTCTTCTGTATGGTTCAGATATTTACATCCCCTGATAAATTCCATGTTTGAAGGAATTATCCTGCCAATAATCTCAGTTCCCCACCTTGAAAGGACTCCTTTTTTGAAAGAATTAATGATTTCAGTGTTAAATACTTCGCCCTCTAACAAATATGCCGGATTATCATTGAAGGTTTGTGCAAATATCTGAACCACCTCCCAAACAGTTCTGGGAGATTTCCCAAAAAAGCTCTCTCTTTCCTCTTGAGTAAAATCATCATACACATTAAGTTCCGTTCTATAACCTCTATTTTTTTTAAGATATAACTTATTATCTCCCCATTGGCAGGAAAAATTATCTTCTAAAGTTGTTTCATCTAATTCATTTTCAACAATGTATCTAATCCCCTCTAACATACCTAAATATGAGGTAGCTACATATAAATAAGTATTAGATGTTGGGTTGGGAGACCGTAGTTCAAGCCTGGTTGCCAGGGAATTGTTTTGTTCTCTAATCAACCCTACCAGCACTGTTCTGTTTCTGCTGGGTTTTTCTTTACTATGTCCTATAGAAGCTACTATGCTCACCGGTGCTTCAAAACCAGGCTTCAAACGGTTTAAAGCATCATTGGTATAGGTTATAAACAGGTTTGATGATTCGTAATTTTTCAGGAGACCCATGATGACTCCCCAACCTATAGGACTTAAAAAACCATCATTTATAGAGGAAAGCAAGTTAATCGTTTTCCCACTATGCAGAAGAAGTGATAGACCCAGATGAGTGTGTTTGCCGCTACCTGCTACTCCTTCGATAGGTTTGGCGGAAAAGGTTACTTCTAAACCATACCTTTTAAAAGTTTCCTCTATCAAATCCCTTACAAAAAATTCATTATCTGCAGCTTGTAGTGATTGATCAAACCTCCAATCTATCTCCAGTTGTTCCATAACATAACTTAGTTTCCCCTGAGCGGTCATCCTTGAAGTAATGCCTCCTGCTTCTTTATGTCCCATTTCAGGGTATAACCCGTATTTTTCCATTAATACCAGGGTTTTTTCCAGGGCTGACCTTACTGAACCCACAGTCTTTTTCCAATACTGTTCTTTTAGCATTTGAGAAGTTGAAAGTTTTTCTTCATCTGCAGGGATTTCCGGTGTTTTTACCCAGAATTCCATCTCGGTTCCGATAGTCATCTGTACATCCTTGATTTCATCAGCCGAAACCACTCCATAGTAACTTAATACCTGTGGTTTATTTACGAATAATTTAATCAATTCTTCAGATATATATTGGTAGCATCTTTTTAAAACAGACCTGGAATCTACAAATTTTCCTGAGTGCTCTAAAAAAGAAGGTATTCTGATGGTACCCATAGGTAAACCGGTGTCTTCATCTATTAAATCATAATTATAATCAATGAACCATTTAACATTCCTGTCAGGCACAAGACTAACCATAGCATTATTAAGGGAGGCAATCCCCGGGAGTACCACACTGGAACCGTCCGTTTGAATTCCCTTTTCCAAGATTTGTTCAATATTATTTAAAAATAGTGAAACTGGTATTTTTTCATCAGTACTATTCCCCCCCAGGTCTACCGCAACCAGGGAAACAAACCTGATATTTTTGTTGGTATCAAAGAAACTTTCCAGGTATTGAGAGTTAAGATGATTTTTAGGTAAAAAATACGTTAAATTGCTATTTTTTGTCTGGTCCTTGGTTTGCTGCATATTTACTTATTTGCCTCCCTAAACATCAGTTTTCTTTTCTCCAATAAATAATGATAATTATACTCCTTAGTCAATTTATTTACCCATAATTTGAAAGTAAAATAATTTACTGTTTTTTATATTTAAATACAGTACATTTAATATGATGTAGGTAAAAAAGCACTTGATATAAACTAATTGTATAATTATTATTTTTTAAGAAATAACGCACCTCGGTAGAGATTTAAGGTAAAATTTAATTGTGGAAATAGAGAGTAAATTATTCCAGTTAGGTGAATCTGCGCGTTTTGACCTCTGCAACTCCCGCAGAGAAAGAGAAAGTAACTTTTCTTACCTTATCCACCCGGCAGTTTTGCCTGGCGGTGGATGTATTAATTTACTAAAGGTTCTCTACACCAACGAATGTGGTGGGGAGTGCTTTTATTGTTCTAATTACTGTAACTCACCTAAAAAGAGATTAAGTTTTATGCCCGACGAACTGGCAAGACTTTTCCTTAGTTTTTATCAACAAGGCTTCGTTAAAGGTCTCTTTTTAAGTTCTGGATTGGGAACTGACCAGAATCAAACTCAACAGGAAATGATTGATACGGTGGAAATACTCAGGAAAAAATTTATGTTTAGAGGATATATTCATCTGAAAATTTTACCGGGAGTAAAAGAAGACCTGATAGTTCGTGGTTTAGATTTAGCAGACAGGGTTTCTATTAACCTGGAAGCTCCCTCAGACAAACGATTAAAAATGCTGTCCCGAAGAAAAATAAATTATGATGATTTGCTTGGAAAAATAAGTTTTATTAAAAACACTATAGAAAAAAGGCACTTGAAAAAAGACCAAACTACCCAACTTGTAATAGGCGCTTCTGAAGAAAGCGATAAAGAAATATTATCTCGTACTTATAATCTTTATCAGGATTTCCAGCTTAAAAGGGTTTATTACTCAGCCTTTAAACCCCTGCCTTCTACCCCTTTTTCTGACAAAGAAGCCACCCCCTTAATTAGAGAAGTCAGGCTTTACCAGGCAGATTTCTTATTAAGAGAGTATAACTTTCACCTGAAGGATATTTTGTTTGACTCTGAGGATACCTTGAATAAAGAAATTGACCCCAAGCTAATGTATGCCAGACTTCATCCCGAGATTTACCCGATAGAAATAAACAAAGCTGATTACTTCTCCTTACTTAAGGTTCCCGGTATTGGTCCTAAATCAGCTAAAAGAATCATAGAAAACAGGAGAAAAAATAATTACAAAAGTACAGTTGAACTCAAAAGTACTGGTGCTGTCTTGAAAAGAGCACTACCTTTTATCACGATTGATGGAAAATTACCTGAAAAACTTATCGAAGATACCAATCAATTAAAAATGGAATGGAGGGAAGCTATATGATAAAACGATACACAAGGCCTGAGATGGGTAAAATCTGGAATGAAAGCTACAAGTATCAAAAATGGCTGGAAGTGGAAATAGCTGTATGTGAAGCCCAGTTTAAACGGGGTAATATACCTGAGGATTCCCTGAAGATAATTAAAGAAAGGGCTTCTTTTGATATTAACCGCATTGAAGAAATTGAACAAACTGTTAAACATGAGATAATAGCTTTTTTAACTGCTGTTGGAGAAACAGTTGGTTTGGAGGCTAAGTATATTCATATGGGGTTAACCTCCTCAGATGTGATTGACACCGGGCTGGCTCTCCAGATGAGAGAATCTGCTGAACTGATTATTAAAGGTTTACTGGGTCTCAAAGGTGTATTGAGGGAAAAAGCCTTCCAGTACAAAAATACACCCTGCATGGGCAGGACGCATGGAATTCATGCTGAACCGATGGTATTAGGTTTGAAATTTACCCTCTGGTACGAAGACCTCAAAAGATGCCTTACAAGGATGGAACAAGCAAAAGAGATTGTTAGCTTCGGTAAAATATCCGGTCCTATTGGCACTTTTTCCAGTGTATCACCGGAAGTGGAAGAAATTACCTGCCATAAACTTGGCCTAAAGACTGAGCCAGTCGCTACTCAGATAGTTCAAAGGGATAGACACGCTGAATTTATGCTTGCTCTGGCTCTTGTAGCTTCCTTTTTAGAAAAGATTTCCCTGGAAATCAGGCACCTTCAAAGAACCGAGGTGAGTGAAGTAGAGGAACCCTTCAGTTTAGGGCAAAAAGGCTCTTCAGCTATGCCTCACAAGAAAAATCCCGTGGGCTCTGAAAATATCTGCGGTCTGGCGAGGTTAGTTCGTGCAAATGCTTTTGCTTCCCTGGAGAACATAGCCCTCTGGCATGAAAGAGACATTTCCCATTCCTCTGTGGAAAGAGTGATAATACCTGATAACCTCATACTGGTTGATTATATGCTAAACAGGTTGACAGGAATCCTGAAAAACCTGATTGTCCACCCGGAAAAGATGCTGGAAAACCTTGAAGTAAGTTTTGGTTTGCACAACTCCCAGAAAGTACTACTTGCTTTGACTGATAAAGGTCTTGGTCGGGAAAGGGCTTATGAATTAGTTCAAAAAATTGCCCTGGAATGCTGGAAAAAAGGTACAAGTTTTAAAACTGCCCTTTCTAACCACAACGAAATTATTAAATATCTTACAGTGGGTGAAATTGAAACTCTTTTTGACTTGAGCGAGTATCTAAAATATGTAGATTATATCTATAATAGAGTATTTAACCTGGGTTCAGGTCTTCATTCTTGACATAAAATAATAAAAGATTGGGTTTTTTCTCAACACTAATTAGATAATTAACTGAATGACTTAAAAAATCTAATATGTTATAGACCACTGCTAATTACTTCAAACCAAACTGGTTTTCAAGAATAACAGAACTATCCCTCTCTTCACCTGTAGAAATCAACTGAACATTAATTCCAATTTCGTCTTCTATCTTTTTCAAATACTTCCTGGCATTCTCTGGAAGAGATTCATAGGTTTTAACCCCCGAAGTAGCCTCCTTCCAACCATCCACTTCTTCATAAACAGGCTGACATCTGGTTAAAATATCCATATTTCTCGGGAATTGGGTATAATTTTTCCCCTGATATTCATAAGCCATACAAATCTTGATTTTGTCCAGACCATCAAGAATATCTATCTTGGTAAAAGCCAAACCGGTTAAGCCATTCACCTGGACTGCATATCTAAGCATTACCAGGTCTAACCAGCCACACCTTCGGGGCCTACCGGTAGTAGCTCCAAACTCTTTCCCTTTACTTCTTAGATAATCACCAAACTCATCTTTTAGTTCTGTTGGAAAAGGACCCATACCCACACGAGTTGTATAAGCCTTAGAAACTCCCAGGACCTTATTTATTTTAGTAGGTCCGACTCCCAGACCGGTGCAAGCACCACCAGCAATAGTATTGGATGAGGTTACAAATGGGTAAGTACCATGGTCAACATCTAAAAAAGTTCCCTGGGCACCCTCAAAAAGAAGGTTCAAGTTTTTCTTGATAGCCTGATTCACAACCATTTCCGTATCACCTATATATCTTTCCAATAAGCGACCATAATTAAGGTAATCGCTATATATTTGCCTGGTAGATAGAGCGGGAAGGTGAAAATAACTTTCCAGGAGGAAGTTTGCTGAAAATAGGTTTTCATGAAGCTTCTCCTTGAATATTTTTGGCTGCAAGATATCCCCAGCCCTGATTCCATAGCGGGCAATCTTATCCTCATAAGCTGGTCCAATCCCTTTTCCTGTGGTACCAATTTTCTTATTCCTCTTGATATTTTCAGTTGCTTTATCCATAATGAGATGATAGGGCATAATGATGTGGGCATTCGCAGATATTATTAAGTTGTCATCAACTTCAATTCCCCTGCTCCTTAAAGTAGTAATCTCTGAAAGTAGAACCATAGGGTCCACCACCACCCCGCTTCCTATAACACACTGAACCCCTTTATGGAGAATGCCAGAAGGAATCAGGTGTAGGACATATTTTTCTTTCCCTATATAAACAGTGTGCCCGGCGTTGGGTCCTCCTTGATAGCGAGCTACTAAATTGGCTTTCTCGGCGAGAAAATCAATTATCTTTCCCTTGCCTTCATCACCCCATTGAGCTCCTACAACTATAACAACTGGCAAAAAAACTCCCTTTTAAAAGTATTTTTAACTATAAGAATTATACCTTATTTCTATTTTTCTAATGAAGATTACCAGCAATTAAATATTTTAATTAATGTTAAAAAGCTATGAAAAGGTCAAAATAAAGTAAATAATTGAATTCTACAAATACTTTCTATGATATAATTTCAAGTTATGAAAAACAATAATTACGCTGTTAAAACCATTGATATTAAAAGAACTTTTAAAAAAAGCGGTAAGATTATTGACGCTTTGAAAGGTATTTCTCTTACTGTAAATAGGGGTGAATTTTTCGGAGTTCTGGGAAGGAATGGCGCCGGTAAAACCACTTTCTTGAAGATTTTATCAACCCTGCTTTATCCAACTTCAGGTCAGGCGTGGGTTGGTGGCTGGGATGTTCAGAAAGATGGCCAAAACATCCGTGAAATTATAAACCTGGTTTCCGGTGGAGAAGAATCAGGTTACGGTATTTTAAACGTGAGAGAAAATTTATGGATGTTCTCTCAATTTTATGGAATACCCTCATCAATTGCCCTAAAAAGAATTGATAAATACCTGGAAATGTTCGGTTTAAAGGACCAGGCAAAAACCAGGGTTAGCGCACTTAGTACAGGTATGAGACAGAAGATGAACCTCATTCGGGGACTAATAAATAACCCTGAAATATTATTTCTTGATGAACCGACAGTCGGATTGGATGTAGAATCTGCACGCCAAATCCGCTCTTTCTTGAAAGATTGGATAAAAGAAAATGATAGAACGATAATTCTTACCACACATTATATGCTTGAAGCCGATGAACTATCTGAAAGACTGGCTATCATAGAGGGGGGAGAAATTATAGCCCTGGGAACTCCTGCTGAGTTTAAAGGACTTTCTCAGACTGAACATTTCTACGAACTTACATTAAACAACTTTCCTGAATCCCTGGATATAAATATTGAAGGAGTACAACTAATTTCTAAACTCCCTCAGAATGGAAATACGGTATTGAAGATTAGACTGAAAGAAGATTCTTTACTCAGTCAGCTTTTAACAACCTTAAATCAACATGATGCCAGGTTGAAATTATTAAGAAAAAAAGAACCAACCCTGGAAGATGCTTTTGTTAACCTTGTTGGCAAGAGTATTGATGTTTCTGGAGCCTGATAGTAATAATTATCTATGTTAAAGAAAATACTTCGTGAATTAAGAGCTATCAGGGGGCGTGCTTATGTTAGGATGGTTTCAATAAGAAGAGACCTTCTACTGCTTCCTTTCCAGGTGATTTTACCCGTTCTGGCGGTAGCTGCTTATATTTACCTTTATCGCTTCATCGGTGCTCCTCCAGAGTATGGCACCCTGGTACTAATTGGCGGGGTTATGACCACCTATTGGCTTAATGTCCTCTGGTCAATGGCTTCCCAACTATATTGGGAGAGGATGATGGGTAACCTACAGATATATTTTTTGGTTCCTTCTTCCAGGATGAGCATTCTTCTGGGCATGGCAATCGGCGGGATGTACATGACCTCTATAAGGGCCCTCAGTACTTTAATTGTCGGTTTGGTTATTTTTCGTTTACCTATCGTGTTAAAAAATCCTATGGTAGCTATTCTTCTTTTTTTTCTTTCCCTTTCTGCTCTTTATGGAATGGGAATGTTGCTTAGTTCTGTTTTTCTCGTCTGGGGAAGAGAAGCCTGGCATTTATCAAGTCTGTTTCAGGAACCTATCTACCTTCTCTCAGGGTTTTACTTTCCGGTTAAATCATTAGGAGCAGGCCTGGCTACCATTGCTTCTTTGATTCCGGTAACCCTGGCTCTTGACGGAATGCGTCAGATTCTTATCCCAGGTGGAGAAAAATTGGGATTTCTCCCTGTTTGGATAAGCATTTTAATCCTGGCGGTGATGGCTTTGGTTTTCCCTTACCTGGCTTATTATGGGCTTAATTATATGGAAAGATTGGCTAAAAAAGAGGGTAGGATTACTACCAGATGGCAATAGACTTTTCCTCTCTACCAGCATATCTTAGAAAATTTACACTATCGCTATGGGCAGGATGGAAAATAACCAGCAATTGGACTGAACCACTTCTGTTTATGGTTTATTTGATTGTTAAACCACTTTCTTCGGTACTTATTTTAATTGTGATGTTTTATGTTATCACCGGTAAATTCACCGGAGAACAATTACTCTTTATTTTTATCGGAAATGCCTTCTTTTCCATCATAAGGTCTGGTATCTCCTCTGTCTGGGTGATTACCGAAGATAGAGAATGGTTTGAAACCATAAAACCAATATTCATCTCTCCTGGTTCTTATTTGTCCCATATTCTGGGAAGGACTTCGGCTGAGTTCCTTTTTTCCACCTTTTCCTCGTTTATTCTTCTACTTGCGGGTTTCTTTATTCTAAAACTACCCCTCGGTATTAATCTGCATCTTCTTTTGTCCACTATTATTTTAACCTTGATAATCGCCTCTATCCTGGCCTTATTGTTTTGCAGTGTAGCCTTATTCGTTGGTCGAGGAGGAGAATTTTTAGTTGAAGGTGCTTCGGGTTTTCTTTATCTTTTTTCGGGTATCATTTTTCCACCCTCTACCTTACCGACTTTTCTAAGAATCATTGCTGAGGCTAATCCTATAACCCATCTTACTAACCTTTTCAGAGCTTCTTTGAAGGTTTCTGCTATACCCCAGGTTGAATTCTGGAAGTTTTATTTACTTTCTTTAATTATTCTCGGTGTATCTTACTTTATATTCAATAGAGCTTTGAAACTTGCCCTTAAAACAGGTATGTTAGATCAGAAGATGGGACATTAAACAGTTTAATAACTAAAACAGGATATAAAAAATAAACCCTGTTATCAGCGGGTTTTTTATTGGTGGGCGGAACAGGATTTGAACCTGTGACCTCTTGCGTGTGAAGCAAGCGTTCTCCCACTGAACTATCCGCCCGAGGAAACTAACAATATTTTATCACAACGAAATTATTCTTTTGGTTCTATTTTTTCCTTTAAAAAAAGAGTTTTTTGATAAGCAGCCCAGATAGCTTTAGAAATAGCGGTCCTAAATCCTTCTTTTTCTAATT
>JBBIIY010000009.1:0-9285 GCA_037446255.1 Coprothermobacterota bacterium
AAACAATCTAATTAAAGGAAATAATAATTATTTGGGTTCAATAAAAATACCAAAACTTATAATAGGAGATTTAGAAGCTCACCTACCAATAATTCAAGGAGGAATGAGTGTGGGTATTTCTTTATCAGGTTTAGCCTCAGCTGTTGCCAATGAAGGTGGTATCGGAGTTATCGGTGCTGCTGGTATTGGCATGCTTGAGCCCGACTTTAAAACACATTTTAAAGAAGCAAACAAAAGAGCCCTGAGAAAAGAAATAAGAAAAGCTAAAGAAATGACAGAGGGGATTATTGGAGTAAACATAATGGTAGCTCTTTCTGATTTTGATGACCTTGTGCAGGTTGCTGTGGATGAAGGAGCAGATTTAGTTTTCCTGGGTGCTGGTCTTCCACTTAAGAATCTACCGATATCACCACCGAACGAGTTAAGAAAAACTTCAACTAAGGCTGTCCCTATAGTTTCTTCGGCGAGGGCTGCTAAGGTAATATTTCAATATTGGGCTAATAAATACAATCAGGTTCCAGATGCAGTAGTTGTAGAAGGACCTTTAGCTGGTGGACATCTCGGTTTTAAGAAGGAACAAATTGATAATTCTGATTATGCATTAGACAAAATACTAACAGAAGTTATATCTGAAATAAATAGTTTTGAGAAGCAGTTTAATAAGATGATTCCGGTAATTGCAGCAGGAGGTATATTTAACGGAGCAGATATTTATAAAATCCTTCAACTGGGGGCTCAAGGAGTACAGATGGCAACCAGATTTGTGGCAACTCACGAATGTGATGCCTCTATACAATTCAAAGAAAGTTATATAAAAAGCAAACCAGAGGATTTGATTATAATTGACAGTCCTGTTGGATTACCCGGAAGAGCTTTAAAAAATAAATTTCATGAAGATGTATCAGCTGGGGTCAAAAAAACCTTTACCTGTCCTTATAAATGCCTGAAAACCTGCGATTTTAGAACAGCACCTTACTGTATTGCTCTGGCTTTGACCAATGCTAAAAGAGGTAATTTATCCGAAGGGTTCGCTTTTGCTGGAGCTAACGCCTATAAGGTAGATAAAATGGTTTCAGTTAAAGAATTGATGGAAACATTATTAAATGAGTACGAAAAGGCAAACTCTTTCCTCTAATAACCTTATGAGATATTTTTTTATTATTTTGATTATCTTAATTGTGGCATTTTCAGTTGAAATATCTCTTAATTACCTTTTAAGTCAGAAACAAAACAATAATCAAACTGAAATTGAGTTTAAGCAAACTAATTGGTCTAAAATTGACCCCATAACTTTCCTTAACATTCTGAAAAAACACCCCGAGAATCCCTACACTATTACAAACCCTGCACCTCAGGATTGGATTAAAGAAAAACATATCAAAAAACTTATATTGTTGATAAATTCTAAAATACCAGCATCACCAGTGGTTTCTGTTATCTCTTCTTACTATCCTTTCAACCAAACATCTACCATAGGAAACGAAGCTATGTTCCTTATTGAAGGTTTCAAAACCGGACATTATCCACCAAGTTTATGCTCTACTTATTATTTTAAGGGCAACCCAGATGAATATAAAAAATGGTGGGAGGAATGGAAAGTTAACAAATAATACCCTTTTCTCAAGCGGAAGAGGAGACGAGAATGAAAAAAGGAGAAGATTTAATAATTCCACCTGAGGGGTTTTATATAAAAGATTCATAAGGTCCACTGAAAGACGGGGAACTTGAACGAACTGGAGAGTGGACGAAGCTAATTATATAATTATTACGACCCCTAAAAATAGAGGATAAATATGAAACCATGGTATGAAACTTTGTTTGAGAATTATGGCAAAAAGTACGATAATGAAAGCTTTACCCAGGGAACAATTGGAGAATGTGATTTCCTAGAAAAAGAGATTAATTATAATAAGTCGTTAAAAATAATTGATGTCGGTTGCGGCACAGGCAGACACTCTATCGAGTTAACCAAAAGGGGATATAAAGTTGTAGGAATTGATCTGTCCGAATCACAATTGGAGCAAGCAAAAGAAAAAGCAAAAGCAGAGGACCTGCAAATTGATTTCCTGAAACATGATGCAAGAAAATTACCATTTAATAATGAATTTGACCTGGCAATTATGCTCTGCGAAGGAGCATTTCCTCTGATGGAAACTGATGAGATGAATTATGAAATACTTAAAAATGTAACCAACTCTTTAAAAGATAGCGGCAAGTTTATTTTCACTACCCTGAATGGATTATTCCCCCTGTTTCATTCCATTAATGAATTTATGGTTGTATCAACTAAAGAGGGAAATGCAACTTATAAAAACAATATTTTTGATTTAATGACTTTTAGAGATTACAATATTACGACAGTTCAAGATGATTTTGGGAATATAAAGAAGTTGGAGTGTAATGAAAGATACTATGTACCCTCTGAAATTACCTGGCTACTGAAAACGCTTGGATATAACAAGATTGATATTTATGGAGCTAAATTAGGAGCTTTTTCAAGAAATGATAAACTTACCACCGAAGATTTTGAAATGCTGGTTATAGCTGAAGAAAAGAACAATCATGAATATTGAAGAGATATTTAATAATCTTACAACATTAGAAACTAATCGTTTAATTTTAAGAAAGATGACCTTAGACGATGCTCAAGATATGTATGAATATGCATCTGACCCTGAAGTAGCAAAATTTGTTATCTGGGATTTTCATAAATCCATTGATGATTCAATAAGTTTTCTAAAATCAATGATACAAAAATATGAAAATAAAGAAGTAAGCGAGTGGGGAATAATCTACAAAGAGAGTAATAAATTTATAGGTACCTGTGGTTATCTTTGGTGGAATCCTACTCATGCTTCTGCTGAAGTAGGTTATGCTTTATCCAGAAAATACTGGGATATAGGCATAATGACTGAGGCAATAAGAGAGGTAATTAAATTTGGTTTTGAGAAAATGGGTCTGAATAGAATTGAAGCAAGATGTAAATTATTAAACATTGCCTCGCAAAAGGTTATGGAGAAAGTAGACATGAAATTTGAAGGAATTATGAGGGAAGGTTTGTTTGCAAAAGGGTTCTACCATGATTTAAAGGTTTATTCTATTCTAAAAAAGGAATTTGCACCTCCACCCAAATCTTGATCTATTTAAGATTTTAAAAAACTAGATGCTAAAATAATCCTGAATCAATTCCAAAATATAATTCGTAGATTAAGTATAAACCCGAAAACCTTTTAATCCGTTTTGAAACCCTGTTTTTTATTTCTAATTTAACATAAGATATATTATCGGAAGTAATAATTATATATTTAGCATTCTTAAAAATCTGTTTTGTACTGATCTATTTTATATAATGTAGAACTAATATATAATTAATTAATATTATGGTATTTATTAAAATGAGATTTGAATAAAAAATGTTACACGACTTTATAAAGATTTATTTAAAAAGTCTTAAGTCTTCCGGTAAATCACCCAAGACAATTTCAACTTATTCTTTTGCTTTACAAAAATATAATAAATGGCGGATTGAAAATACCCTCTTAATTAAAGAAGTTGGAAGAAATTCTATTTTGCATTTCCGAGAAAGCTTAATGAACGAAGGTTTAAAACCAGCAACAATTAACTTATGCCTAAATGTTTTATATTCCTTTTATGATTTCCTTACTCACGAGAATTATGTAAAAGGAAACCCCGTAAATATTAAAAAAAACAAGGTATTTATTGAGCATAACCAGGTAAAACCATTCACAACAGTTGAAATCGACCAAATAGAAGCATATTTAAACAATAACCTAACGGAATTACGAATACCTATTTTATTACTTATAAATTCAGGAATTTCAATAAAAGAACTTCTTAAATTAACACCGGCAGATGTTGTACTAATAAAAAGGCATATTTTTTTGAAAATTAAAATATCTACAAAGTCCACAAGATTGATTCCCATAACAGATGATGTTACAGCACATGAACTTCTTGTATTAACTATTAATATTTTCAAGGAATTTAGAATCTTTCCCATAACCGAGAAATCCATTATAAGATATATAAATTTTATAAAAGAGCAAACAGGTATCAATTTCTCGTATAAAAGAATACGAAAGAATTACTCTGAATGTCTTATAAATTCCGGGTGTCCCCGGGAATTAGTAAGGTGGATTTTGGGATACAGGTCAACTATAAAAGCATCGCCAGAAGACCTCTTCCCTTTCACGGTTAAAGTTTAACCTGGTAAAACCCTTGCAATATTAAGGCAAGTTTCTCTGAAATGCTCATAATAAAATCCCCCTTGAAGGCATAACAACCAGGGAGGGGTTAGCAAAGCATCAGCACTTAACTCTATTGATGAACCAGGAGTAAAAGTCCCTCCTGCCATAACTACATCTTGAGTATATCCAGGTAGAGCAGAACCTTCTGGAATAGCATGTGGATTAAGCGGTCCTGCTTTTTGAACAGTTTTTATTGCCTTTTCCAGTAATTCTTTAGAATTAAGAACAACACTCAATACATTATCAGAAAGCTCCTCACCAGGTCTTGGTAGAACTTTATACCCAAGATTGCTAAAAAGATGGCTACCAAATACTACTCCTTTTAGTGATTCACTTACGATTAACGGTGATAAAAATAAACCAAGTAATATATCCTTCTTGTTAAAGACCGGACCTACTTCTTTTCCAAAACCAGGACCATATAAGAAATCGGCTGCTTTATTTATTATTTCCTTCCTCCCTACCAGATAACCACCAGTTGAGGCAATACCTCCTCCAGGATTTTTTAACATAGACCCTGCAATAATATCAGCTCCCAGGTGGCAAGGTTCCTTGTCTGAAACAAATTCAGAATAACAGTTGTCTACAATGATAACTGGATCATTTTCGCATTGTTGTCTTACTTTGCTAATAATATTCTCAATTTTATTTATAGCTAAAGATTCCCTGACGGAATAACCCTTAGATCTTTGAAGATAAATAAATCCGACTTCTTTATATTCATCAATAAAATCATCAAGAGGTTTTTCCAGAACATTTTTAATTATGATGTTGATGCCTTGCTCTTTTATTAACTCAAATGTGGGAAGTAAAGTTGGATAGGTTTGGCCGGTCAGTACTAGAAAATCCCTGCTCTTCCCTGCTCTTTTACATGCCAGAGAACCCATCAAAGCAAGGTATAAAGCCTGAGTTCCAGTAGCTATCTGTGGTCTTACCAGGCTGTCTTCTCCGCCAAATACCTTAGAAAATACCATTTCTATTTTTTCTCTCCCCCAATCAGAATAACCATATCCGTTAGAGGAGGCTAAATCTATGTCTGAAATATCTGCTTCTATAATACTATGATGAATTCTATGAAAATTACTTGACCTTATTTTTTCTATTGTAGAAAATTGACTTGCTAAAATCTGGTCAATTTGAGAAACCAACTCTTCAAGATTATTAAACAATGGTATTGGCATAGGTTAGTTTCTCTACCAGAGATAGTTTTAAATCAGAAATACCTTCTAAACTAACAGCTGAAGTGGGTATTACCAATCCATCATATATTGCTTTTATAGAGTTAATAATAGTTGCTGTATTTTTCAGAAGGTCAATTTTATTAGCTAACAATATTGAAGGTTTATCCTCAATTCCTAAGTCTTTTAGAACTTTATAAATGGTTTCAATGTGCTCAATAATATTATCTTGAGAAACATCTACTATTAATAATAATAAATCAGCATTACCGGCTTCACTGAAAGTTGACTTAAAAGCTGTAAATAACTCCATGGGTAAATCTCTGATAAACCCAACGGTATCAATAAAGAGAGCTCCATTATTATTGCCTAAATATCCATACCTTACCCTTGGGTCAAGAGTAGTGAAGGGTTTTGAATCTACTGTAAAATCACTTTTGGTAAGTATATTAAATATACTGGTTTTCCCTGCGCTGGTATAACCAATTATAGAAACAACCGGTATGTTCTGTTTTTTCCTTGATTTACTAATAGTGCCACGGTTTTTTAAGAGTGTTTTAAGAGATCTTTGTAAAGTATTAACCCGTTTCCTGATTATCCTTCTCTCTTTTTCAATTTCCATTTCACCTGGACCACGGGTGGCTATTCCTCCACCAAGACGAGATAATTCTTCACCTTTTCCCTTTAACCTGGGAAGTTCATAGCTGAGTAGAGCTAACTCTACCTGAATTTTACTCTCTTTAGAGGAAGCATGAGCTTCAAAAATAGCCAGTGTTAACCGGGTGCGATCTATCACCTCAAGCTTTAAAAAATCTTCTATTTTATGTTTAAAAGATGCTGAAAGATGGTTTACTCCAAATATTACCGTTTCTACTTCATTATCTAAAGCTATTTCTTTAACCTCCTGCAATTTACCCTTTCCAATATAATAAGGTGCCCGAGGTGCTGCTACTTTTTGTTTGACAATTTCAACTACGGTAAATCCAGCTCCCTCGGCCAGGTAAAGTAATTCATCAAGGTATTCTTTTTCTGATTTCATTTTTCCTGGGTTAATTATATATACGACTACAGCTCTCTTATTCATATCTCTCCCTTAAAAATAGTATTATCTTGTCCTTTACCTCTTTAAACTTCAGGTTGGAATCAAATTCAAACCATGAGATATCTTTATCTCTTTTAAACCAGGTCATCTGGTGTTTAGCATATTTATATGTTCTCATATTTATATGATTTTTGACCTTCTCAAGAGATAATTCACCATTTATATATCCCAGAGCTTCTTTATAGCCAATAGATTCAAAAACAGGAACATTTATTGATATCCCCTCTCTGATTATTTTCCTGGTTTCTTCAATTAATCCCTGCTCAATCATTTTATTAGTTCTTTCCAAAATTCTGTCTTTTAAATATACTCTATCTGGTTTTAAACCTACCTTGACCATAGGATATTTATCATCACCGATAAAAAAACTCTTTCTAAAGGATGAAAAGGGTTGCCCGGTGAGATAAAAAACCTCCAGAGCCCGGATAATTCTTTTCTTATCACCAGAGTTTATTTTTTGAGCAGAAGGCAGGTCTTTATCCTTAATCTCCAGGTATAACGATTCCAATCCTTCAGACTCAGCTCTTTGGATTAGTTGATTTCTAAGGGCATTATCTGTTGGAGGAGGATTAAATGAATTTCTAGTCAAGGAATAAAAATATAAAGGACTTCCAGCTACTAAAATGGGTATTCTAGACTTTAACCTAATATTTTCTATTGCTCTTTCAGCAAGACTGACAAAATCTACCACAGTCACTGTTTGTTCTGGTTCTAATATATCTATTAAATGGTGGTAGATAAGATTTCTCTCATAGATAGATGGTTTCGTAGTTCCTATGTCAAAATATTTATATAGGTTGAGTGAATCTATATTTATTATTTCTCCTTTAAATTCATGAGCCAATAACAGCGCTAAATCGGTTTTCCCTGAACCGGTTGGTCCAATGACAGAAATCAACTTATCAGGCTTCATCACCCTTAAGCACCCAAGAGCCAGCTTCTTTTATTTTAATATTGACCAACTTGCCTATGATTTCAGGGTTACTTGATTTAAAAGAAACAATCTTGTTAGTTCTTGATCTTCCTGAATAGGCACCATGTTTAGAAGAATACTCTTCTACCAACACTTCAAGAGTTTTACCTAAATAATTCTGATTAAGGCGATAGGAAATAGTTTCTTGTACAGTACTGAGTATCTGATGTCTTACTTTTTTTTCTTCAGGTGAAACAACATCTTGATATATTTTACTGGAAGGTGTGCCTGGTCTTGGTGAATAGGTTGTCATATAAGCATTGTCAAATTCAATTTTTTTGAAAAATTCAACTGTGTTAGAAAAATGATGTTCAGTTTCCGAAGGAAAACCAATAATAACATCGGTAGAAATGCCTGAATCTGGAAAATGCTTTCTTATCTCCTCTATCAACATCAAATATTGAGAGGTTGTATATCCTCTATTCATTGTTCTTAATACTTCATCGTCACCGCTTTGAACTGGTAAATGAAAGTGCTCGGGAACTTTGTGGAGTTCTTTTAAAGCGTAAATAAAATCAAAAGTGAAATCTTTGGGGTGGGGAGTTATGTATTTTAATCTGATAACTTTATCAACATTATGAACAGCCTCTAAAAGTCTAATAAAGCCATTTTTCATTCCCAGGTCTTTTCCGTAATTAGTTATATTCTGGCCAAGAAGATGGATTTCTTTTGGGCTTTCTTCCAATACTTGTTGAACTTCTTCAAGAATATCAGAAATCGTTCTGCTTTCTTCTTTCCCTCGGGTGTAAGGAACTATACAATAAGCACAATGGCAGTTACACCCTTTCATGGCAGCAATATAGGCTATTACTGTTCCCGTTTTCTTTGAGGGTATTTGCGGAAATGGTTGTGGTGAGTCGCCTGTTAGAACCACACTTCCCTTCTCTTCCCGGTCAAGTACAGAAATAATATTCTTAATTTGGCCTGGCCCTATTATAAAATCCACATAAGAAGCTCTTTTCAGAATATCTGTTCCTAATCTTTCGGCCATACAGCCTATAACACCAATTTTTATCTTGGGATTCATTTTTTTTAACTGATTGATATTCCCTACTGTACCCCAAACCCTTTCTTCAGCGTGGTCTCTAACTGAACAAGTGTTAATCAATATAATATCTGCTTCTTCTGGTGCTTTTGCTTTTATTATTCCTTTTTGTTCAAGTAATGATTCTACTTTAGAAGAATCATAAAAATTCATCTGACAGCCATAAGTATATAAATAGTATTTTCTGGACATATTTTTCTAAATTAAAGAAACATGAGCCCCTCAAGGCTCATATTTCTTAATAATATTAATATTGGTTTGATATTACTTTGTTTCAATAACAAGTCTTATTGCTGTTCTCTCTTCTCCATCGATATTTACATTAGTAAAAGAAGGAGCGAAAACAATATCAATTCCGTTTGGGGAAAGATAACCACGAGCAATAATCATAGCTTTTATTGCCTGATTTACTGCTCCTGCTCCAATAGCTTGAAGTTCTACTCCCTTGCTATTCCGAATAACAGTTGCTAATGCTCCAGCAATAGCTTTGGGTTCTGATTTGGCAGCAATTTTTAATATTTCAATTTCAGACATTTCAACCTCCTACTTCGCTTCTACTAAAAATTTAATTGCAGTTCTTTCTTCATTGTCAATTATCACATCTGCAAAAGATGGAATACATACAACATTAATACCATTTGGAGAAAGATAACCTCGAGCAATGATCATAGCTTTTATTGCCTGATTTACTGATCCTGCTCCAATAGCCTGAACCTCAG
>JBBIIY010000009.1:9385-55513 GCA_037446255.1 Coprothermobacterota bacterium
ATCATAGCTTTTATTGCCTGATTTACTGATCCTGCTCCAATAGCCTGAACCTCAGTTTTTCCATCACGCCTGACAACAGCAGCGATAGCTCCAGCAACACCTTTAGGTTCTGAGTTCTTTGATACCTTTAAAATTTCCATTAATCGTTCCTCCTTTGCTGCATATTAGCTCTAATTTGAGTTGAAAGCCTATAAATTTCATTATACATTAATATGTCAAGAGGTGCAACTTTATTGCTTATCTATCAGAGTTAACTATTTTTCTACCTAAAATATGCCTTAATATTTTTAGGTTATCACTATCAGCATCAAGACTATCCTTGGGAGTTTCTATAATAATTGGCAATTCATCAATACTTTTATGATGTAGAAAAGTAATTATACCCGATAATCCGATATTACCTTTTCCAATATGCGCATGCCTATCTACCCCTGAACCTAAATTTCCCCTGGAATCATTAAGGTGGATTAGTTTTACCATACCATCAGCTTCTTCAAAAATATGATTAACAGAATCATTATTTCTCAGGTTATAACCAGCAGCATATAAATGACAGGTATCCAAACATATTCCTAAACTATCTGTTTTAGATACTTTTTTTATCAGATTTAGAAGGTATGATACTTTTGAAGTTTCTCCACCAGCATTGTTTTCTAATAGAAGTTGAATTCCTGGTGGCACCATATCTGCTAGTGAATCAAGGTAATAAATCATCCTTTTTTCATTAAGCGGAGTTTTACTGCTACCAGAATGAAAAACTACAAATTGACCATTTACTATTTCCAGAAATCTAATTTCGTTTTCCAGAGTGTAGGCTGATTTTAGAGCTACATCTTCTCTTAAACTACCCAGATTAACTAAATAAGGAGCATGAATTACCAGAGGATAAATATTTATCTCATGAAGTTTCTTTTCCAGGTATTCAAGACTTTCACTATTCATAGGAGTTGATTTCCGATAGGTTCGGGGGCTACCGCTAAATATTTGCAGGGTATTTATGTTTAGTAATTGAATTTCTTTTAACAGCGGGTCAATTCCCGAAGCAATATGCAAATGTGCTCCTATTCTATTCATATTCATTTTCTCCGGATGAATTATCTCTTAAAACTGAAAGTGCATACCTCAAATCCTCGGGTAATGGGCTAAAAAAGGTTTTTTGTTCTCCAGTTATGGGATGAGTAAAACATATTTTAAAGGCGTGTAAGAACTGACGCTTTAAAAAATTTACCTGACACCCATATAAGGGGTCTCCAAGAATAGGATACCCTGTATATTTAAGATGTACCCTAATTTGATGGGTTCTTCCGGTGCTCAGGGTTAGCTTTAACAATGCTGCATTCTTTAGATACTGAATCACCTGGTAATGGGTTAAAGCGGTTCTACCGGTAAAAGTTATAGCCATTAAAGTTTTTCTTCTTCTGTCTCTACCAACTGGAGCGTTAATGATGTTTTCTTTTGGAGGTTTTCCTTTAACCAGGGCAATATAATTCCTGGAAATCAATCTGTCTTTCATCATAGACGATAGTTGATAGTATGCGCTATCTGTTTTAGCAATTATCATTAGACCTGAAGTATCTTTATCCAGACGATGAACAATTCCTGGTCTTAAAGGCCTTCCACAAGATGGTAGATTTATACCTCTATAAATTAAGCCATCAATCAAGGTTGAACCTTTAACATTAGGAGCTTTATGGACTATAACTCTGGCTGGTTTATCTATAACTAGCAAATACTCATCTTCAAATACAATTCTAAAGGGAATGTCAGACCCTGAACCCAAATCTATCGGTTCTGGTAATTCTACCCAGATAATCTCTCCAATCTTAGTTTTTCTTGAAGATTTAACAGTATCAACACCTTCAATTTTTACATTGCCCTCTTCAATTAACTTCTGAGCCTGTGACCGGGGAATAGATAATATTTTACCCAGAAATACATCCAAACGCAGAACTTCACAAACTACTATTTTTTCCACTTTATAACTCTCCAGAGGACTACAATTGTACCAAAGGTTATCAGGGCATCTGACAGGTTGAAAACAGGCCAAAATCCTAAATCAATGAAATCAATAACAAAACTATGATAATATCTGTCTAACATGTTTGATAACCCGCCTGTAAATACCATTATCGCACCATACACAAGCATTATTTCTTTCTTTTCCTGTTTAAATAAATATATTATAGATAAAAACAAAACTAATAAAACAATAATTTGCGAATAGATACCACCAGGTAAAGGTAATCCAAATATTCCTGCATGGTTCGTTACCAGATGAAACTTAACAAAACCCCAATTAATAATTTTGTCAGGATTCATTAGAAAATAATTCTTTGTTATTCTATCCATCAGAAAATAAGCCAGAATAGTTAAAGAGTATAAATTATTTCTTATGAAATATACCATTTTTTCTCTCCACTTTACCTTCTATTTCCAACATAGATAGTTTGAATAAAATTGTCTCTATTGGCTCCGAAACTATTCCTGCTAACTCTTCAGCTGATAAAGGACTACCTTCTAAATACCTTATTAATCCCTGATTATCACCGCTTAAATTGTCAGTGTCTTCCAATTTAAAATTATGAAATACTGCTAATGATTCCAGGATATCAGAATAGTTTTGCACCAGATGAGCTCCATCTTTTAATAATGCGTTTGACCCCTGTGAGGTAGTGTTGGTAATAAGTCCAGGAACTGCAAACACTTCCCTTCCCTCTTCCATGGCATAATTTGCTGTTATCAAAGCCCCGCTTTTAACCCCCGCTTCAATTACTACAGTTCCCTTACTTAATGCTGCTATAATCCTATTCCTGGCAGGGAATCTCCAGGAATCGGGCTTAATGTATGGAGGGTATTCAGTTAGAATCAATCCTCCTTCAGCAATTATCTTATTAAATAGTTCTTTATTCTCTGGTGGGTAAAGGTGATGAAAACCTGAACCCAACACTGCTATTGTTTTTTTAGAACCTTTTAAAGCTCCTTTATGAGCTTCACTATCAATCCCCTGTGCTAAACCGCTAATAATCGTAAGATAATCAGATAGATAAGCAGATAGTTCAAAGGCAATTTTCCTACCATAGGGAGTTGGTTTTCTCGTTCCTACAACAGAAATACTATCTTCTTGTAAGAGAGATCTATTCCCCTTGGTATAAATGACCAGAGGAGGATTTTTTGATTCTTTCAAAAGAACAGGATAGTCTTCATCGTATATGGTTAGCGGGTAAATGTTATCCTGTAATAAATTATCAACTACTTCCTGTGCTGAATTTTTACTTAGAAAATCTTTTATCTTGTTTTCTCTAACCTGGTCATCAAACAATGACCTGGAAGAAGCAAGTTTTAACCAGGCATTTTCATAGTTTTTAAAAATTTTTAACAGGTTTACAAGCTCTTTATAGGTGAATAATTCTGAATATTGCAGGGAGATAAGATGCTTATTCATATGAAAGATTTATTCTATAACTCAAGGCTTCACCAATGTGCTCAGCCTTAATTATATTTGAACCTTCCAGGTCTGAGATAGTTGTGGCTACTTTAATTACCCTATCATAACCTCTACCACTGAGTCCTAACCGTGAAGACCCCATTTCTAATAATTTTTTAGCATCCCCTGATAAATGAATATATTTCTTTATAGCCTTGGGATTTAGTTCAGAGTTCAAGATAAAAGAATCATTTTTATACCTTTCCTGTTGAATTTCTCTTGCTGTTTGCACCCTTTGCCTGATAAGCTTTGAGCTTTCCCCTGGATTATCATTTATCAGTTCTTTATCGTTAAGAGAGGGTATCTCAAGATTGATATCAATGCGATCAATAATTGGACCTGATATTTTTGACCGGTGCTTTTTTATTTCCGCAGGAGTACAGTTGCAGGGTTTGTTGCTATCATTATAATAACCACAGTTGCAAGGGTTCATAGCACAAATTAAAGTAATTCTGGAGGGATAAGTTAAACTACCCCATACTCTGGAAACAGTTACCTGTCCATCTTCTAAGGGTTGTCTCAAGGCTTCAATAGAGTCTTTTCTAAACTCAGTTAACTCGTCTAAAAATAAAATCCCCCGATGAGCCAAGGTAACTTCACCTGGTTTGGGAATAGTCCCTCCACCAATTAAGGCTACTGTAGAGGTAGTATGATGAGGAGACCTGAAAGGAGGAACCTTTATAAGGGAGCCTTTCTTTAGCAATCCTGAAACACTATAAATCTTAGATACTTCAAGTGACTCTTCTTCTGTTAACAGAGGCATTATAGTTGGATATGCTCTACATAAAAGGGTTTTCCCACTACCCGGGCTCCCAATAAGTAAAACATTGTGCCCACCCGCAGAAGAAATCTCCAAAGCTCTTTTTGCCAGTCTTTGTCCTTTAATATCTTCAAAATCCAATTCATTCCCTGTTGTGATTATTTCTTCCGTTTGATTATCATCCTGAAATGGCAGTATATTATCTCTGAGGTAATCTACAACCTCTTTCAAGTTGTGGAAACCCCTGGAGATGGTATTTTTTACCAATCGTGCTTCATTTAAGTTAAAGAAGGGAACAATTAATTCTGATGCTCGTAGTTTTTCAATACTTAAAGATACCGGTAAAACTCCTTCCACCTGCCTTAAGTTTCCTGATAAAGATAGTTCACCCAGAAACAGTTTATTAGAAATTTGCTTTTGAGTTAATACTCCTTCGTGAACAAGAATAGCCAGGGCAATAGCCAAATCCAGGTGAGGTCCTTTCTTCTTTAAATCAGCAGGAGCCATATTGACGACAATCCTACCTGAGGGAAAAGAAACTCCTAAACACTTAATTGCTGACCGTACTCTTTCAGTAGATTCCTGCACAGCCTGGTCTGGTAAACCTACAATTAAAAATACTGGTAATCCTCTACTAACTTCTACTTCTACTTCAATGGGCATGACCTCTAAGCCCCAAATAGTAGCAGATAAAACTTTAGCTATAATTTTAACACCTCAATAGGTATAAGTTCAAAATGAAAATCACTGTCTTTCTTAATTATTTCAGCAACCATTATTTGAATATTAAGCTCTTTAGTATTACATCTACCCATAAAATATAAAACAGATTTACATATATGGTTTATCTTTTTCTGATTTACTTTTTCCCTTGGTAAACCAAAAAGAGGTGAGTGTTGAGTTTTAACTTCAATAAAATAAAGGTTGATTCCCTTTTGAAAAATCAGGTCAATTTCACCGAACGGTGTTCGGTAATTTCTTTCAATCAATTTATAACCGGTGCTGACTAATTTATTGTATGTATAATCTTCACCCCATTTACCGAAAGCCTTATTTTTCATGAATAAAAGATTTTCTATGATATTTGGACAAACCGTGCTCCCTAATCACATTGAGATGAAAATTAGTTGCATATCCTTTATTTGCGTACCATCGGTAAATGGGAAACTCAGATGATAAATCGGTCATAATCTTATCACGAGTTACTTTGGCTATGATAGAAGCTGCTGCTACTACCGAGTTTAAGAGATCGCCTTTCGGGGTAGCAATTTGCATCAACTGGGTATTTTTTATTAGATCACATCCATCAACTATTAAAATATTTATAGGAATATTTATTTTCTCTACTGCTCTTTTCATAGAAAGTAAAGTAGCTTCTTTAATATTTAAAGCATCTATTTCTTCAGCTTCAGCGATGCCAATGCTCCAATTTGCCGAGTTTTCCAGAATATATGTGTATAACCTCTCTCTTTCTTCAAGTTTCAAGGATTTAGATTCTTTAACATTGAATCCCGGAGGACTCCAGGCTACTACTGCACTTACTACAGGTCCTGCTAAAGAACCCCTTCCTGCCTCATCCACCCCAGCGATAATCATTTAGTGCTGAGGGCTCCTATTATAAGCTAAAACCTGCCATCTAGGCCAGGGCCAGAAAACCAGAATTACTCTACCTTTAATGTTTGCTATTTTAATAGTTCCAAAGTTTCTACTATCTAAACTATTGTCTCTATTATCACCCATTACAAAATACTCACCCTGATTTACAGTTTGAGGGACGATGGACATACTAAAATTTTGCTTTAGATAAGATTCATGCAGTAGTTCATCATTGACATAAACATGTCCTTCTCTGCTTTCTATCTTGTCACCAGATACCGCAATAACTCTTTTAACAAAGTCTTTTTTTTCACCCAGGGGAGAACGAAAAACTACAACTTCACCTTGTTTTATCGACGAAAAGCGCATAGTAATTTTTTCTACCAAAATGAAGTCATCAGGTTGAAGAGTTGGATACATAGAAGTTAAGGATACCTTGAAAGGAGAAATTACAAAACTCCTCAAGATTAGTGCAATTGTTACCGCAATGATCAAAGTTTTTAACCAATCTATTACTTCATCTAAAAAACGGGAGGTATTCATATTACTTGCGTTCTTCTTTAATCCTTGCTTTCTTTCCTATCAAACCTCTTAAATAATAAAGTTTTGCTCTCCTTACTTTTCCTCTTTTAATTACTTCAATTTTTTCTATTCTGGGCGAATGTAAGGGAAATATCAACTCAACCCCTATGTTAGAAGACCTCTTCCTAACAGTAATATTCTCACTGGGTCCACCATGTTTTCGGGCAATAACAACTCCTTCAAATATTTGCCCCCTACCCGTGCTACCTTCTCTTACTTTCAAGTGCACTTTAACCGTATCACCAACTTTAAAATCGTTATGCTTATTTTCAATTCCTAATAATTCATTTAATTCTAATGTATTACTCAAAATCATTCCCTCCTTTGGGAATACAATTAATCAGTTCTATGAACTCATTGAAGATGGTATCTATGAGCTCCAGTTCGCTTTTAGAGAAATATCTATTTTTAATCAAATCAGGTCTCAATAATAGTGTTCTTTTTAAAGATTCTTTCAGAAGCCACTTTGAAACATCTTGATGGTTCCCGGATAATAGCGTTTTTGGCACTTCCAGTCCAGCAAATTCGGGAGGTCGGGTATATTGTGGATACTCCAAAAGATTGTTCTCAAAAGATTCTTCCTCATAGGACTCTCTTTTTATGAGTGAAGGTAAGAATCTGATTACAGCTTCAATTAAAACCAGAGCAGCTGCTTCACCTCCGCTAATAATATAATCTCCGATAGATACTTCAAACAGAGACAATTGTTCCTTAATCCTTTCATCTATACCTTCATAATGCCCGCAAATAAGAATCAAGCCATCATTATCAGATAGATTCCTGGCAATTGAATTATTTAATTTCACTCCTGTAGAGGTAAATAATACAATTTTTGAAGTATAAGGTACAAGATTTTGAATATTATTAACAACTTCCAGAACAATGGGAGCTTTTATTATCATTCCCGGTTTTCCGCTGTAAGGATAATCATCTATTTTTCCATGTTTTTCTGAAGAAAAGTTACGGAGATTATGAAGTTCTATTTTTAATAATTCCATCTCCAAAGCTTTCCTGACTATCCCAACTTCAAGCGGGCTGTAAAAATATTCTGGAAATGCTGTAATAATATCAATTCTCATCGGTCATTAATTTCTTCTATGATTCCTTCTTTGATGATAATCTCGCAATTATTAACTTTATCCCAGAGATTATCCCCAACCTTGAGCTCTGCCAAGCCTTCAATTACCCCTATAGGATAGATACTGCCTAAATCCAGGGAATTAACTTCCTTAATTTTATTTAAAATCTGGTCTTTAAGCAATTCACCATCTCTTTTTTCTTCTTCTACCTTTTTTCTTAAAGCTATACTTTCACGAATATCCATAGGAGACTCTATTAGCAACTTATTAATTTGATAGTTAAGTCTTTCAATTTCCAGGTCAATCTTTTTCTGGTTGTCCTGTAATTGCTTCAGTAAATCATTTTTAAGTGCGTCGTCAACTACAGCTTTTAAAAGAATAGACCTTTTTACCAATGTTTTACTCATTTTCCACCTCTTTAATATTGATTATTATATCTCTTCCCAGTGAATGAGGGCTTGCTTTTAGTACTGTTTTAATCGCTTTTAAAAGGCTACCATTTTTACCTACAAGCTGACCTACCTGAGAAGAAGGGATGGTTAATTCTAAAATAACAGTGTTATTATCAGCATTATTTTCAATAACTTCATAGTTTATTTCTTTTGAAAGCAGTTTGTTTATAAGGAATTCCATGATTTCTTTCATGGAAGTTCAATTCCTGCTTTCTTGATTAAAGAATAACTTGATGTTGTAGGTTTAGCTCCCATTTTATGCCAATAAAGAATCCTATCTTCCTTTAATATAATTTTAGGGGGATTTTGTCTTGGGTCATACTGACCAAGGATTTCAATAAACTTTCCATCTCTTGAGTTTCTACTGTCTGCTGCTATCATTCTAAAAATAGCTTCGTGTTTTTTCCCTACTCTACTTAATCTAATTCTAACTGCCAGGGTAATCACCTCCGATTTTTAATATTATATTTTTAATCTCTTCCCTTTCCTTCTCAGGAAAGTTCTTGTTGATTGATTGTAAATAATCAAGCAACAATTTGTCTCTTTTTAAAATACCAAGCTTCCTTTCATAAGAATTCAGTTTTTTTTCGATCCTTAGCAGTGTGTCGTAAACTCCTTGCCTTGAACATTTCATATCTTCGGCAATTTCAAAAACAGACAATCCTTCTTCAACAAATTTTTCAATTACCAGGTGTTCTTTTTGTGTTAACAAAACACCATAGTAATCAAATAATTCTGCAAGGTTTTCAATTTTCTCTAAACTTCTATCATAGTTTGTCAAGGTATTTTACTTTACATAATTATATTCTAATATAATTAAAAAAGTCAATATGCATGGTAAGAAGAATTGAAAGTATTTATTTAGTTTTGATTTTTAAAATGATTGACGCCTTTGGAGGCTACTTCCTGTTCAGCATTTTTCCTGGTATTACCTATGCCATTTAAAATTACCCCATTTAAGTTCAGAGCTGCAGAAAAAAGGCCGTTTCTCTCCTCTACTTGATATACCGGTAAAGACAAGCCTTTCTTTTGCATTATTTCCTGTAGTTCTGTTTTATAATCTCGCAATAGCAGGGAGCGAATATCAAATAACTCTTCTTTGAACCATCTTTTAACCAGTGAATAAGAAGCACTGTAACCCTGGTCAAGATAAATAGCGCCCAGTAATGACTCAAAGGCATTGCATAAGAATTTATCGCTAAGTTCCATTCCTGCAGGAGTATTAAGATATTTAATCAGACCGAAAGACCTGAATTTATGTGCTAATATCTTTCTATTCACCAAGTTGCTTCTAGCTACAGTAAGTTCCCCTTCTTTTAGGCCAGGATGCATTTTACAAAGTAGATCAGAAATTACCAAACCAAGAACAGCATCACCAATAAATTCTAACTGCTCCTGTTTTTCAGATTTAAAGGACATCGCTTCTTTAAGTAAAGAAGGGTTTTTAAAAGTGATTTTTATTTTTTTCTCTAATTTGTAGCCCGGAACTTCAGAAACAAATTTACCAGACCATTCGCTCCAGGTGATTCTTAACTTTTGTAAGATATTCATTTTCTAATAAACTAAAAGCTACCTCAATTGCTCGCGTTATACTCTTTGCTTTAGATCTGCCATGAGCTTTTATGCACAGGCCATTAACTCCGAATAGGGGTGTTCCTCCATATTCAGAATAATCCAATGACTTCAGGATTTTTTTAAGGTGTGGTTTTAAAAGTAATAACCCCATATTGGTTTTTATTCTACTGGCTAAATTTGAGTCAGTACTTATAAGTTTTTGTTTTATATAGTCTCCTAAACCTTCAAGTGATTTTAGAACAATATTCCCGGTGAAGCCATCGGTTAAAATGACTTTTTCTGGGTCGCTAAAAAGGCTTAATCCTTCAATATAACCCTTAAAATTAGGTATTTTTGATAGGTATTTCAAAGCTTCTTTAGTGAAATAATTACCTTTGTTTTCTTCTACTCCATTAGATAACAAATTAACATCCAGGTCGGTTTTACCTGTGGATATTTCCAGAAAAAGTAGGCTTAATGCTGCTATACTCGTTAAATGTTGAGGTTTTATATCAGGATTAGCTCCTACATCAATTATAAAATTCTTACCACCGCTCAAGGTAGGAAGAAAAACCCCCAGAGCTGGTCTTTCCACATTCTTTAACCTTCCGACTATCAAGGTAGCACCCACTAACAGATTCCCGGTGTTTCCCGCTGTAATTACCGCATCTACTTTATTATCTTTAAGTAAGTCCAGAGATACGAAAAGTGAAGAACTTCTTTTTTTCCTGATAGCTTCCGTTGGGGACTCTTCTGTCGGGGGAGTATCTGAAGCAAAAAAACAATCAATGTCTTTAGCATAAGGTTTAACTATTTCTTCAGAGGCAACCATTATTACTTCCCTATCTATTGAACGGGGAAAATTTAAAACTCCCTTGATAATCTCACCAGGGGCGAAATCGCCCCCTTCAACATCGACTGCTACCTTATAAGGTTTCAATTATTTGGCTCCTTCTTTTTCTTTCTTTTCCTTAATTATTAAAGCCTTTTTTCCTTTATAAAAACCGCAATGCGGACAGACTGTATGTAGCGGTATAAGATTAGAGCAATTAGAACATTTAGCTAACCCGGGTCTTTTCAGCTTCTGAGTGCTTTGTCTTTGAGAAATAGTTTTCCTGGTTACTTTTTTATTGGGAACTCCCATTTATTTCACCTCCTTTGATTTTCAGATTCATTACATATCTGGCAAACTGAATATATAGGAATAGATGTAATTAGGTAATCTCTAATAATATTTATAATATCAATTTTCCCATTAATTATCGGAAAGGTATCAATACTTTTACTGTCCAATTCTATGTTTTTATCTAAACTATCAGAAGCCTCGGATTCTTCATAATATTCTTTCAAATGAACAATAAACTGCTCCTCATAACTTTCAGCGCATTTAGAACAAGGTAGAGACAAAATGAAGCTTATTTCTCCCTGTAAACATACTTTTTCTTCCAAAAAAAGCTTCATCTCACCTTTGATTCTGCTTATTAAAGATACTTCCTGGTCAATATCTAAAAAATGCTCTTTCCCAATATCCAAAGTCAATATTTTTACCTGGTCTCTTTCAATATCATTTAGATTTATCATCATTAGAGTATCGTAGGTATTTTAATTGATTTGCTTACTACTGTATAGGTATCTTCAGCAATAATATATTCTTCATTCGTGGGAATCACCAGCACCTTAACTTTAGATGAGGGTGTATTAATTCTTCCATCGCTTCTACATTGATTGTTTTTCTCTTTGTCAAGATCTATACCCATATAATCAAGACCCTCCAATATCATTTCCCTTATAATCGGTGAGTTCTGCCCTACACCTCCTGTAAAAGCAATGACCTCAACCCCACCCAGGATAGCTGAATAAGACCCGATGTATTTTTTTATCCTATATGCATAGACCTTCATAGACAAGTAGGATAAACTGTCTCCATCAGCTGCTGATAACTCTACATCTCTCACGTCTCCTTCAATACCGCTCAAGCCAATAATCCCGCATTGTTTATTAAGAAATTCATTAGCTTCATCCAGGGACATATCATGTCTTCTCATAAGGTATAAAGGAAGATAGGGGTCAATATCTCCACACCTGGTAGCCATCATAATCCCTTCTAAAGGGGTATATCCCATTGAGGTATCTACAGACCATCCTTTTTTGATAGCTGCTATACTTGCTCCCCCTCCAAGATGACAGGAAATTAAATTTAACCTATCCAGGGGAATACCGGTCATTTCTGAAGCCTTCCTGGTTATATACCTATGGGAAGTCCCATGAAACCCATATTTTCTAACGCCTTCTCTTTCATAAAACTCATAAGGTAAACCATAGAGGAAAGCTTCGGCTGGAATAGAATGGTGAAAAGCGGTATCAAAAACTGCAACTTGCGGTATATCAGGAAGCAGTCTCATACAAGCATAAATACCCATCAAGTTAGGCGGGTTATGCAAAGGAGCCAGTATAGAGTTCTCTTCTAACACCTGGAGAACTTCATCATTTATCAGCACCGACTCTGAGAACTTCTCACCTCCATGAACCACTCTATGGCCTACGGCTTGAATAACCCTTGCCTCAGGAATTACACCTAAATCGGGGTCTGTAAGAACTTCAAATACCATTTCCAGGGCTGCCCGGTGATTACGTATTTCTTCCCTTTCCAGGGTTATGCTTGCTGAGTGAACTGATGAATATTGAAGAGTTGAATCCCGGGAACCCCCGAACTTAAAACTATCTGGAGAAGGTTCACCCTTGTGAATTGCGAAATAGGTCATAAAAGGGTCAGTTAAACCTATCCTTTCTACATTACCCTTACTCAATACTCTATAGGGAGGGGTGTCAACAAGTTGAAATTTAAGAGAGGAACTTCCACTGTTTATAACCAGGATGACCACAAAAACCTCACAAGTTTTGTTCTAATTTGTTTTTTTCTTTATCTATCTCACCAAGAAGTCTTTCTACTACACCTTTTAATTGATTTAGCACGCTAATTGCATGTTTTTTAACTTCCTCTTCTCCTTGCTTAATTATTTCTTCTGCCCTCATTTGGGCTGCTTCAGTAATAGTTGATTCTTCTATCAACCTACTTGCTTCAGACTTGGCTATATCAAGAATTTTGGATGCTTCTTTCTGAGCATCTTCCAGAACTAAATATTTTTCAGAAACAATTCTCTTTGCCTGGTTAAATTCCTGAGGAAGTGATTCGCGAAGTTCTTCAATTAAACTATAAATCTTATCACGATTTATCATCACTTTACCTGAAAAAGGAAGATTACTACTGCTCATAACCGTTTTTTCTAAAAGGTCAATTATTTTTTGGGTATTATTCATGAGATTTAGACTTATGTTTTTCCTTGAGTTTTTTATCGACTGCTGAAGGAACCCATTTTTCAACAGAACCACCTAACATAGCAACTTCTTTAACCAGAGATGAGCTTAAGAAACTATATTCAAGGGAAGTAAGTAGAAATAGTGTATCAACCTCGGGATATAAATTTTTGTTAGCACTGGCAATCTCAAATTCATATTCAAAATCTGACAATGCTCTTAAACCACGAATTATAATTTTAGCATCCATAGATTTAACAAAGTCAACCAGCAAACCTGAAAATAAATGCACTTCAACATTTTTAAGATGGCAGGTTGTTTCCTTAACCATCTCATATCTTTCTTCAGCGCTAAATAATACCTGTTTTTTACCTTCAGCAGCTATGCCAATATATAAAAAATCAAAAATGCGAGATACTCTATCTATCACATCCAAATGACCCATGGTGATGGGATCGAAAGTTCCAGCATAAACAGCTTTTTTCATTAAATGCTAACCCCTGCTATATATAGTTAAAATAGTATCACCGTAATTATATGATTTTACCATAATCAGGTTAAAAATGTTATTCTGTGTATCTTCTCTAATTGAATGTTCAGCAATAATTAATCCATTATCTGCCAGTAAATTAAAAGTACTTATTTGTGTTAGTGTCTTTACGACCAGAAATTTTTCGTAGGGCGGATCTAAAAAAATAATGTCAAATGGAATATGTTCCAAAATCATTCCAATTCCTTCTGGTAAATTTAATTTTTTCACAATACTTTTATCAGATAGTCCTGTTTTATCAAGGTTTTGCTTAATTACATTAATCACTCTAAAACTCTTATCAATAAAAACTGATTTTTCTGCTCCCCTGCTTAAAGCTTCAATTCCCAGGGCTCCACTTCCAGCAAATAGGTCTAATACCACTGCGCCTTCAATCTTTTTATCCAATATATTAAATATAGATAGTCTTACCAGTTCAGAAGTAGGTCTTACCTTTTTTACGTCGCTTCTCAGATATTGTCCTTTTAGATAACCTCCAGTAATCTTTATCATTTTAAACTCCTATCAAGTCAACGCTATCTTCGTTTCCGGCAAATAAACTCTTCAAAAGTTTATGTTCATCTTTTAAGAGATTTGGGTCATGTAGAAGAATGAGTTCAACTTCCTTTTTAACTTGTTCAAGTATTTTCAAGTCTCTAAGAGGATTGGCTATTTTAAAGTCAGATAAACCATGTTGCCTAAAACCTGTCAATTCACCAGTACCCCGAATCTTTAAATCCTCTTCAGCAATTAGAAAACCATTGTCGGTAGAAACCATAGTTTTTAACCTTTTAATTGATTCTTCACCAACTGGATCGCTAATCAGAAAACAATACCCATCATTTTTCCCTCTTCCAATTCTTCCCCTGAGTTGATGAAGTTGGGATAAACCAAACCTATGAGCATCTTCAATAACTATAAAATTAGCATTTTTAACATCAATTCCTACTTCCACCACAGAAGTGGCTACTAAAACATCAATTTTTCCAGCCTTAAAATCATTCATTTTAGCTTCTAATTCCCTGGAGGACAATCTACCATGAACCATATCCAGACGAAGACCTATTAATAAATCAGATTTTAACTCTTCAAATAAGGTAGTTACAGCTTTAAGTTCAAGCTTATCCGATTCCTCTATTATTGGACAGATGATATACCCCTGTCTTTCCATTAAAACTTGTTTCTTTAATAATCCATACACTTTTGCCCTACTGGCTGAGTCCACCCAATAGGTTTTTATTTTTCCTCTTTCTTTAGGGAGTTCCTTAATAGTGGAAATCTCTAAATCCCCATAAAGGGTCAGGGTTAAGGTTCTAGGTATGGGTGTAGCGCTCATAACCAATAGGTGTGGATTATCACCCTTAGCTTTAATCTTCCACCTCTGAGCAACCCCGAACCTGTGTTGCTCATCAATAACCACCAGTCCTAACCTATTGAAACTAACAGGGTCTTCCAGTAAAGCATGAGTTCCCACAATCAAGTTAATTTCTCCTGAAGCAATTTTGTCTAAAAGGGTTTTCTTTCTGGCAGCTAAAATACTACCTGTCAAAATAGCGCATTTTACTTTAGGTTCTAACATTTCGCTTAATAAGGCAAAATGTTGCATCGCCAGTACTTCGGTAGGGGCAATAATAACTGCCTGTGTATTATTTTCTATAGCTATAAGAGCTGTAGCAATAGCCACAACAGTTTTTCCTGAACCTACTTCCCCGTGCAATAAGCGATTCATAGGAATATTTTTTTCTAAATCATTTTTAATAGTTTCAATAACACTGACTTGATCCTCGGTTAGAACAAAAGGTAAATTTTCTATAAAGGGTTTTAAAATCATACCAGTTGATTTTAAGGGAAGGGAGGAGGATTTTTTTATTTGCTCTTTTCTTAGTAAAATCTGAAGTTGAAGGTTAAAAAGCTCCTGAAATATTAACCGATAACGCGCTAATTCTTTGGTAACTTCACTTTCAGGAAAATGTATCTCAGTTATAGCTTTGCTTAACTCTAAAAGATGGTTTTTGGAAATAACTCTATCAGGCAAATATTCCTTTAGTAATCCGCTGTATTTCTCAAGACAATCATGGATTAATTTTCTTAAAAACCTCTGATTTATTCCTGAAGTAAGATTATATACTGGAACTAACCTTCCATGTTCTAATGATTCAGCATTGGAATATAACTCATAATCAGGCGAGGAAATTTCCCAACGATTCTTATAAAAATCCACTTTTCCACTCAGGAACAGTTTATCGCCGGATTTAAGATTTTTTTTGATAAATGCTTGATTAAACCAAACTCCATATATATATCCAGTTTCATCTCTAAAAATTGCCTTACTGATAGTTAAACTTCGAATTTTTTGGTCTCTTTCCCAGTTTACCAGTTCAACTAATAAGGTTTGTTCTTTACCTATATCTAAATCATTTACCTTTTTAATTTTAGTTCTATCGATGAAGTACTTTGGAATATACCACAAGACATCATACACAGTTCTAAGGTTTAGCCTGTTAAGAGCTTTTAGCTTATTGGGACCAATTCCTTTGATAGAATCAAGAAGAGAATTTATGTTTAAGGATATATTTTCCACCTTTTTAGGTTTCGGGCACTCATAGTTTGTTTCTTTTTTACGGTCAAGATTTTTTATTATTACAACTATTTCTTTAAGATACTTTTGTTTATCTTTTAAATCCGCTTCTATATATTTTTTAATTTTATAGTTGAGGGTTTCCAGGTATTCAAGTTGATTAATATCGCTGAGTTTTAATCTTAAAGAGGATATTATTTTTTCAGTATTTTCCGAAAAAGACGAATATATACCGGGAAAGGTATTCTTCCCTTTTTTTATTTCCCTGGCAACCAGACTTTTTAATTTTCTTATTTCATTGTCAACTTGTTGAGGGAACAAGGAATAAACCTACAGCATTAGGTCCTGCATGGGTACCCAGTACCGGTCCAGCATATGTTTCTATAATATCAAGTTCTGGATTAATAGAAAGAATTTTCTCTTTTATCTGTTTAACAGCTTCATGAGCATCAGCATGAGCTAACCCCACTCTAACCCCTGGCCATTCTTTAAGTGACTTTTCAATATCAATCTTCAGGATGTTAAATGCCTTATCCAAGGCTTTTTTCCTTCCTTGAAGCGTTTCTAAAACCATGGGTATACCGTTATTAAAATGGATGATTGGTTTTAAATTTAGAAGGCTCCCTATAAACAACTTAAGACCATCTACCCTGCCACCTTTAAGGGCAAACTCAAGTATGTCTAATACTGCATAAGTTTTAATTCGCGGTATAAGGGTGTTAATTATTTCAATGATTTCCTCTTTTTTCTTTCCCAGGTTGATATGTTTCATGGCTTCTAAAACCAGCATTCCAAGACCCAGAGAGGTGCTTTTAGAATCAATGATCGATATGTCTACTCCAGGAAAAGTTTCTTTGGCCATCATTGCTGACTGAAAAGTTCCGCTTCGCACTGCAGTAAGATGTATGGAGATAATAGAAGAACAAATTTTAGAAAGTTTTTCATAAGCAGTTATAAATTGGCCTACCGAGGGTTGTGAGGTAAAGAGCTTCTTTTTGAAAGATCTTAAGAACTCATAAAATAATTTATCTCTTAATAAAATAGGTTCTCCCTCTTCGGTGTTGACATGAACAGCTACTACCTCAATCCCTAATTTTTCAGTTAATTCTGAAGGTAAATCGCATGAACCATCAGTCACTAAACCAATTTTGCCTTCCATATATCCTCCTTTTCTTTATTATATAATATAAAACCATCTATATTATATGGTTGTTTCTATACTTTGCTCGTTCTATTCTAAAATGTTATTACCCGATTTTAGTTTACTTACGGTTTTATTTACAGCTTTTCCAGTTTCGTAAAACCAAGATACTGTATCTTTAAGGGTTTCCTTGATAGGTCGTGGTTGGTAACCGAAAGCTTTCTTTGCTTTACTATAGGTGACCAGCGAATTGCTGGATAGGGTTATAAGCGAGTAAGGGGTAAAGCGGGGTTTGTTCTTAGTAACCAGGTACCACAAAACTGCCAGTGGGGCAACAGCTCTGGCAACTACTATGGGTATTTTCAAATCAGGAGATTTAATATGGGTAATCTCCTCTAATAAATCAAACATTTCTTTAACGGTAACCTGTTTCCCTGATAAAATATACCCTTCTCCACTTGTCCCTTCCATTGCTAACCTGTAAAGACCTTCAGCTACATCTCTTACATCAACAAAATCATAAGCTCCATCTATATAATATTTTACTTTTCCCTTTAAATAATCAAGTATCACATGACCAATCTCGGAAATACGAAAATCATAGGGCCCGATAACCCCTGTGGGGAATACTATAACAGCATCCAGGCCATTTTGTATGCCTTTTTTAACTTCCATGGTTGCCAGAGCTTTACTCTTAGCGTAATCCCCGTATATGCTTTCAGGATGGATAACACAATCTTCATCTATGTAACAACCTTTGGGTGGTTCTACAATAGCATGAATTGAGCTGGTAAATACCAATCTTTTGATACCAGTTTCCTGACATGCCTGAACTACATTCCTGGTACCATCCACATTTACTTCATCTAATATTTTTTTATAGCCCGGGAGTATGGAAATAATTCCTGCCAGATGAAATACATAGTCAAAACCTTGAAAGGCCTGGATAAGGTCATCTTTATTGCGAATATCACCTTTAATTATTTCTAACTCTAAACCTTCAAGAGATTCCAGAGATTCACCAGGTAAGGCAATGACTCTTATAACAAATCCTTTCTCAAATAACAACCTTACCAGAACATTGCCAATGTGTCCTGTAGCGCCAGTAACAATAACTTTCATCTGTTTATCTCCCTTTGCAAAAATTATTACTTACTTTCTTGAACTAACCTGATAGAAAACATCTGATACCTGAATCATAATTAATGATATTTCATTTTGAAGTTTTATTAAAGATTTTTAACTCACTATAAATATAGTCAACTGTATTTCCTACTGTTTTAATCTTTTCCAGGTCTTCATCTTCCACACGTATGTTAAAAACAGTTTCTAATTCCATTATGATATCCACCAGATACAGTGAATCTGCCCCTAAGCCTGGAGGGTTAGCCTCTGGATCTCCAATAAAGACTGCTTCTTCGGTTACTTTATCAGTTTCAACTCCCAGTTTATCAATTACTACTTCTTTTACGATGTTAAAAACATCATTTCTCTCAAAACTTTCCAGCTTAAATACCTGATGTTTAGATTCGTCTTGGGCTAACATTTCTTCCAGTTTTTCATTACCTAACTCATCCATTTCACTTTGCATTTGCTTTCCTGCCTCCTGATTAATGAAGGAATAAGATTTATTATTATTAAAGTATGAAAATCTATTTCCTTTTAAAAATACGGTTTTCTCTACCTTCTAATAACCTTACAATATTTTCTTTATGCCTTAATAAAGCTATTAAGAAAAAAATAATACTCAGTATAACCAAATAGTTAGGAGATTTATATAAATAAACGATAAAGGGAATAGAAAGTAAAGATATTAATGAGGCTAAAGAAGGAAAACCAGTCACCAGTAAAATGAATATATAAATTGGCACTGCCCAGATTAAAGCTGTTGGGTAAAGTGCTAAATAAATGCCCATAGAGGTAGCTACACCCTTTCCACCCTTAAAATTAAGAAAAGGTGAGTAATCGTGTCCAAGCACCAGAAGAAGAGAAAATAAAAATAAGTAGTGATCTTGTATTAAATACCCTTTAAAAAGAGTTAAGGCTAAAAAACTCTTGGAAAGGTCCAGGAATAAAACCAGTATTCCCCACCTGATACCCAGGCTTCTAACGACATTGATTGCCCCAATATTACCACTGCCCATTTGCCTGATATCTACTTTATAAATATATTTACCTACTAAATAACCAAAAGGAAGGCCACCGATAAAGAAAGCCAGACCGATGATTATATATATCATTTATACCACCACAAAGTAATTGTTTTCAGAAAATCAAGGTCATGTTTCATATATTTTTCTAATTAAATTATACTACAGTAAACATAAACACATTAAATTGGTATTTTATAGTTAATATTATTTTTTTTCTTAATCGCTTTTACTTCTGAGAACTTTACCAGCTAAAACTCCTTTGTGTTCTCCTTTTTCAACAGTAACTGCTCCATTTACCAGCACATAATCTATGCCAACTGGATATTGATGGGGATTTACATAGGTTGCTTTATCTATAATAATATTAGTGTTAAATATTACTAAATCTGCATAATTGCCTTTTTTGATTACCCCCCTTCTGGATAATCCCAGGGTTTTCGCTGGCAAGCAGGTCATTTTGTGGATTGCTTCTTCTAAAGATATAACTTTTTCTTCGCGAGAGTATTTTCCTAAAACACGAGGGAAGGTTCCATAAGCCCGAGGATGAGGTTTTCCTTCAGAAAGTGGGCCATAAGTAGCTTTTGCGCCAGCATCGGACCCAATCATAACAAAAGAAGCTCTCATTACTCTCTTTACGTCTTCTTCACACATACCAAAGCTTACAATATCAACCAGTCCTTCGTTCTCAATTAATAATTTAACTATTACCTCGTGGGGAGGCAAATTTTGCTTTTCTGATATTTGCCAGAGATTAAGTCCTTCCAGGCTTTTATCGTTCGGACAATTGGCAATTAAAACAGCTTCATAGTTATATCTATTCGGCATTTTTTGCTTAATACTATCTAATATCCGTGCAGAGGTTTCTGGAGTTTTCAAGCGCTCAACCATCTTATCTACTCCACCATCGTGAGCCCAATTAGGAATACGGCTGGATAGACCTGTTGAAGCTGCTATATAGGGATATTGGTCACAGGTAACATCAATGCCTGAATTACGAGCTTTTTCTATCATGGAAAGGCTTTGCTCAACCTTGCCCCAATTACTCTTTTCTGCAGCCTTGTGGTGAGCAATTTCTACCTTAACACTTGATTCTCTTCCAATGTTAAGGGTTTCTTCAATAGCTTCCAGAAGTTTATCAGTTTCATTTCGCATATGTGTAGCATAAATCCCATCATACCTGGTTACTACTTTGGCTAACTCAATGATTTCCCTGGTTTCAGCATAACTTGAAGGTGGATATATAAGCCCCGTAGTTAGCCCGAAGGAACCTTCCGCAAGCGTAGATTCCAAAACTTTTTTCATGTTTTTCATTTCTTCAATAGTAGGCGCACGCATCCCAAAACCCATAACACTACCCCTTAGATTTCCGTGGCCTGTCAGGGCGATAATATTGGTGGAGGAACCTCCCCTTTGCACCAGGTCTAAATATTCACCCATACTTTTCCAATTAAGAGGAAACCCGTGTAATGAGAGCATTTTTTCAGCTTGTTTGAGAGCTTCTCCCAAAAGAGGAGCAGCTGATGAACCACAATTACCAATAACTTCAGTAGTCACACCCTGCCTTATCTTACTCTCCATCAATGGATTTATTAAAACAGCTTCATCAGAATGGGTGTGCATGTCGATGAAACCAGGTGTTACGCACAAGTCCGATGCATCAATTATTCTATTAGCTTCTACTTCGGATAAATCACCAACTTCAACAATTTTGTCCTTTACAATACCTACATCTTTGAATACACCCCTGGTGTTTAATCCATCTATTACCAAACCATTTTTAATCAAAATATCCAGCACATTTCACCTAACCTTTCTTACTTAAAAAACAACATTCTCATTGATATCAACAGGAAGCCAAACCCAAATACCTTTTTTAATACTGGGGCTGGAAGCAGGTTAGCTATTTTTGCCCCAAAAAGCATGCCTAAAAATACTCCTATACAAATTAAAGCTGCCGCTTTAATATCCAGATTCCCGTGTTTAAAATAAGTATAAGCAGCTAATATTCCTACAGGTAAAACAAAAACAGCTAATGAAGTTCCCTGTGCTTGATGTTGGGTAAACCCAAAAAGAAGCACCAAAGCTGGAACTATTATCACACCACCTCCCACCCCAATAAGTCCACCTACTGTTCCTGCTACCAAGCCTAATAAAATAAATAATGGATTCATATTACTTACCTCTATGCTTTAATAAATTTTAAAGATTCATGATTAAAGATTCAAAAAAAATGGAAGATACCGTATTTCAATTATCAATTTCTGCCTTCTATCTCTTTAATTGTTTTGAAGGTTTTTTTAACAAACCAGGGCCATTCTTTGCCTGAACTATACCACTTTTCTAACCATTCCCGGGTTTGTTTATTAGACACATTACCTGTCCCTGGTTTCAACAAACCAAACTGATATAAAACATCATTGTTTATGTCAAGTATCTCTTCCGACCTATATTTTTTGGAGATGAGAGAAGCAACTTTGGTTTCCAAAAACTTATTTTCACTGTGGCTGGTGATAACTATTTCCAGGTTAGCCCTGTTAAAAAATGACAATTCCTCTTTAAAGTTACTACCTACTCCGTAATCATCAATTACCATCCGGCATTTACATGAACTGTACTTGTTTAGAAAGTATTCACATAGACTAAGATATTTCCTATCAAATAGTTTATTTAAATTCTTTGGCTTAATTTCTTCAGGGGTTATCTGTAGTACTTTATAAACTAACCCTTCATTCTGAAAACTTTCTATTTGCTGAAAAACTTTAAGCCAGTATTCATCTGATTGAGCCTTTTTGGAATCTATAGAACTTAAAAATGAAGACAGGTTACCAGCTTTACTATAAGGAAAAGCTACTCCAGTTAAATAGATGCTGCCAAAAATTTCTCCTTTTCCGGTCTCATCAAAGCCAATCAGATAATCATAAATTCCAGAGGTTTTCGCGGTAAATAAAGTTTCTATTTCCGATAAACATTTAGACACCACGGGGTGGGACGAATTTGATGGAGTGGCATAGAGAGTACCATTATTATAAAAAATATAAGTAGAATCTACTAAAGACAACCTCCATTTTTCCGTTGGGTTTGTTAAAGGTTTTTCAATTCCACCATTTTTTATTATCAAAGACCATATTTCTTTTTCTTTGTTCTCTGAAACACTCCTCCAGGTTCGACCTTGCAATGTTTTATCCTGAACTCATCATTTTAATAGGTCAGCAATATAGTCAGCAACCTGTGAAGGTATTTCTGCTACCTTAACTCCAGCTTGTTTGAGAGACTCCACCTTGCTTTCAAAACCACCTGCTCCACGCTCAATAATTGCTCCAGCATGCCCCATTCTCTTACCAGGAGGTGCGCTTTTTCCTGCAATATAACCTATAACTGGTTTAGTCATAGACTTTATATAAATAGCAGCTTCTTCCTCCTGCCTTCCACCTATCTCTCCAACCAGAACAACTGCACGCGTTTCATTATCTTTTTCAAACAGTCTTAAGATATCAACAAAGCTTAGCCCCACTACCCTATCTCCACCTAAACCCAAACAGGTAGTTTGCCCGATGCCCCTGGTGGATAGGTTGGAAACTATTTCGTAGGTAAGTGTACCACTCCTGCTAACTACACCAACTGGACCGGGGGTAAAAATGGAATTTGGAGGTATGCCAATCTTAGCTTGTCCAGCGCTGCAAATACCAAAAGTATTCGGACCTATTTGAATAACTCCATTTTTTTGGGTATAACCAACAATTTGCAGAGCATCGTGAAGAGGAATGTGTTCGGTAACTATTACCAGTAGCTTGATCCCGGCACTAATGGCTTCAAAAGCCGCTTCTTTAGCCAAGGGAGCAGGTACAAAAATAACAGAGGCATCAGCTTGATGTTGTTCAACTGCTTCAGCAACTGTATCATATACAGTTATACCTTCAATCTCCATCCCTCCCCTGCCTGGGGTAACTCCAGCAACGATATTAGTTCCATAATTCAGCATCTCCCTGGTGTGAAAGTTTCCCTGTTTCCCGGTTATTCCCTGTACTACAACCCTGGTATCTTTATTAATCAATATTGCCATTTAACGACCTCCAAAACAGCAAGAAGATGGTTTTGTTAGTGCTACTGCTTTCAAGGCAGCTTTTTCCATGGAATTATATGCTGAAAGGTTGTTCTCAAGAAGAATCTTAATTGCTTCCTCTTCTCTTGTCCCGGTCAGCCTTATTACCAGAGGAGCACAGAAATCAGTGGTTTTTTTAACTTCTAAAATAGCCAGAGCAACATCGTCACAGCGGGTTATGCCACCGAAAATATTAATAAAAATTACTTTTGGTTTGGTGTCGTTCAATAGAGATAAAGCCCTGGCCATAGGTCCAACAGCTGCTCCACCTCCAGCATCCAGAAAATTAGCCGGTTTACCACCAAAAATAGCTAATAAATCAAGGGTAGCCATAGTTATTCCCGCACCATTCGCCATAACAGCTATGTCACCATCTAACTGGACATAAGAGAGTCCCAATGCTTTTGCTTTTAACTCCCAGCCTTCACCTTCAGCTACGAGGGGTAAATCCTGGTGACGGTAAAGAGCATCGTCATCAACATTTAATCTGGCATCAAGTGCTATAAGTGTATCCCCAGATCTCACCAGGGGGTTAATTTCCACCAATTCTGCATCATATTTGCGAAAGAGATTGTACATTTTAATGACTAAAGATGAGAACTCGTTCATTAACTCCCCCTGCATTCCCAATTTTCGGGCGATTTCCCTGCCAAGGTAAGGGTACACTCCTACTTCCATATCAATAACTTTCTTTACAATATATTCCTCGGAGACATCTTCTATATTCACACCTCCTTGCGAAGAGGCCAGAATGATAGGTTTTTTTAAGAAATTATCAACTGTTATGGAAATATAATATTCCTTATCAAATATTGATTTTTCTTCAACTAACACCTGCCCTACTCTAATTCCTTTTAACTCAGACCCCAGGATTCGCTTAGATTCATTAATAACCTCTATTTCAGTGTTGGCAAAAGCAATACCACCTGCCTTACCCCTACCTCCGGTTAATACCTGAGATTTTATTGCTACAGGGAATCCAATATCTTTAGCAATGGTCAGGGCTTCTTCTGGTGTTTGGGCAACCCCTCCTTTAGGTAGAAGTATTCCTTCAGTTCGGAAAATACTTTTAGCTATATATTCATATAACTTCATTCCATCCCTCCACCCTGTTTAATATCAGGAGAGTAATCAGGAAGTAATAAAGGTGAAACACATCCTGTTTTCACCTTTGCCAATTCCAATTCTTTTTCATACAAACGCAAGTGGTTAAGATTTAAAGATCCAATTTTTATTCCTTTAGATTTCCGGGCAGCAACCGATCCTGCTATTCTGCCAAAAACCAGGACATCCATCAGTGAATTGCCCATTAACCTGTTTCTACCATGAAGTCCGCCCGATACTTCTCCTGAAGCATATAAATTTGGTATATCAGTTTCACAAGCTGGATTAATTTCAATTCCACCATTTTGATAATGTAAAGTTGGATAAATAAGGATTGGCTCCTTGGCTATATCAATTCCATACCTCTCATACTGTCTTACCATGGCGGGAAGTTCTTTGGCTACTGTTCCAGGACCGTGTATAAAATCAATTAAAGGAGAATCAAGCCATACGCCTTTCATTCCAGTGGGGGTGGTAACTCCTCTGTCTCTATCATAACATTCTCTAATGACTCCCGAAGAAACAACATCCCTGGTTTCCAGGGGGTAGATAAATTGCTCTCCTAGAGCATTAACCAGTTGAGCTCCTACTCCTCTTACTTTTTCGGTTACCAGTAATCCTACAATTTGTTCGGGGAAAGCTGCTCCTGTGGGATGAAACTGGGTTGCTTCCAGAAAAACTAATTTAGCACCTAACCTATAAGCCATTACTAATCCATCTGCTGTTGCTCCATAGTGGTTTGAGGTGGGGAATCCTCCTACGTGTAATCTGCCAAACCCTCCGGTAGATAAAATAGTAGTTTTAGCTTTTACCACCTGATAAGTTCCTCTTTCCAGATTCATAAGAACTGCACCAGCACATTGACCTTCATCATCTGAAAGAAGCTCTACAGCTGGAGCAAACTCTATAACCTTGATCCCCCTGTTAATAACCTCATCTCTCAGGGTTCTCATTATTTCTGCTCCAGTGTAGTCCCGAGCGAAATGCATCCTCTTTCTACTGGTCCCTCCACCATGAATAGTTGCAAATGTTCCTTCTTTATCTTTATCAAACATACACCCCAGGTTTTCTAACCAGGACATTACCAGGGGGGCTTCTTTAACCAATACTTCAACCAGATCAGGGTTATTCTGAAAACCACCACCACCGAGGATATCAAGGTAATGTAACAAAGGAGAGTCATTATCTTTAGTAGCTGCTTGAATGCCACCCTGAGCCATCATGGTATTGGCATCTCCCAACCTTAACTTAGTAGTTATTATTACCGATGCTCCCTCAGCTTGAGCCATCAAAGCTGAAGCTGCACCTGCCCCTCCACCTCCAATAATTAATACATCTACCTCGTAATCAGGAGAATTAAGGTTTACCTCCGCTGGATTTAACCTGCTCGTGGATTCCAATATATTAGCCAACTCGTGAGGAACCCTTGAACCCTTACTGGCACCAACTTTCAAAGCTCTCAGGGTATCCTCCCGGAAATCAGGGTGAAAACTCTTTAAAAGGCTCTGCTTTTCATCGGGAGATAGTAAGGGGAATTTCTCTTTAGCCCTGACAGACCGCGTTTTTTCTACCATTTTCATTGATTCAATCATATTTTCAAGATAACTCATCAATACCTCCCTTACTACTCAATAACCCTGGAGTTATACAGGGATTTAATATCATTAATATCTTTTTCTTTCATTTCCTGCAATTCAGCATCATATTTCCCAATAACTATCTCTTCTACTCTTCTCGCCAGATGAGATGATTTTGGAGCTATATATTTCCCATATAACCTTCTGGATAAAATAGATACATAGTACTGGACTATTTCCGCTGGACACCTGGAAGCACATAATCCACACATTATACAGTCAAAAGAAAGGTCAGCAACTTTAGCGATGTCCCCTCTCATGGAGGCTGCCATCATATCCATAACTTTCAGGTTCTGAGGACATACTTTATCGCAGGTACGACACCCAAGACAACGGCTTAGTTCGGGATATAATTTAACTAAATCTGAAAGTGTAGGTTTAACCTTTTCTATATCATATAACGCTTTATTGGCAGGGTAAAACGGTATCATAGTCAGGTACATTCCATCTTCAGCTACCATCTGACAGGCTAACCCTACTTTCAATTTATAATCACCTGGTATCCTGTAAACAGTACCGCAAGCTCCGCAGAATCCTCCCCTACAACCGCATCCCCTGACGAATTTGTATCCAGTAAACTCCATGGCTTTCATTACGGTTAAACCATCAGGAACTTCATAAGGTTTTCCCATGATATAAATAGTAATCATTCTTTGATTCATTCTATCTCCTCCTCAATACTCCTTAGGTAATGTTTTTAACTCTTTTAGGGTAAACACTGGTCCATCAAGGCAAATGTATTTGTCGCCAATATTGCATCTACCACACTTACCAATACCACATTTCATTTTCATTTCCAGAGTAGTAACCGTATCTTCCTCAGGGAAATTTAAATCTTTTAAGACATCAAGTGTATATTTAATCATTATCGGTGGTCCGCAGGTGAAAGCTACCGTGTTTTCAGGAGAGGGATTTAACTCTTTAAGAATTTTCGGTACCACCCCTACTTTCCCCTGCCAACTATTAGTGGCTAAATCAACAGTTATATGTACTTCAGTGTTTTTCAAGCCTGGCCAGATATTGAATAATTCTTCTTTAAATACCAGGTCTTCTGGAGTTCTCGCACCATAAATAATTGTAATTTTTCCAAAATCGTCCCGTTTAAGCAATGAGTAGTGAATGAGAGATCTCAAGGGTGCAAGCCCTATGCCACCGCCAATGAAAAGAAGATTTTGTCCTTTTATTCTTTCCACAGGAAAAGTATTGCCATAAGGACCCCTGAGCCCAACCTTATCTCCTATACGCAAGGAATGTATATACGAAGTAACTTTACCCATCTTTTTTATACTAAGTTCAAGATAGTTCTCGCCAAAGAAATAAGAGGATATGGAAATGGGAGCCTCGCCGCTTCCAAAAACCGACAATTCTACAAATTGACCTGGTAGGTGACTGAAGTCTTTTTCTAAAAAAGTCAGGCGAAAAGTTTTAATATCCCCTGTTTCCTGGATTATTTTTTCAATGGAGGCTAACCTTGGTAGGTAAGGATTTTGCAGATGGTATAGATTATTCATGGTTTAAAGTTCCAATAACCCTGGTGATATCAATATCCACCGGGCAATATTTCAAGCATCGCCCACACCCTACACAAGCAATGCAACCATAACGGTTGACGAAGTAGTTGAGTTTGTGCATAAACCTTTGTCTGACTCTTTCTTTCCTATCAGGTCTGGGATTGTGACCCGAGGCCATGTTAGTAAAGGAGAAAAACTGGCAGGAATCCCAACATCTGAATCTTCGGCCTTCATTTTTCGTTAACTCATCAGCAATGTCAAAGCAGTGACAGGTGGAGCAAAGATAGGTGCAAATCCCACATCCTATGCATGTTTCAGCGAGTTCTTCCCAGGCTGGATGCTCAAATATTTTTTCAACATCTAAAAACACCTCAGCATCTTTCTTATCAAAACCTGCTGAAAAACCTTCCCGTGCTTGAGATTGAATTTCTAAAGCCCTAATTATTTCCTCCTCTTCTGCTTTCTCAAAATATTCAGGTAAATCATTGATTAACTGCTGACCCCTCTTGGTGTTAAGAGACACAAGATAGTTATTCCCAAGGTCAGTTAAGAATATATCTACCAAAGTATCTTCTCCAGGATTCACTTCCAACGAAGAACAAAAACAGTATATTTGAGGATTAGTACATCCCAGACCTATCAACAGGGTATTATTCCTTTTACGTAGATAATAGACATCTTCATTTTTTTCTTTAAACACTTCATCCAATATAGTTATACTTCTGGAGTCGCAAGGTCTAATCCCGAAAATAATTCTCCTGGAGGTTTCAATATTCTCTTTAATAGACACATCATTTCTATAATTGAAGTTGAACAATGTTTCCTGTTGAGGAAGAAACAAACCTTTGGGGGGTAGCAGGGTGTTAGTAAATTCAAGAGTTAAATTGCTATTTAACTCGTATCTCTTGAAATCAACTACTCCCTCCTCTTCGACAGGAACAAATATCTCGTATTCATTATACAGAGTACTTAATAAATTTTGAACCTTTGATTTTTTTAATAGGAAGTAAGATCTCTCAGGATTATTTGAATTCATCGGAATCCTCCTGGCAGTAAGTCTTGAAGGGTGAAACTTCATCCACCTTTAGTCCAGCCTGATAGCCAAATATTTCGCTAACTTCCTTAGCAAGCTTATTGTTTAATTTCATTAAAGGTATATTAACCGGACAGACTCTCTCACATTCACCACATTCCACGCAGAGGGTTGCGGTATGAAACGCTCTGGTGAGGTGATAAACATAGTTTTCTGAAGTCTTGGATTCTTTACTAATCCATAAACCTTCCTGACTATCAAACATACAAGTAGGACAGTAGCAAACAGGACAAACATTCCTGCAGGCGTAACACCTCATACACCTTGAGAAATGTTTAAGCCAATATTCAAGTCTTTCTTCGTAGGACATATTTTCCAGAATTTCCAGAGAGGGAAGGAATTGGTTCTTGATTTCCTCAACTTTCTCCTCAGAAGTAATTAGAAATTCATCAGCATAAAAAGACTGTTGATAATCACAAATCAGGCATTTATCCAGTAAGTAATCATTTTTAAGTACTTCAATGTTGGTCTCTGGCATTTTAATTACAAAATTTAGAGCATTTTCCTCAACTTCTATAACTTTAGAGACTGTTGCCCCTAAAAGATTCTCCAATTTTTGCCAGTTAATAATACCATCGCAAGCAACCTGTATAATATAGAGATTATCTTTGTTTATCTGGTTATTCTTGATCAACTCTACAACACTTCTAATGTCGCATTTTTTAGTAATAATTCCTATTTTTTCCCCTTTGCGACTGCCTGGCTTTAAAAAAGTAGATAGGTTAAACTGACAAAACCTGTTCCAGATGACCTTTTCAATTTCAGTTTGTTTCCGAATCAATAATGGACGAGTTTTAAACCAAAAACTCCCCTTTCCATAGACAATCAAATAATCAACTTTATTTTCGCTTAATAACTGGTTTATCTTTTGTTCAAGCATAGCAGTAAGTTCTATATAACTCTGATTTTTCATGGGCTACTCTCCGGGTTTTTGGGAAAAGGTTTATCCTGTATTTTTTCCAACTTGCTTATTATATCCTTGACCGATTCGGCAAACTTTCCACCCTCAGCAGCAGATATCCAGTAAAGCTGGAGCCTTTCAGGATTGATCCCGCTAAATTCCAGTAATCTTTTTAATACCATCAATCTCCTTCGGGTAAAATAATTACCGGTAGAATAGTGACAATCACCTGGATGGCATCCAGCAACCATTACTCCATCTACACCTTTGGATAAGGCTCTCATGATGAAAGTAGGGTTAATTCTACTAGAACAGGGTATCTTGATAATTCGGATATTAGCAGGATACTTCAACCTGCTGGTACCAGCTAAATCCGCTCCGGCATAACTACACCATTGACAGCAAAAAGCTACTATTTCCATAGTAATGCCTCCAGTTCTGCCATAATCTGCTGGTTGGTATAACCTCTAAGGTCAATGGCTCCACTTCTGCAGGCTACCGTGCAGGAACCGCAACCCTGACAGAGAGCTGAATTCACTTTGGCAATTACTTTCCCCCGGTAATTCTCTTTTTCAATCGCTTGATAGGGGCAAACAGTTTCACATGATAAACAACCAGAACATTCATCTTTATTAACTATAGAAACCGTTGGTTCAGCCAATACGCTATTTCGTGAAAACAAAGAAAACACTTTAGAAGCAGTTGCGCTTCCCTGGGCTACTGATTCAGCAATATCTTTAGGCGCATGACCGCATCCGGCAAGATACACTCCTCGGGTCATACATTCAATTGGTTTTAACTTGGGGTGAGCTTCTTGAATAAAACCATGTTCATCTGTAGTGATTTTTAAGATATTAGCGAGTTCCTTCACTCCGTTTGAAGGAACTATCGCGGAGGCTAACACAACCATATCAGCATTAATCTCTATTTTTTTTCCGCTCAAGGTGTCCATTCCCCAAACAATTAATTTACCATCTTCCTCAAACACTCTGGATACCTGACCACGAAGATAGAGCATCCCTGACTCTTCAACGCTTCTGTAGATGAACTCTTCATAACCCTTACCCCCAGCCCTGATATCCATATAAAAAACATAAACCTGCCCATCAGGTACTTTATGTTTATATAATCTTGCCTGTTTAGCAGTGTACATACAACAAATCTTGGAACAGTAAGGCTTGCCTTTCTCTCTGTCCCTGGACCCAGCACATTGGATGAAAACTATCTCTTTGGGTATTTTCCCATCGGAAGGGCGTCTGATTACTCCAGAAAAAGGACCTGAAGATGAATTTATACGCTCAAATTGCATACCATCAATAACATCTTTATATTTTCCATACCCAAATTCAGCTAATTCCGATTTATCTATTAAGTCATAACCTGTGGCTACAATTATTGCGCCTATCTTTTCTTTGACTAATTGGTCCTGTTGCTGGAAATCTATAGCTTCTTCCGGGCATAGTTTTGCGCACACTCCGCATTTCCCCTGGTTTAGAAAAATACAGCTTTCTTTATTTATGAAAACTTTATAGGGAACTGCCTGTGGAAAAGCCATATCTATGGATTTTCCTTCTTTCAAGCCGCATTCAAATTCAGGATAAATTTTCTTTGGGCATTTCTCAATGCAAATAGCACAACCAGTACACTTATTCCAATCCACAAAAGTAGCTTTTCTCCTGATAACTGCTTCAAAATTCCCTACATAACCCTTAACTTCTTCAACTTCACTATAGGGCATCAATGTTATTCTGGGATGCCGGGCAACTTCGGCAGTTTTAGGAGTAAGGATACACTGGGCGCAATCAAGGGTGGGAAAAGTCTCAGATAATTGGGTCATATGACCACCGATAAAAGGTCGTTTTTCCACTAATAATACTTCATAACCGGCATCAGCAATATCCAGAGCAGCCTGCATTCCTGCCACTCCAGCTCCTATAACCATAGCTCTTTTGTTTAGAGGAAAGGATTCGGGGTAGAGAGGTTCATTATGTAGAACTTTTTCTATTGCCATATTTACCAGCTTTATGGCTTTTCCCGTAGCTTCCTCCCTGTCTTCATGGACCCAGCTGCATTGCTCACGTATATTAGCCATTTCACAAAGATAGGGGTTTATTTCGCACCTGGAGGCTAATTCTCTAAAGGTGGTTTCATGCATACCAGGAGAACAGGCTGCTATTACATAACCCTCCAATCCTTTTTCTTTAACTATCTCTTTAATCAGCTTTTGTCCAGGCTCGGAACAAAGATATTTGTAATCGGTAGAGCATATCACTTGAGGATGGCTGGAAGTTTCTTCTACAACCCGTTTTATATCAACGGTACGGGAAATATTCAAACCGCACCAACAGACAAATACACCAATATTTCTCATTTTAATCGCTCCAATACAGGCAAGGGATTTATCTGGTGTTCTTCAAAATGACAAACATCCACTCCCAAGCCAAGCGCTAGAGCTAACAGCTGGGTAAAGTATAAAACTGGAACAGGTTTTGATATATGCCCTGATTTCATCAGCTCTTTTTGCCCAGCCTCCAGATTATACAGGCATAGAGGACAACTGGTGATTAAAACTTCAATACCTCTCTTGTTAGCTCCCTGTATTATCTTTAATACTGCACTGTTTATAACTTTTTCTTCTGTTATACCTAAATATGCTCCGCAACATTCAGTTTTATAGGGAAAATCAACTATATCACATCCAAGACTCTGGAGGAAATTTTCAAAGATGGTAGGGTTTTCCGGGTGGTCAAAAACCAGTTCTTTCTGAGGTCTTAACAGTAAACACCCATAATAAGGAGCTGCCTTTAAACCAGTCAGAGAAGTTTTAACTTTACTTTTTAATTCCTCCCATCCTACATCTTTCCTGATAACTTCCAGGAAATGGAGAACTTTTGTGGAACCATCGTACTTTTCTTCCAAATAATTATTTAACTTTTCCCTTTTATCAGCATCATTCAGGATAAGATAATTGGTTCTTTTTAAAACCTGATAACAGGCAGAACAAAGAGTAACCAGTTCTTTTCCTTCTTTTTTTGCTCCCATCAGATTCCTGGTGGGAGATAAAAGGGAGATTAAATCTTCTGACCGTAAAGGATATACAGCTCCACAACAATACCAATCAGGTAGTTCTTCTAACTCAATTTCCAACTCACGGGCTGTGGAAATAGTTGAATCTCTGAAACTTTGGCTTTGATTATGCAAGGTGCATCCTGGAAAATATGAATATTTCAACTATACACCACCTTCAGGTTCCTTTTCGCCACAAACTAACCAATGCTTGTTGTGGTAACCGCGTTTTAACTTCATCTGAAAGGACATTGGGGTCAAAAGGCTGGAAGACATCATTTAAATTATAATACCGAAGAGCTTCCATTATTCTGGCAATGTCAATTGCGCGCGGACAACGCGATAAACAGGTGAAGCAAGAAGTGCAAAACCAGGGGCTATTCACTTCAAGAGCTTCGTCTATTAAACCAAGTTGAAGCATTCTTACTATCTCATGGGGTGGAACATCCATAAGATTCTCAGAAGGACATCCAGCGGAACACTTGCCGCATTGGTAACAGTTTATTATTTTTTGGTTACTTCTTTCCTCAATAGCTTCTCTGAGTTCATAGTTAATTTTTTCAATACTTATTTCCATGCTGATTAAACCAAAAAAGCTTATTCAGCGGGAGCTTCTGGAATAAAGCCCTCTTTCATCAGAAGAGCTGTCATATCCTGAGAACCCTTTATCATCTTCACCGCTTTGTCATAAAGGACTTCCTTACTTAACTCTATTCTATGAAGACCTTGTTCAATAGCTTTAAGGGCCACAGCCACTGCTACTCTGGGAAACACTTCAGGGTCATCCATGCGGGGTAGAATACAGGTATCAGTTAATCCTTTTTCTTCTGCGAACTTAGATAATTCAAAAGCTGCTGCTAAACACATTTCATCACTAATTGTCTTTGCTCGGACATCCAGGGCTCCTCTAAAAATAGCCGGGAATCCGAGGGAATTATTAACCTGGTTGTCAAAATCAGACCTACCAGTGGATACAACACGAGCACCTGCCTCTTTGGCTTCCCAGGGCCAGATTTCTGGAATAGGGTTGGCACAGGCAAAAACAATGGCATCTTTGGCCATGGTAGCCACCCACTCTTTTTTAATGACGCCAGGTCCTGGACGAGAAAGACCTACCACTGCATCCATTCCTACCAAAGCTGCAGCAAGATCTCCGGTTCTTCCTTCTTTATTTGTTTTCAGGCACATTTCCCATTTTTCTTTATAATCTTCCTGTAAATTTTCTCTACCAGGATGCAAAATCCCCTGACTGTCTAACATTATTATATTTCCAGGATCAACTCCAGCCAATATTAAAACCCGTGCAGTACAAATCCCGGAAGCTCCTGCTCCCAGAATTACTACTTTAGCTTGTTTAATATCTTTACCAACAAACTTCAAAGCGTTAATTAAACCTGCAACTACTACGGTGGCTGTTCCCTGCTGGTCATCATGCCAGACTGGAATATCCATCTCATTTCTAAGCCTTTCCAGAATGTAAAAACATTTTGGTTGAGAAATGTCTTCCAGATTGATACCTCCGAAATTAGGTTGTAAGTATTTTACTACCTTGATTATTTCTTCTGGGTCTTTTGTATCCAGGCAGATAGGAATAGCGTCAACTCCACCAAGATATTTAAATAAAAGTGATTTCCCTTCCATAACGGGCATACCAGCTTCGGGACCGATATCACCCAGACCCAAAACCCTGGTCCCATCGGACACCACAGCAATAGTATTAGCCCTGTTAGTATATTCGTATGATAATTCTTTATTGGTTTTAATGGCTTTACAGGGCTCAGCTACGCCTGGAGTGTACCAGATAGCAAAATCGTCAAAACTCCTGATGGCACACTTAAGGGCAATCTGAATTTTTCCCTGATAAAAAGGATGCAACTTCATCGCATCCAACGTAGGTTTTTTGGCTTTTGCCAGTAATTCTTCTACCACATCCATCTTAATATATCCTCCTGTTATGATTTTATTTTTTGTACTTATTTACTCCCTCTTCGTAGAGGTCTCCTCCATAAATATCGTTTATCACTATCGCTGGGAAATCTTCAACTATTAATTCTCTGATGGCTTCAGGACCTAACTCCTCGTAAGCAATAACTCTTGAGCCCTTAATGGCCTTAGCCAATAATGCTCCAGCACCGCCAATAGCGGCAAAATATACTCCTTTCTCTTTTACGAGAGATTCTTTCACTTCCTTAGACCTGAAGCCTTTGCCAATCATTCCTTTTAAACCATTTTCCAAAAGTAGAGGTGTGTATGCATCCATTCTTTCACTTGTTGTAGGTCCAGCAGAACCGATAGGTTGCCCGGGTTTAGCCGGTGAAGGGCCAACATAATAGACTATCTGACCCTTGATATCAAATGGTAAATTTTTTCCTTCTTTAATTAAATCAAACAGTTTTTTATGAGCCGCATCGCGAGCTGCATAAATAATACCGGTAATAAATACTTCATCACCAGCTTTTAAAAGTGAAGCTACCTCATCGGTTAAGGGAGGTGTTATCTTTCGTATTGCCATTATTTTGCCTCCTGATTATAGAATAATTTCTTTATGCCTACAAACATGGCAGTTAATATTTATAGCTACTGGAAGCGAAGCAATATGAGCAGGAAAAGTTTCCACGCTTACCCATAAAGCAGTAGTCCTGCCTCCCAATCCCTGAGGTCCAATACCTGTATTATTAATGCTCTCCAGAAGTTCCTTTTCTAATTTAGCATTGTCAGGGTTGCTGCTATGTTCAAAAATAGGCCTTATTAGTGCTTTTTTGGCTAAAAGAGCTACTTGCTCAAAAGTTCCACCTATTCCCACTCCTACTACAATAGGGGGGCAGGGGTTTGAACCTGCTTGTTTGACTGCTTCAATCACAAAATTCTTAACACCTTCAGCACCATCAGATGGTTTCAGCATTTTCAAAGAGCTCATGTTCTCGCCTCCTCCACCCTTAGGAACCAATGTTATTTTAATATTGTCACCGGGGACAATTTCGGTATAAATAATTGCTGGAGTGTTGTTGCCGGTGTTCTTACGAATTAAAGGATGGCTTAGCATGGAAGCTCTTAAAAAACCCTCGGTATAACCCTTTGCCACACCAGCATCAATAGCATCTCTGAGCAAACCATCCACAATATGTACATCCTGACCAACCTCCACAAATACTACTGCTGAGCCAGTATCCTGGCAAATGGGTACAGCTTCCTCGCGGGCTATTCGGGCATTTTCAAGTAATTGCTGGAGCACGCTTTTCCCCAGAGGAGATTCTTCTTTAGATATTGACTCTTCAAAAGACTTTATAACATCTTCACCAAGATAGTAGTTAGCATCCTGGCATAACTTAGCAACTGATTCGGTAATTATTTTTGCACTTATTTCCCTCATAAATTCATGCCTCCAAAATATAATATCATTCTCTGAAATGACTAATTATTCATGTTGTTTTATTGTTAGTAACCGAAAAATAATACTCTAAATATTTGAGGTAGTCAAGCATTTTTTACCACCATCATCGCGAACAACCCTGCCTATCACAGTCCTCGCCATCCCCCGCACCTTTTTGTTAATCACCAATAGGTGAGAGAAGCGGTAATATCCTTTTTTTCACTTCTCATCATCGCGAGAACTTGTAAGGCTCGTGATGTTCTCATGTTTCAAGCGTTAAATCAAAAGATGAGGCTGCCACAGTTGCTTTCAGCAACCTCATAGAAACAAGAAAGGGCAAAACTCTATCAAGGCATCTTAGGGGTTAATAATGTTATAATTTAAATTAATAATTTTGTATGGCGAGGTTACTCTTTATGCTTTACATATTTATAAATTCCCTTGTTATAAGGGTAAAGATTTCACTTAACTCAAAAAAGTGCCAATATGATATTCTCTCTCGGTAGTATAAATGCTGACTTGGTAATATACTCCCCGGAGTTTCCAGAATCAGGGGAAACTGTCGTTGGAGAATCTTTTTTTATTAACCAGGGTGGGAAAGGTGCTAATCAAGCAGTAGCAGCCTTTAAGGCCGGGGTTCCCACAACTTTCATAGGCAGGATTGGTAAGGATTATTTTGGCGAATATGTTATTTCAGAAATCAAAAAATACGGGGTAAATTCCAGAGTTATTATAGATGAAACTACCACCACAGGAATTGCCCTTATAAATGTAGATAATCAAGGAAAAAATAAAATTGTTATAGTTAAGGGAGCTAATGAAAAAGTAGGAGAGGAAGAACTTAAACTGTTTCAGGAATCCGCAAGAGAAGGAGACATCTTGTTGATGCAGGGAGAGATACCGGTAGTTACTATCATTTTAGCTGCTAAAATTGCTTTAGAAAGAAAAGTCACTACCATTTTTGACCCTTCTCCTGTTAATGATGAATTAAAATTTGTGCTGCCATATGTTGACTATGTAACCCCCAATGAGATAGAAATCAAGAAATTAAGCGGTTCGGAAAACCTTAAAGAGGGTTTGGAAATATTAAGGCAGATGGGTGTCAAGAAGATAATAATAAAACAAGGGGACCGCGGTATTCATTATATTGATTCCTACCAGGAATTTACTCTACCTTCCTATTTGGTAAAAGCCATAGACACCACTGGTGCTGGAGATAGTTTTAATGGAGCATTAGCCGCGTCTCTTTCTTTTGGCTTATCCTTGATAGATTCATTGAAATTTGCAATTGCTGGAGCTGCCATTTCAGTAACCCGCAAGGGAGCTGCTGTCTCATCCCCTACCCTGAAAGAAATCCAGACATTATTGGAGGAATAGATTGAAAAAAGTATTAATTGACACAGATTGTGGAATTGACGATGCCGTTGCTATCCTCATGGCATTAGCCTGTAAATATTTTGAAGTAGTTGGTATTACCACTGTATCAGGAAATGTCTATGTTGATAAGGTGAACCATAATGTTCTTCGCCTGCTTTCCTTTTTAAACCGCGAAGATATCCCGGTTTTCCGGGGAGCCTCGGGACCTCTTTCCCAGAAACCGGTCAGGGCTGAAAGTATTCATGGAAAAGATGGTTTAGGTGGTGTATTTTTACCAGAAACCCATAAAACCTTAGAGCCTCAAAATGCTGCTGAAGGTATTTACTTATTAGCAAAACAGAATCCCGGACTCACCATCGTAGCCCTGGGTCCTCTTACCAACATTGCTATGGCAGTAAATCTCTACCCTGAACTGAATCACTTGATTGGAAACATTATAGCCATGGGTGGTGCTATTGATAGGGGTAATGTAACTCGCTATGCTGAATTCAATTTTTACGCTGACCCGGAATCAGTCCAGTATGTGGTAAATACACCTATCCCGATGGAGATAATTCCCTGGGACCCCTGTGCTGAGCATATGTTCACTGAGGAAGAAATCAAGGCTTTGATTCCCGAAAATAATAGAATTGGAGAATTATTTTTATCATTACAACAATTACCTTTCAATTTCGTGGAAAAATATTACGGAGTTAGAAGCACCATGTTGCCCGACCCCTTCGCTATGGCTTATGCTATAGATGAAACTGTGGCTTTACGTAAGTTGGTCGGAGATATAAGAATGGAATTAAATTGTAATACTCATCGCGGAGAAAGTGTTCAATACGAAGGCGATAGATTGAACATTATTCTTAAAATTGACCGAATCAAGTTTCTAAATATTCTTGAAACTATTTTAACATTATGAAGGAGGTGATGAATAAGTAATAAATAAGTAATATAATATTAGTTGAAAGTAATTTTATAAGGAGGTAGAATTGAAAAAAATATTTATCAGTGTTTTAGTAGTAGCTTTAGTTGCAGGCTTGCTTTTTTCCATTGTTGGTTGCCGTAAAAAAACTGTTGAGCCTGAAGAAACAAAATTAAAGGTGGTCCTTTATATCAACGGAAATCTCGGAGACAAATCTTTCTTTGACTCAGCTAACCGTGGGTTACAGCAGGCTATTGCCGAATTAGGAATAGAAGGTAAAACCATAGAAGGCGGAGGAGCCGATACTACTCGTTGGGAACCGGATGTTGACCAACTTTCTCAGCAGGATTGGGATATAATCATCGTAGGTACCTGGCAGATGACCGAAAACCTGGAAAAGATTGCCATGAAATATCCTAATAAAAAGTATTTCATTTTTGATACCGCGGTTGACTACACCAAAGGAGACCTTAGCAATGTTTATTCTATTCTTTATAAACAAAACGAAGGTTCATTTTTAGTTGGCGCTCTGGCTGCTCTGATTACCACCTCGGATTTACCCCAGGCAAACAAGGAAAAGGTTGTTGGTTTTCTGGGTGGAATGGATATTCCCGTAATCAACGATTTCAAAGTCGGTTATGAACAGGGAGTAAAATATATTGACTCAACCATCAATGTTCTCGTATCCTATGCTGGAACCTTCATTGACCCAGCCAAAGGTAAGGAACTGATGCTCGCCCAGTATGACCAGGGTACCGACATTGCCTTCAATGTAGCAGGTCTAACTGGTTTAGGTCTTCTTGATGCTGCCAAGGAAAAAAATAAATATGCTATCGGTGTTGATTCAGACCAATATCTGGCTCTCAAAGATACCGACCCGGAAAAGGCTTCTTTGATCCTCGTTTCTATGATGAAAAATGTTGATGTTTCTCTTTTCCGAGCTATTAAACTTCATAAAGAGGGTAAATTAGAATACGGAAAATCTGAAGCTCTCGGTATTAAAGAAGGTGGAGTTGGCATTTCTAATAACGATTATTACAAACAAGTTGTACCTGAAGCCTTCAGGAATAAAATTGCTGAACTTGAGCAGAAAATTCTAAATGGTGAAATCATTGTAAACTCAGCTTTTGTTCTGCCTAAGTAATCCGATCAAGGGGGTATCCTCTCGTGGATACCCCCTCTTTTTTTATTTGGAGGATTGATGGTCCCAATTCTGGAAGCAAAAAATATTGTAAAAGTATATCCAAATGGGGTGGTTGCTAATAAAAGCATAAGTATCAGTGTTGAAGAAAATACCATTCATGCCATAGTTGGTGAAAATGGTTCCGGGAAAACTACCCTGATGAAAGTGATTTTTGGTATTGAAAAGCCCCAGGAAGGCGATGTATTTTATCATGGCAAGAAGGTACAGGTGAAGAATCCACACGATGCCATAGCTCTTGGTATAGGTATGGTTCACCAGCACTTTATGTTGGCCCCAGACCTTACAGTAGCTGAAAACCTGGTTCTGGGTCATGAGCCTCTTATAAACAGATTTGTTCTCGATACCAGGAAATCTCAACAAATAACTCAGGAAATATCAGAAAAATATAAGTTACCCGTACCTATAAACCAAAAAATTAAAGACCTTCCTTTAGGCATTAAACAAAGAGTGGAAATTTTAAAAGCCCTTTTAAGGAATGCTGAATTGTTAATTCTTGACGAACCCACCTCGGTTTTAACTCCTCAAGAAACTGAGGTCCTTTTCCAAACCTTGAAAGAACTAAAAAAATATGGCAAAACCATAATATTTATTTCCCATAAATTAAAAGAGATTAAAGAAATTGCTGATAAAGTTACCGTGATGCGAGATGGCAGGATTATTGATACCCGAAATGTTGAAGAACTTTCCGAACATGATATCTCCTTTCTTATGGTAGGAAGAGATATAAGTTTTGAAAGAATTCCTGCTTCAGAAACTATTGGTGAACCACTTCTGAAGGTGAGCAACATTTCATTCACTAATGAAGAAAATATGCCCGTACTGAAAAATGTTTCTTTTGAAATAAATGCAGGAGAAATACTCGGGTTAGCCGGTATTGAAGGGAATGGACAGAATGAACTGGTGGAGATTCTAACCGGTCTGAGAAAAATGGAGAAGGGTGAAGTTTTCAAGAAACAGGAAGATTTAAAAAACCTTTCACCCCGTCAGTTACGAGAAAAAAACATCTGCTATATTCCAGCAGATAGAATGAAAAACGGCGTAGCAGAAACAACCACCCTTGAAGAAAATTTCATCGTAGATAGATACTATAAACCCCCATTTTCACGAGGATTCAGATTAGATTGGAAATATATTGAAAAATACAGCAAAGAATTAATCAATAAATTCCAGATACTGGCTCATTCCTCAAAAACTCCTGTCAATTCTCTCTCGGGGGGAAATATTCAGAAAGTAGTGGTTGCTCGAGAACTCTCTGCTAACCCCACAATCATAATCGCTGACCAACCAACCAGGGGTATTGATGTAGGCTCAGAAGAGTTGGTTCATAATCTACTTAAAGATGCTCGTGACAAAGGAAGTGCAGTTTTCTTGATTTCTGCCAACCTTGACGAAATAATAAAACTTTCCAGTAAAATAATAGTGATTTACCAGGGAGAAATAGTAGCACGATTTGATAAAGTTGATGGTATCAGAGATGTTGATTTGGGTCACTATATGTTGGGTCTAAAACGAGGTGAAGCCTGAGATGGATAAATTCATTCTAAAGTATTTTAATGCCATCAGGATTTCTATTGCTATTACCATTGGAGTTGTAATCAGTTTTTTCCTTATTTTCTTGATAAGTAAAAATCCAGGTGCTTCTCTGAGTTATCTTTTTCTGAGCCCTTTTCTTTCCAGCATTAGAATGGAAAATCTCATCTCCGCTGCCTCTCCAATCATATTTTGTGGACTGGCTATTGCTATTCCCTTTCAGGCAAGAATATTTAACGTAGGTGCTGAAGGAGCGTTGTTTATTGGCTCGGTAACCGGTGTAGTTTTCGCCATTGTCACCAAAATGCCACCCCTTATTCATATTCCATTAACCTTGTTGGTAGCTGGACTGGCTGGTGGTATTTGGGGTTTAATACCCGGTTTTCTGAAAGCAAAGTGGAACACCAGTGAATTGGTAGTATCCTTGATGATGAATTATGTAGCATATTTTTTCGGTTTATATATTATTAACTATTATTTCCGCGATAAAGCTGCTGGTGCCCTGGTTTCTCTTAAAATTTCCACCTCGGTCTGGATTCCCACCCTTCCTTTTTTTTCCAGAACTTCCTGGACAATTGTAATCGCACTGGCTTTTGCTTTCCTGGTTTATTTCCTTCTTTACCACACCACCCTCGGTTATGAAATCAGAACCACCGGGTTTAACCAGCATTTTGCCAAATTTGGGGGTATCAATGTTTTCAAAATTATCATTTTAGCACAGATAATCGGCGGTTTTATTGCTGGAGTTGGCGGGATGACTGAAATGATGGGAATTCATCATAGATTCAACTGGCAGATAAGCCCGGGTTATGGTTGGGATGGAGTAGTGGTGGCTATTATAGGCAGAAATCACCCAATTCTTATTATATTTGCCTCATTATTTCTTGCCTATCTAAGAATTGGAGGGCAATACCTTAACCTGATGTCTGATGTCCCCTACGAGATGGTTTCTGTTATTCAATCTGTAATCATCCTTCTCATCACCGCTGAAGCTTTCCTGGTGCAATGGAAAGAAAGAATAACCGTTAAAGAAGCTGAAAGAAAGGAGATTTCCCATGGGACCACTTCTTGATAGTATATTATCACCAGAATTCGGTTTTGCTATTTTTAGGGTTATGACCCCGATTCTGTTCCCGGCTATAGGGGTGGCTATCTCCTCTCTGGCAGGGTCTATAAATATTGCCATGGAAGGTACGATGTTAATATCAGCCTTCACCGGGGTCATGGTCAGTTATTTTACCAAAAACCTGTACCTGGCATTGTTAGCTGGACTGTTAGCCGGGGTAATCATGGGTTTCCTTCTGGGTTACTTTCATCTGAAGCTGAAAGCGGACATTATTTTGGCAGCCATTGCTCTAAATATGTTTGCTTCGGGGTCTACCATCTTTATGCTTTTTCTTATTGCTAAAGATAAAGGTACTTCTATCTCCCTCAGGAGCCTCGTTTTCCCCAAAGTTCATCTTCCTTTGATTAAAGAGATTCCCATTATTGGTGAAATAATAAGTGGTCATAATATCCTTACTTATGTTGCAATACTATCAATAATATTTGTGTATTTTTTGATTTATAAAACACCTCTCGGTTTAAGAATAAGGGCAGTAGGTCAGAATCCAGATGCAGCTGAATCAGTAGGTGTGGATGTAAAAAGAATTAAATTGTATTCCCTTCTAATATCAGGGTTTTTCGGTGCTCTCGGCGGTCTGTATCTGTCTATGGGTTATGTTTCCTGGTTTGGCAGAGATATGACTGCTGGAAGGGGTTTTATTGCGGTAGCTGCATCTAACCTTGGTGGACATTTACCCCTGGGAGTGTTTATTTCCTCTATATTCTTCGGTTTAATCAATGCTACTGCCATTTATTTAGCACCCCTCAGGGTACCTTCAGAGTTCACCCAATTGATTCCTTATGTAACTACCATTATTGCTTTAACCCTTTATTCAATAAGGGTCTCCCGGAAAAAGAAAACTTCCAAAAGTGAAGTTTAAGAGGTTATTTACGGCTCAATCGGTAGGAAGTGCACTCCCCTTTCAGGAGTAAGAGCAATTCTTTCCAAACCTGAATAACCTGACATTAAGCCGGCAATTCCCTGGATTTGTGATGGAAGAGTTTTTTCTATGAGATAGGTATTACTACCTGGGATATATTCATATTCAAGTAACAATCCAGCATCGGCTACCAGTATTTTGTCATTTTTATCCCAGGGCCATACAGGCTCTTTACCTCCAAGATAATTAGTTTTAAATTCAGTTAATTTAGCTGGCTCAGGATAATTACCCTGGTCTATGGCGTATTGTTCAAGAGCAGTAGCTATGGACCTTAATTCTACAATTGCCACAGCTATCTGGGCTCTAAGTTTTGCTCCTATCAACCTGGGAATTAGAATACCTATCAAGGCAACTAAAATAGCCGTAACCACAATCAACTCTATCAAGGTAAAGCCTTTGGATTTCATAATTAAACTCCCTTTCATATATTCTATATAAAAGTGATGCTTGATGCAACTCAACTAATCTTATATTATATCTCTTTTTACATAAAACTTTATTTTCCCTTAGATTTGCTCCGCGAAATAGCCTCTACGCTAGTAAGCAAAGCATTCTGTCACTCCGTACTGGATACGGGGTCTACTCTTTTAGTGCATAAAGCCAAGGACTCTGGATCATTATCCAGGGTGATAAAAGGTAGGTTAGATGCTGGATTTAAGTCCAGCATGACAAAAATCGCTAATGTTCCAATAGATACCTCTTGGGGACTGTCTCCAACTGCATTTCATTCTACTAAGGGAAATTACCAGGTTCCACTCCTTGCTCGCTGGTTAATATAAGGTGTAATGGTTCAAAGTCAAATATTTTAAGTTTGGCTGTAGTTTAAGATATTAAACCCCTCCCCCGAGCTTTAAATAGTACTGGAATAATGGACATACCTCTTGAAATAACAATTATAGGCACCACAATTGGAATTTCAATTATAGTGAAACCTTCTGATCTGTTTAATATCCTTGAACCCTTTCAGGATTCAAAAAAAATGTAAAACTCTTTGAGGATTTGATTGCACATTGAACTTATCAGTATAAAACATATTTATTTGGTATATGTTGATTTTGATAAAAATTATAAAAATCATCGGGAAGTCCAAAAAAAAAGAGGGTCTAAAAAGACCCTCTTTTAGTTTATGCCTTTAAAACAGATTATGGTAAGTCAACAAATTCAACACCCTGTTCATGAGTTAACCGTATTGCATCTGTACCATTCACACCAGATTGTAAAACTGCAGCAGGTCGAAGACCTGTTGGAATAGGTAGTACTAAAAGATATCCCTGTCCATCTAATGTTTGATTATAGGCATCGGCAGTAAGTATATCTGCTGTTCTATTCCAGGGTACCCTGGGAGTTTTGTTTCCAAGGTACTGCGCTGTAAGATTACCTAAATCACCATCTGCAGGGTAACTTCCCCTATCAAGCGACCAAGTTTCCATTCCTGTAGCAATGCTTCTCATCTCTGCCACAGCCGAGGTTATCTGCGCTCTGGCTCTGGCTCCCAATAGATTCGGTATCAAAACAGCAGCAAGAATAACGATGATGGCAATAACAATTAACAATTCAATCAAAGTAAAACCTTTGTTTCCTCTCACCAACATTTTTTAAAACCTCCTTTAAAATATTTTTTTCTTGTAACAAGTTAACCTATAACCTGTTTTAATTCAGGGGTTTTGAGTTTACATAAAACCCCAAAAACATTATAACATAATCTGCTTACAATTTTCCGAGCTTTTTAAAAAAACATAAGCCGGTTACGCTACTTGCTTCAGAGTTCCCATAGCGTCCATTTTCGGGAATCACCCTTCATAGCATCTCACATCTCCTACCACTTAAACTATTCTTTTATACCATAGCGTTTGTTATTTTGTCAAGTGAATTGATGCACGTTCATTTCTTAATAACACACTAAAACATAATAAATATATGTTTATATCTATATTTATAATGATTATTCGAACCCTGCAATTCTTTTTATTTTCACCAAAATTACAGATGCCTGTGCTCGAGTTAAAGAGCTTGCTGGAGCAAATGTATTTTCATTATACCCTTTCATAATGCCTGCTTTTACCACCCTGTTTATATACACATATGCCCAGTGAGGGGAAGGTACATCGCTAAAATTAAGTTTAATCTCTTCTTTCAGATTCAAGGAAAGGGAAATTAAAACTGTTGTTTCTGCTCTACTTAAATTTGTATCAGGCCTGAGCGTGCCATCAGGATAACCTTTGATTATCCCCTTGGCATGTAGGGCCAATATTTCATTGATACAGGGGTGATCAGTAGGAACATCCATGTAAGGAGAATATGGGGTGGTGGTATAAGGTAGTTTCAATATTTTAGCCAGAGCATACAAGAAATCTATCCTCTTGATGGGAGATTCGGGATTAAATCTATTGGAATTATCTAATTTCAATAATCCGGTTGCCAGCATTTCCCTGATTTCTTTCTCTCCCCAATGGCTTTTGATATCAGAAACACCACCATAAGGAGGTAAAAGTTTTATATATATGGCACCTTCAGGTCTTATCCCGATTGCTTTAGCCCAACCTTTAACCAATAGCCCGAGAGGCTTATCATAAGGCAGGCTGAGAACACCAGTATTCCAATTTACAGTTAGAAGGGTTTTTGACTCACCTGGTTCAAGGGAAAGTGGGGTAATAACCTGTAAAAAGGCTTTTCCATGAGACCAGTGGTAAATTAAATCCTTCGGCTGGCTGTCAATGACCGTGTATATCTGGCAGTCTGCGATTTGAGAAGTGGGGAACTCAATTCTTGCAGGTTTATCTCCGATATTTTTTAGTTTGATTTCTATATTTATAGTTTCTCCGAAAAAGTAGGTGTTAAAGGAGCTTTCCACTTTTAATTCCAGGTTAGAAGTAAAACCTGTGGTAGTATAAACAGAAGGTAAGGATAAAATAATTATCTGGATTAAAAGTACAGTTACTATTTGTCTTAACATAATAATACCTTCGCTAATATAGACGAAATAAAACCGTTTTCAGTTCAATTATACAATAAAAAGTCCCTTCCTGGCTTCAACCTGCTCTCCCGAAGAACGGCTCCT
>JBBIIY010000010.1:0-50710 GCA_037446255.1 Coprothermobacterota bacterium
TTTAAATTAATTATCTGAATTTGGCTGTTCTGTTTAATTCTTGCAGGCACTCGCTCAGAGAAGCAACTATACCATATTTTACTAATTGTTTATGGAACACTACTTTGTTTGATTGTATTGCTTTCCTTTTTTCAAGAATTCTTTTTATAGAAATTTTGAAATCTATCCACCCTTTAATTATTGAGTATATAAGATTAAATCTTCCCTGAAATAAGTATTTAATAGTTCTATATAGAGCATAACAAAAAGATACAAGGAAACCATTAACAGCTAACTTGAATTCATAGTTTTTTAATATAGTGACCAACCTATTTCTCTCTTCAAAATAAACCATTTGTGGGGTTATTTTAAACTTATTTTGCTGTGGCATTTTATGATAAGAAAGAGCGGTTGGAATATATAGAACTTTATATCCCAGTAACCATAATCTATAACCTAAATCAAATTCTTCTACATACATGAAATAATCAGGGTCGAAACCGCTTGCTTTTAAAAAAATGTCCTTCCTTACTAGCATGGAACAGCCTGGAGATGAAAGTGAATATTTAACATCACTATATTTTTCGCCATCAGTATCTCCATAACCCATATTATAGCCACTTCCATGGGGACATAATTTAGTTCCAGCAACTTGAACCAGATGTTCATCGTCAAAGAACAACACCTTACCTCCGCAGGAGGCTATTAAATTATTTGAATCTAACACATAAACTAATTCTTTTAGCCAGTTTTTATCCAAGCGGGTATCAGGATTGACAAAAGCAATAAAATCACCACAAGCATGCAAAACCGCAAGGTTATTTCCTTTGGCAAACCCATAATTCTGTGAAAATCTGACAATTTTAATATCGGGATAAGATACTTCAACAAATTCAACAGAATTATCAGAAGAACTATTATCTGCCAGAATAATCTCAATTCTATTTGTAGGGTAATTAAGGTTAAGTAAAGAATTTAAACAAATGGGGAGATCAGAAAGGTTGTTATAGTTCAATACGATAATTGAAACCAGGGGAAAAGACTCTTCTTCTTTATACATTTTTGGATTTATTGAAATCATTGACTTTTCATTCACAATTAAACTTTCAAGTATGGGTATCAGTTAATACTTTATATTCGCTAACAATTAAATCCCAGTTATACTGGTAATTCAATCTATCTATGTATTCTGCCTTTAATTGCTTATGATCATAGGCATTTAGCTCTAACTTATTAATTACTGATAAAAATTCGATTTCATTCGTAAAATACCACCCACCCTCTCCAAGAACTTCTTTATTAAAAGGAACATCCATAGCCAAAATAGGTTTTCCAAAATACATCTGTTCTAATAGAGAAGGATTTGTTCCTCCCAATTCATAAGCATGAATATACGCAAAACAATTTTTTCTAAGAATACCCAGAGTTTCCTTGAAGTATATAGGATTTAGAAATACTATATTTTTTTCTTCTCCCTTTAACTGCACAAGGTACCTGCAATACCTGTCATTTTTGCTAAAATTTCCAATGATCACCAAAGGTTTTTTGGAACCTGATTTTTTCCATCCTGTAATCTCCACATGTATATTATTTTCTGCCACTATTCTGGCAACAGTCAAATAATAATCGTTTGCTTTAAGATTGTATTGATTTAAAATTTCTTTCTCTTTTTCCTCGCTTATTTCCTCTTTTAAAAGTTGTCTGGCACCGTAAGTGATATATATAACATTCTTAGAATTATAAGTTTTTTCCAGATATTCCTTGATAGCCTTGGAATCAGCAATCACCTTATGTGCCAGGTGAATAGCCAACCATTCGGTAAACCTGAGATATAAAGCACCAAGATAAGCAATAAGTCTAAAAAAAGGTGATAGGTATTTGGCCCGGATTAAAGGGCGTTTCCATTCAATACCATCAGTGTTAATAAGAACTTTCTTTTTACCAAACCGGGGAAATAAAGCACCCAGGGCAACATCAGGATTGGTATAACAGTAAAGGTTAATTTCAGGATACCTCCGAAGTAAATACCAGGTAGCAACAACATCATTTATTGTTGGTATGGTGAAAGATTTACTCTGTAAAGAAGGAATATGTACGCGGGTTACCCCCTCATATTTATCTTCGTAGAACTTATTTGATTCACAGGTTACATAAACATTAAATCCCATATTGCTTAATCTAACTGCTAATTCTTCGGTTATCACTTCACTACCGCCATATTTTGGTGGTATACCCCGGGAGCCAATGAAAGCTATATTAATCCCACTCATTCTTTATATCCCCATACAGTTTTTTTAGAAGAAGTTTGATTGTTCTGTAGCCATCTCTAAATATGGAAAGTTTGGAACCGGTGGTTTTCCAGTGGCAACTGATAGGAACTTCGGATATTTTCAAATTATGTTTTACTGCTTCGTATATCATCTCGGTTTCTATTTCAAAGCCGTCAGAACTGAGGTCAAGCTTATTCCAGGCATCTTTAGTGATAGCCCTGAAACCACTGGTGCAGTCAGTTATTCTTATTCTTTCCCTTATTACATTATCAGTAGCAATCTGTTTTTTTTCCATCTTACACGACTTAACCCAGGGTAGTAAAAATAGTGTGAAAAAGGAAATTATTTTAGAAGCCAAAATGTTGGTAATTCTTCGTGAAAAAGTAGGAGAGACTACTTTTGATTCTCCAAGATGGCGGGAACCTATCACCAATTCAGCACCCTGCGAAACCGCTGAAAGGAATATAGGAATATCTTCAGGATTATGCTGGCTGTCTCCATCAATAAACACTATCAAGTTAGCATCGGTGTTATTTACCCCGGTCTTCATAGCTGAACCTTTGCCCTGATTCTTTTGGTGTTTGATTACTCTGGCTAACGCAACTTCTACCACTCTTAAGGTATCATCAGTTGAACCATCATCTACGACAATAACCTCATCAACAAATTTCCTGGTTTGTGAAACTACTTCACCAATATATAACGCTGTATTAAAACAGGGTATGATGGCTGCGGTTTTCTGGTTACTAATCAAGTATGGTTTAATTTACCTCCCGGTAGAATTCAAAAACCTATTATATTTTAAAACAAAATGCAGACTTAATAACTGATAAGAAATTTATCAGTCAGGTTTTTTAATGTTAGTCAAGACTAAAGGAATTAAATATATTATAAAGGGTAAGTTCTTTGAAAAGCCGAATTAAAGGTTCGCTGTGCCAATCAAACTTGAACGATCGGTCATTTAAAATATTATTCACGATATTACTTTTGTTTACATAGTCAAAAGATAAATCAATTAACCTGCCAGGTAATTGCTCGTAAATTTTTCGTATTTTACTACCTACTTCTAATTCTCTTCCGATAATTTTCTTCCACCCTGCTTCGTATCCAGCCAGACATTTTTCAGAGAAATCATTGGTTTCCAGCGCATGAACGATGGTATTCGCTGCTACCTCAGCTCCCAGTAAGCCAAAGTAAATACCCCCACCAGATATAGGTTTAACCTGACCAGCAGAGTCTCCTACTAAAAGCACCCTCTCACCATAGGATGGAGATATTGGAGCCAAGGGCACTATACCTGTGTTTATTTCTTCTGAAACATTCATTACTTTTTTCTTATCAACCAGGAATTTCAAATATTTCCTGAGGTTAGCTTCTGGATTCTTTCTGCATAGTAAACCCACCCTGGCTTCTGAAGAGTTAGTGGGAACAATCCAGCCAAAGAATCCGTGGGCAAAATGAGGGTTAAGGTATACTTCCACCTCTTCGGCCTCAGTTTCAGCTATCACCTGGGAACCAAAGGCATAATCCAAATGGTGAAGTTTTATTAAGGGTGCAAACCCTCCATTAAACCCGTTGGCTAATACCATTAAATCAGCTTCAAAATGAACCTGTTTACCATTATTAACCAGGACATCCGCTTTACCATTTGCGGTATTAAAATCAACTACATAATGGCCACCAAAATATTTAGCTCCATATTTGCTTGCCTGTTCAATCATAGATAATTCCAGAATAGTTCTATCTATCACCAGGGCTTGAGGTTCCTCACGATACAAGTTAATTAATTTACCTCCAGGTGAAAAAACCCTGGCACCGTTTACTTTTCTGATTATCGCTTCATTCGGGAGGTTGAATCTTTTGGCACATTCTACGCTTATTAATCCGGTACAACATGGTTTACCCGATGGCTGTTTCTTTTTTTCCAGAATGGCAGTTTTTATACCCCTTGCGGCTAACTTACCTCCAAGGAAAGCACCAGCTGTCCCACCGCCTGCTACAACCACCTCGTATTTATGGTTCATTTCAGTTGTCTTTTTATCACAAAAGTTACCCAACCACGCTGGGTTCTCTGATGAGTTCGCCCCTCTGGAACCGTTCAAGGTTTAAGCCGCTTATATCAACTGAGGGTGTTTCCCCGATTATTAGCTGGGATAAAAGTTCACCGCTTATAGGAGATAACATAAAACCATGCCCGGAAAAGCCTGTGGAAAGATATAAACCCTTTATATCTGAAACTGCACCAATTATAGGAGTAGCATCAGGGGTCATATCATAGCTTCCTCCCCACTGCCTGACTACCCTCACTTTCTTCATAAAAGGTAAAAGGTGAGTTATCTTTTTAGTCATGGTAAATAAAAACTCTGGGGTGGAGCTGATATCTTCCCCAACAGGTTTGTTGGGGTCTCCACAGCCCATGATAAAGCTTCCGTGGGGAGTTTGTTGACAGTACAGATTTAAGGAAAAGGAGATTATCATCGGTTTGACCATAGGTTCTAATGGTTCGGTGACCAAAGCTTCATGCCTTTCACCATAAAGTGGAATATTAATACCTATATCAGCAAGAAGCCCGGTAGAATAAATACCAGCAGTAATAACCACTATCGGAGCATAAATAGTTTCCTTATATGTTTCTACACCCAAAACCCTACCCTCATCAACAATTAAACGGTTTACCGGAGTAAATTTCCTAATTTCTACTCCCAATCTTGCAGAAGCCTCACCATAGGCAAACACTACTTTGTGGGGGTCTGCATAACCATCGCGATGGTGATAGGTGGCCCCAATTACTCCCTCGGTATTAAGATAAGGCACGAAATTATTTGCTTCACTACCGGTTATTACCCGAGAACCAATTCCCAGGGAATTCTGTAGTTGAACATTCTTTTTAAGCTGGGCGAGCTCTTCTTCCTGATAAGCCAGAACCAGATATCCCCCCTGTTTTAAGTCAATTCCTCCGGGAAAATCCAGCTCTTCATCCATTTGCTCAAACTTTTCTATGGATTTGATAGCCAGTTTACAGTTTATAGGTAACCCCCACTGAGCCCTGATACCAGCCGCGCAAGCCCCGGTAGCTCCCGAGCCCAGATAAGATTTTTCTAAGAGAATAATTTTTCCTGCTTTTTTCTTAGCCAGATGGTAGGCCAAGGAAACACCCTGGCATCCACCCCCAACAATAATAATATCAGCGGTTTCTTTCATTTTCACTTTCTAATATCTCATTGAAGATAATCGGTCTTGAAGGAGGTCTTATAACTGTTGGTCTTATAGGAATTTTATCTATCTCCAGGCGGGTATAATTTTTTATCTCATTAAGTATCAATTGTTTACAGGTTTTACCCTGACATGGTCCCATCCCTGCCCTGCTTAACCGTTTTATCTCGTCAAAGGTAGTATAACCCCGTTTAATCAGTTCCCTGAGTTTTTTAAGGGTTAAGTCTTCACACCTGCAAATGATTATATTATCATCACTCATCTTGAGCCTTTCTTCGGAAATGCCTGGTAGTTAAAACTTTTTCGCTGGGAATAAGAAGAGTAACTACAGTGGCGTGGTTCTTCTTGGGGTAAGTTTTCACTTCAACAACTTCTGCTTCACCTTCAATTTCACCCTTCCTGTTTAATGCCCATACCAGTTCCCCTTTTTCAGGTAGTGGCAGAAATTCATAGGGGATAGCAATGGTGGCTTTACCATCATCCCGGTTTTCATTTATTAAAAAAATTGCCAATCCCGGACATTCAGGAACACACAACCCGCAACCAGTACATTTTTTAAAATCAATCAACGGTATATCATTCAGGTTTTCAAACTCCTTGACTGCCTTAAATGGGCAAGCAGAAAAACAGGGGTCACAGGGAATCTCCTCAAAACATTCTATTAGAGCATAAGCTCCTTTCCCTTTTCTTTCAATTGAAGGTAGAAAAGGTTTTAAATCAGTCTTGGTTGGAACTCCAGATTTGATAAGTTGTAAGGACATTTTCCTATTTTGGTTATCCATTTATTAGTTTTAACTGTCCCTCCCGTGTTTTTTCACTTTTAGGACCGACTCTGAATTCTTTAAGTCTCTGGAAAATTAAATTGATTTTATTCTGTTCCTTTAGGTTTCCGTAACCCAATTCTCTGGCTACTACCAAACCTGCTAATTCCCCTTGCAACATAGCGGTGGTAGCTTCCTCTATTCCAGCTAAGTCTCCTGCAATATAGACATCAGGATTGGAGGTTTTAAGATTTTCATCGTGCCAGGGGACAAACCCTCCTAATTCTGGTATATAGCAAAACTTGATCCCCCGCTGTTCCAGCAGTTCACCTAAGGGGTTTAAACCAACAGCCAGACAAATAGTATCAACTTTAAGGATTCTTTCGGTTCCGGTAATTGGCTTATACTTGGTATCCACAGCTATAATTACCGCTTCTTCTACTTTATTTTTTCCGCGTGCTTCCAGTATGGTGTGAGAGGTATAAATCGGGACTCCCATTCTACGAATTTTGCTGGCATGAACCAGATATCCTCCAATGCGGGGCATAGCTTCTACCACCCCCAACACCCGTGCTCCTGCTTGCAATAACTGATAACTGACAATAAGGCCAATATTGCCTGCCCCCACCATTAAATATTTTTCTCCAGGTAAAACACCATTAACATTCATTAAAGTTTGAATAGCCCCGGCAGCATAAACACCTGGAAGGTCGTTTCCGGGAAAGGGGAGCATCCTTTCGGATGCACCGGTGGTAAATATTATCTTTTGAGCTTTAAGGGTCTTCAAGACTCCTTTATAGGTATATCCGAGGGTTTGATCCTGATAAAAAAGGACTAACTCTGCCTCGGTTAATATACGGATTTTTCCTTTATCTTCCTCTTCTTTTATCAAGGCGGTTAACTTTTCAGCAATCTCAATTCCCCTCATCCCCGCATACTCTTTATAGGAACCAAAAAATTTATGCGTTTGCTTGAGAAGCTGACCCCCGAGTCTGGCTTCCCTCTCCAGCAGGGTTACCCCAGCACCAGCTTTCACAGCAGAAAGCGAAGCGGTAAGTCCAGCAGGACCTCCTCCTATTACTAAAACCTCCACCTGCTCCATTAAAAGATGCCTTTACCCTGTTGGGTATTAACTTTCATCCCCTCTTTCAAGGGAGTTATACAAACCCGGGTGTTGGGTACCCCATCAACTTCCATCAGGCAGGAAGAGCAGTTACCTATAGCACAGAAAAAACCACGGGGTCTATGAAGTTTATAGGAATGATGGAAAGTGGTAATACCACAGGCTATAAGGGCTGAAGCTACGGTATCGCCAGCAAATCCAGTTAGTTCCTTACCATTATAGGAAAAAATTATCAGCTTCTGAAAATTAAACTTGAGTATGGGATGGATCAAGATTCTTCTCAAAGAATTATAGCCTCTTACCGGTAAATAGTAGTAAATTGTGATGGTGTATTATTCCTGAAATCATTTGTATTAAGTATAAGGCAGAGATTTATTTATGGTCAAGTATAAAGGATAATATTAAAGGAAGGGTGATAAAGAGGAGATTGCTTCGCCGCCTATTTAAGTTCCTCGCAAAGACGGAGAAGGGGTTTTCATCGGATAGCTATTGTTCTCCTAACAAATCCTTTTCCAACATGGTACCAAGTTTTCCCTTAATTGCACTAAGTGAAAACCAGGTAAAATATCCCAGACAGATAAACAAAATAATCAGCGGAGGCCACTCCCAGGAACTTACCATTTCAAAATTAGTATAAGATCCTTCCTTGAAGAAATAAAGAGATTCATATTTTTGAAACCCGATATAAAAAATGGTTATAATTGAGTAAGCCACACCAAGTAAAACCGGATAAGCCATAAACCTATTAAGCCACAAAGTCGCTTGGGCAAAACACAGGATAAAGATGGGTACAAGAAGATCAATTTCAAAAGGATATGGTAATTCAAGAAAAATTGGTATGCTGGCAAGTATGATGAAGAAAGTCTGAAGAAGTGCTCCGGGAAGAGGAGATTTAATACTTTTTACTTTTCTTTCCTCCAGGGTTACAACATATTTATTTATATATTGTAAAACTTCCTGGTAATTGCTTTCGGAGGTATATACTACCATAACTCTTCTCCAACTATTTCTTAGAGCTATAGTTTTACGTTTTTCATCGGGAATTAACTTAATTAAACCTTTCCAGTGAATAAAGGTAGTTTCTTGCGATTTAGCTACTAATCCTGCCCCTAAAGTTCCGCTTCTACCAGTCAGAAGGCCAGCTATGATGGCTAAATTGGAAGACATTTTTGCCTTCCTGTCAATAATTTCACAGAGAACTCCTTTATTATTTAGAGTAAATCTGAAATTAAAAGAGTTTCCGAAAAATAAAGCCATGATTAATAGGGAAAGGATAAACAGTCCTCCGTTCACCAGGGCAAAAATATAGAGCATAGGCACCATAACTTCTATATCACCCTGTGAGAGAAAAATTACTCCCATTAGCACAACCATTATCAGATAGGATATTCCAAATGCTTTCAAAAAATCCTGCAAAACATATCTGTTGGTAATCAAGGAAATTCTTTTTTCCCAGGTTATTTCTTTTGCCACATTTTCTTTATTAAGATTTTTACTCATATTTACCTCTTTTTTAACATATTTTCATCTTTCATATCGCATTTGATAATTTTTTAAATCTAAAATTAATACATAACTTGATTACATAACATTAATAATATTACCTTAATTTCCTTTAGTTTAGCACTCTCCTGTCGCCTCATTCTTGACTCCGGGAATCCCCCTCGCCTATCACCCTCCCCCTTACTCCCCTCCCTTCCAAGAGGGGAGAATGACGAGACGGAGAACAAAGTGCTTTTTTAGGAATCGTAGGAAAAAATCACTGTGTAAAATATTTTCTTGATAAATTTTGGTAGTAAAAGTTATCAATCCATTATATAATTAGAGGTCAAAATAAATATTTATAAACTAACAATATCAGGAGGTAAAATTAAATTGGATTTCCTTTTTGCTAAAAGAATGTCAAATCTGGGCACAGAAGGGGCATTTGAAGTATTGGCCCGCGCCCGGGCTTTAGAGGCTCAAGGAAAACAGGTAATTCATCTGGAAATTGGAGAACCTGATTTTGATACTCCAGCCAACATTAAAGAGGCAGCTTATAAAGCTATGTTAAGTGGCTTCACCCACTATGTACCTGCTCCAGGCCTTATCCAGGCTCGGCAAGCCATTGCCAGTTATGCTGGTCGTTTAAGGGGTGTTGAGGTCCTCCCCGAAGAAATAATTATTACAGCTGGAGCTAAACCAGTTATGAACTTTGCTATAACCGCTTTGGTGGAAGAGGGCGAGGAAGTTATTTATCCCAACCCAGGGTATCCAATTTACGAATCTATCATCAATTTTGTGGGTGCCAAACCTGTACCCCTTCCCTACTTGGAAGAAAATAATTTTAAACCCGACCTTGATTTATTAAAAAAGCTCATTACACCAAAAACTAAAATGTTAATCATTAATACTCCCCACAACCCTACCGGAGCTACCATGTCCATGGAAGAACTGGAAGTAATAGCCAATCTGGTAAGAGGAAAAAACATCTGGGTTATGGTTGACGAGATTTATAACCGAATTGCCTACGACATACCCACACCCACGCCTTCCATTTATTCTCTTCCTGGTATGAAAGAGCAAACTATCATTATTGATGGCTATTCCAAGATTTACGCTATGACCGGTTGGAGATTGGGATTCGGGGTTGCTCCTAAAGATGTGATTGCCAAAATGTCCACCCTGTCTATAAATACCTATTCTCATGCTACTGCTTTTGTGCAGATTGCTGGCATTGAAGCTATCCAGGGTCCTCAGGAAGAACCAGCTAAAATGGTAGAAGAGTTTGCAAAAAGAAGAGAATATTTTGTTAAAGCCTTAAATAATATTCCAGGTGTAAAATGTGTAGCGCCTCAAGGTGCATTTTATGTCTTCCCCAGCTTTAAAGGATACAATATCTCTTCTCAAGAACTGGCTAACCGACTGCTTAACGAGGCAGGGGTTGCTGGTTTAACCGGGACTGCCTTTGGCATTTACGGTCAGGGGCATTTAAGATTCTCCTTTGCTAACAGTATAGATAACATACATATAGCTATAGATAAAATTGAAGATTTCTTAAAAAAGATTTAGATTATAAATTAGCTCGGGAATTAAAAAGGCGGGCTAATGCCTGCCTTTTCTTTCTTTGCAACTGAATATTATTTATTAATCTGCTTTTCAGCAATATCGCCAACAATGGGAACTTTATAAAGTTCATTATTAAAGGCTTTGTACATCAAAAATAACCAGAGAACAAAAGTAACCACGGAGATAAGCCAACTACCCAACCAACCAACTATCGGAATCCACCCAACAACGTAACTAACTATTCCCAGTGGTATGAATAATAGAACAGATTGCATGGCATGAAATCTAACAAACTTGTTATCCTTTTCCATAACCAAGAAAAATATGCCTGATAAAAATGCTAAAAAATAACATAAGGCACCTTCAAGATTTTCTCCCATTCCCAGGGAAGTTTTGTTTTCGGACAATTTCATTTACCTCCTTATATTGGTAATAACATAGTATTATATCTTAAAATTAGAAAATAAAAAATGAGCCAATAATCCTGCCAGGGGTGGTAAGAAAAAAGTACAGGCAAATCGTATTAAAGTAAATCTCCACCCTAAGATTCCTATTTCCATAGGAAGCCTGTGAATAGCCCATAAAGACCATCCGGTAAGAAAAGCTACCATGGTGCTTATACTGGCTCCTGATTTTAATAATCCCGCAGCTATCGGTAAATTCACATAGGGACCGCCAGGAGTCATTGCCCCAGCCAAAGTTCCAATTATTATTCCTCTTAAACCTGATTCGACGCCGACCCAACGAGAAAGAAGTTCCCTGGGAATAACCAACTGCACCAGACTGGCAACTATGAAAGAAAAAATCAGTAGGGGCATAATCTCCAGCATAAGTTTATAAGTTGCTTTTAAACCCTGTAGGTGTAAATCTCCCCCTTTCATATAGGCTACAACAAAAAGAATGACTGCTAAAACACCCATGATTATTGTTGGAATAAACATCCCCGAATTAACCCTCCTTGGTTTATTTATCTCCATTTCTCTACCCGGTATTATTCCTTATCTTCTTTAATAAAAATCTCTTCTATCCAGTTTTTTATCTCTTCCCTGACCCGACGAAATACCCTCATCTTTTCCTCGTAGTCACCCTTAGCTGTTGAGGGGTCGGTAAAACCTTTATGCAGGTACTTAATTGCACCGGGGAAAAAAGGACAAGCCTCTAAAGCCTGATCACATACAGTAACTACATAATCAAAAGACCAGCCCTTGAATTCTTTAACATCCTTGGAGCGATGGTTAGAGAGGTCTATGCCAATTTCACTCATAACCTTGATAGCAAAAGGATTAACCATTGAAGGTTGAGTTCCCGCGCTATATGCATGAAATTTATCGCTGTAAAGCGAATTAATTATTGCTTCAGCCATCTGTGACCGTGACGAATTATGGGTGCAAAGAATTAATATTCTTTTTTTCATAAAGCCTTCTCTTCATTCTCCTAAAGGTAAACCAGCATTTTTCCATTCTGTTATTCCCCTATACATATGTAAAATATTTTTGAAGCCTAACTTTTTTATAACTGCTAATGATTTATCGCTCCTGCTTCCTGTTCTACAATATACAAGGTAAGTATTTTTCTTATCCAATTTACCAAGCATATCATTGAAATCAGGAGCATAGTAATCAATATTAACTGCTCCTTTGAGATGTCCCCGGGAAAACTCTTCGGGAGTCCTTATATCTATAATCATAATTTCTTTAGCACTGGTTAATAAATCATATGCTTCCGTGGAAGATACATTTTTAATGCCCGATCTACTTTCCCGGTAACCTATTCCTCTGATAAACAGGATATAAAGAAAAATACCCAGCAAAATAAAAAGCGGTAGAATTTTTATTAAATTACCCTTAAAAATGGTTGATATCACTAATGGAAATTCTTTTAAGGGCCTGTTTGATTAAAGGATAAATAGATTCTATATGAGAGCGTTTATCCTGATACATCAACTCATCGGCTAACTTAAATAAATCATCTACACTGATGTTCGTTTCTTCCCTGGAAGCATACCCAATGGAAATACTTAGAGGTAAAAAGAATTTTTCCTGGTTTATCTTTTCAATTGATTCACGAAGACGATTGCAGGCTTTTTCAACTGCCACCCTATCGCAGTTGGGAAGAAGAATGGCAAATTCGTCTCCCCCAATTCTGGTAACCACATCTTCTTTTCTAAAATTCATCTTTAAAGCCTGGGCTGTTTTCTTGAGCAGGACATCTCCAGCTTTATGACCAAGTGCATCATTGGTTAATTTCAAACCATCTACATCACAGACAATCACACCTACCTTAGTAATCCTGCCCATATTCAACCTTTGGACTTCTTCATCAAAATAAGAACGGTTATATAGACCGGTAAGAGAGTCGTGCAGACTTAAATATTTTAATTCTTTATCAGTTTTTTTACGATTGAGAGCGTATCCAAATATTTCTCCCACTATTTTCAGTATATCTATATCACTTTGTTGCCATTTTTTTAAAAATCTTACCGAATCAAATCCGAGGAAACCTGTAATATTTCCCTCAAACTGGACTGGAACCAGTAATATAGATTTAATATCCTGGCTATCCCATATGTATTTTTCACTTTTAGCTTCCGGTGGCATATTGTTAATATCATCTATTGCTAAATTTTCCAGGTTGAATAATTTCTCCATTGACCAGGATATTAGTCTTACCGGGATATCTTTATTCAGGTGAATTGCTCCATCTATACCTTCCCTGCACCACTCATGAGTATTGTTTATATTAAGCCTATCGTCAGAAATCGAAAATAGGTAACTCCTATCAACCTCAGCAAAGTCACCTATTTTTGACAGCGAAATATTAATCACTTCATCTATTTTCTCCGAAGGTGCGCTGACAAAACTGGTAGATATTTCCATAACCACTTGTTCAAATTTAAATCTCCTTATTAATTCTTCTTCAGCTAATTTTCTCTGGGTGATATCTACCAGGGTGCCTTCATAATACATAACTTTACCGGTAGAATCCTTGACCGCCCAGGAGTTCTCCATGACGATTATCTTTTGCCCATCTTTCCTTTTTAAATGTAGTTCTATACCCCTGATTTCTCCGGTTTCTTCAATCTGTTTCTGCCAGATTTGCCTATCCCGGGGATTTATATAAAAAGTATCCGATACTTTAATTTTATAAATATCATCCCCTTCAAAACCTAACATATTTATTAGAGCGGGATTTGCTGAAATAACATCTCCCTGGGGAGTTGTTCGGTAAACGCCCTCGGACATTTTCATAAACAGGTCGCTGTAATGTTGTTCGGACTCTTTTAGTAAATATTGGGACCTTTCCAGTGAGTCCATCATACTATTAAATTGGTCTGATAGACGAGAAAACTCTACACTATCTGATGGTTTTAGCCTCTTTGAAAGATATGAGTCAAGACCAATTTCCTTCATTTGATCAATAATTAAATGAAGTGGATCAAGAATTGACTTATTAGCAATATATAATCCGATAACCGCAAGGGCCAAAGCTAATACTGATAAGGAAAATATCAGATAATTAGAAGTAATTATCCCTTGTTGATATATGTCCCGGGTCATTACTAATTCCACCACCATCCCTGGTTGGCCTTGAATATCTCTTATTAATGTATATCCTTTGATAATATTATTGTCCACTGGTTTTGAAAAAAATAAACCTGCATTATCTTTCTTTAGTAATTGAGCTTTAAAATCATCAGGAATTTCAGATGAGTCTATTTTATGAAAACTAACTGCACTGGAATTGATGAGATGTGTTTGTATAATCAGGGACTCAAGGTTTATGAACCTGCCCATAATAAGGCATCCAGCAATAGGTCCTTCTTTCTCGCTGGTTAGAATGGGCCTGGAAGCTATTACCATTGATTTATTATTTACTACAATTATCCCTTTTTTCACCGCTTCTATAGTTTCATGGTAGATTAGCTGTTTATCATTCTTAAGTAATTCCAGCAGTTCAGGATTTAAAGGAAGTTCCTTTTGGGCTTCAACATCATAAGCTTTCTTGTAAGCTATAGAGCCATCGGTTCTAATAAACAGCATCACATTAACACCAATCCTCTGAAAGGTTGTATCAACCAGATTGGACTCAATATATTCAGGATTCAAATCACCAATAAAATTGTAGGTATCATCCCAACCTGCCCAGTTAGCAACAATGGTGTCCAGAACATTTATGTTATTGTCAATTACTGAAATTATATTTTGTATATTGGTTTCAACAGTTTGATTTTCCAATTTTTCGTATCCACTAATGATTATCTCTCTGGAAATAAAAACAAGAAGCGAACCAACAACTATGGTGGTGATGATAATTGATAATAATAATTGTTTTCTTAAGGATAATTTAGAAAAGTCTAATTTCATACTTATTCCTTTAAACATTATACCTAAGGGTCCTCATTTTACTACCATTTCCAATTGATGGATGAATAAAAATAAATGAATAAATAGGGTCAGCTCTATTATTATGGCGGAGAGAGAGGGATTCGAACCCTCGAAGGAGTTATACACCCCTTAATCGCTTAGCAGGCGATTGCCTTCAGCCTCTCGGCCATCTCTCCGCATCATAAATTTTATCATATTTAGACTTTTTAATGATAAAACGACCCCCATTTATCGCCCCGTACTTGATACGAGGTCTCCGCTTTGAAGACTTGAACAGCAAAGGGGATAGTCCCCTTAAATCCTATAGGGATTGTCCCTGATCGTACTAATGGATAATTATTTTAACCTGGCCAGGGAAGTAAGCACCCCGTAAACCTGCTGGCCTTCCTTAACCAATATTTCAATATTGGTATGGAAAATTAACACATCTACCTGAGAACCCCTGCTTATAAAACCTATTTTCTGCCCCTTTTTTACCACCTCTCCCTCTTTAATATAGGGAGTAATTTTATTTACAAACTTATCGGCAATTTCTACAACTCCCACCTTTAACCGTTGATTCTCAATCACCAGGGAAGCCCTTTCGTTTTGCAGGTGGAATTTTTTCCCAAAAAGGTTCACCCATCTCCTTAAAAATGTCAAGTTTATATACTCCCATAGGTCAACCATGGGAAGATTAAAGTGGGTAGTTATTCTTTGCCAGAATACGACCTTGCCTTCTATAGGTGAGTAATTAAAGTGGACATCAAGGGGGGACATATAAATTCCTATTGCCCAGCCTTCGTAAGGAAGTTCGCTATTACCCGATAGTTCAACTATGGATATCTCTTCACCATTTTTAACCGATATAATACTTCTCCCTTTTATGGGATAGATATAAATGACCTTCCCATCTGCCGGTGAAAGTATTAAATCCTTATCTAAAGCAGGAGCTCTAACCGGGTCCCTGAAAAACCATACGAAGCGTAAAAAAACATATAATCCAGCAATTATTAATATAAAGAGTAAAAAATACCACAAATTTACCACTCCTATCTTCAATTTTCTTTTAAAGCTTTATATACAACATAGGGAAGCCTGGGCATATAATATCCAGCTATACCCAGCGCGCTTCTAAGAAATATCGGTTTCCACTTATATATATCATCTTCAATTGTTCTCTTATGTTCTCCTCTATATATTTCATCCAGCAACAGGTATGCTCCCAACAATCCTTTTTCTTCATAGGCTTTCCAGGTTAAATCTGAAGGTGTATTGATAAAAAGTTTTTTATCCTTCCACTTCAATTCCTTTTGCAGTTTAAAATGCAGAATCTCCAGCTCATCAGTGAAGCCCTCTTTGGTTATCGCATTCCTTAATTTAAGGTAATGTGATAGATTAACCTCCCCTGCTTCAGCACCCCTGGCCACATCCTCAATTAACTTTAAAATTTTCTCTAAACGGTCAAGCTGGGGGAAAGGGTCTAAAACCCTTATTTCAACAGTTTCAAGCCTCTTAGAAATTATTAAGTCCTGAAAGCGATAGTAAGGGTTATTGCTTAAAGGTCCTACTGCATAAGAAGATTCCATTCGGTAAGACTTTCCGAAATATAAGCCATTTCTTCCCGGCGAGTTAGTGGAAGCCAGGGTAATCAGGGGAAGATAATGAGCAATTCTTTGATACGCTGCTTTACGGTATTTCTTTTCCACTCCCAGGTGAATATGGAGACCGCAAGTATTGGTGGGAGTATCGGTATCCAGAAGATGTCCAACAGGAACTATTATTCCATCATTTACCACCTTAACGAGGTCCTTCCTTCTTTCTTTTAAATCCTCCAGTAAACCTTTTACCGATAACTGAACATCGGTTGAAATCTCAATACCACTCATCAAACCGAGATAAACATCTTTACCCCTGCTAAAATTGGAAGCACTGTGATAATAATAAAACTTACGGTTTTTTCTCAGGAGTTGATACAGGTAATAAAGAGAGTTAAGAGATGGCCTACCATTATTTTCAACTATAAATACTTCTTCTTCCAAACCCCAGGTAATGTTCATTCGTTACCGGTCATAAGTAACCTGGATTTAATATGGGCACTTCTTAAAGGTTCAGGTAATCTAAAGGTTTTAACTAAACTCATAACTATCTCCCGAGCAGTATCCAGGGAAACCTTGTGCCCCTGGGAAACATAAATAGGCCGTGCTCCTACCCTGGTTCTAAGAGCTATCCCGATTATTTCTTCCTGGTCCAAAATATAAGCATGAGAACCCTTACCCTTTTCTACACCTGAATGCTTTCCCCAGAGCAAACTCTTGGCACACCCAATAGAAGGAGTATCTAATAATACTCCCAGGTGAGAGGCTATACCGAACCTTCTCGGATGAGCAATCCCCTGTCCTTCAACCAGTAATATATCTATTTTTGATTTTATCCCTTTTATTGCCTCTAAAAGCGGAGGTAACTCCCTGAAAGCCAGCAAACCAGGAATATAGGGAAAGATTGATTTTATCCTGATAAATGACTCCTCCAGCAAATATAACTCCGGGTAAGAGTATAACAGGGCTATAGCTCCCAGTTCGTCTCCTGTTTTTAAATAGGAAACATCCATAGCTAAAAGGTTTTTGATGGGCTTTTTATAGCTATCAACGGTAATTACTTCTTTCCGGAGTTTTTCCTGTATTTCACGGGCTTCTTTGACTGATACTGATTTATTTAATTCAGGTATTTTCATAATCTCTATTCCTGCAGGGTTAAAAAGGGTTGGGCATCCACAATATTATCGTCTATCCTGTTATATCGGTGTTTCAGCAAACCTACAAAAGCACTTATCGCGCCATTATCTGTACAAAGCACGGGAGAGGGAATGCTTAACACCAGATTTCTTTTCTCGGCAAATTCCTTCAGCCTATATTTTAACCTTTGATTGGAGGCTACGCCTCCCACTACCGTTATTTTTTCTACACCTGTTTTATCCTGGGCATTTTCTAACCTATCCAGAAGTGAGGAAAAAACAGTTTCCTGCACCGAAGCTGCCAGGTGATTAACCTGGATTTCTTTACCATTCTTTTTTAAGTCCTCCACCAGATAATAAACAGCTGTCTTCAATCCAGAAAAACTGAAGTCCAAAGAGTCCTCTCTTTTGAGCGGAACTGGCAGTTTATAAAAAGAAGCATTTCCACCCAGGGCAGCTTTTTCCAAGGCAGGACCCCCGGGATAATCTAAACCTAACAATCTGGCTGCTTTATCCAGACACTCCCCTGCGGCATCATCCCTGGTTGCTCCCAATATTTTATGGACAAAAATATCTTCCACCAGAGCAATAAGAGTATTGCCCCCGGTTATCAAAAGCGCTAAAAATGGCGGCTTGAAAGCAGTATTTTCTATCATACAGGAATAGATATGACCCATTAAATGGTTTACTCCAGTAAGAGGAATATTTAAAGCCGCCGATAACCCTTTGGCAAAACTTATCCCCACTAACAATGGACCCTGCAATCCAGGTCCTTCGGTTACTGCTATTAATTTAATATCTTTTATATCTGTTCGTGCTTGCTTCAAGGCCAGGTTATACACCCAGCCAATTGCTTTTACATGCTCTCTGGAAGCTACTTCGGGTACAATACCTCCATAGGGAACATGTTTCTGCACCTGCGAATAGACAAGGTTTGACAGTATGTATCCTTTATCAATTATTATTCCCACTGAAGTTTCGTCGCAGGAGGTTTCAATACCCAGGATTTTCATCTGACTCCTTGAAATCGTTTATCATTACATAAGCATCTTCATTGCTATCCACATAATAACCTTTTCTAAGTTGAATAACCCTGAAACCAAGTAATTTATATAAATTTACCGCTTTCTCGTTGGATATCCTTACTTCCAGGATAATATAACTTGCCTTTTTCTCTCGCAAACTTTTGATGGCATGTAAGATTAGAGCCCTCCCGTAACCCTTACCCCTCTTTTCGGGAGTAATTGCTACATTGGTGATATGACCTTCATCGGCTAAAAGCCAGGTTCCAATAAAACCTACTATCAGGTCGTCTTCCAGGGCTACAAAATACTGAGCGCGGGTATTTATGGTTAGTTCCCGAACAAAGTCGTCCAGAGACCAGGGGCTCCTGTAAGACTCTTTTTCAATATTAATTACCTGGGGTAGATCTTCCATCACCATGAGTCTTATTTTTATAAGGTTGGTAGTTTTCTTATCTCTGGTTCTTTCCCGTACCATGGGTCCAGTAGCACTATATCTTCAAATTCCCCTTCTTGCAAGAGCCTTACTCCTTCACTACCCCAGCTTTCCGGCAAGGCTCCCTCGGGGAAAAGAGCATAATTATCCATATACTCCTTAAGTTCGTCCTTTAAATTACCACCGATAACTTTAAAATCCTCGCTTTCAAGCATCTCCATATCGGTGCTTATTGCTCCTTCTATCCATTTTCCGTTTTCATATGAATATCTGGCTCCAACTATTTCATTTCTGATGATAGGTAATAGGGAAATAATATTTCCCACCTGGTTATCTGTTAAATATGCGGCACTTAAAGCCAGTGCTTTAAGAGTGGAAATGCCAGCAACTTTTAACCCTGAAGCCATGGCTAACCCTTTTACAAAAGATACACCTACCTTCAAACCGGTAAAAGACCCGGGACCCTTAATTACCACAATCCCCTTAAGGTCTTTTATTTCCACCTGGCAGGTTTTCAACAGGGTGGAAAAATACAGGGAAAGTGAACGAGAGGCGGTATTTTTATAATCAGAAATAGATACTACAAGCCCTCCCTCTTCATCAAAGAGAGCTATCTTCAAACCCTTGATCGAGGTATCCACCCCTAAGTAGGCTGGAGTATCTTTACTGCTTCTTGCCATAAATAGCCTTTAGAGGAAATGGTGATTTTTCTTCCCTTTCCGTTGTATTCCAGGTTAACCCAGAGGGTTTCTGGCAGGTAATCTTTAAAGGGATCTCCCCATTCCCAGATAATCAGGTAACCATCATCCATAAACCTTTCTATATCCAGATTGAGAAATTCAAAAAAGGGATCCGCTATTCTATACCCATCTACATGTAAAACATCCGGGTCCTTATAATAACGGGCTATCAGATAGGTTGGGCTGATAACTTCCTTATCCCAACCAAGACCCCTTAGTATCCCTCGAGCCAAAGTGGTTTTCCCGGAACCGAGGGCTCCCGAAAGACCGATGAATCCTCCTATAAAAGGAAGCATCTTGAAGCTCAAGGCAATCCTTTCTCCCAGGCTTTCAGTTTCTTCGGGTGATTTACTATTAACAATAAATTCCAAGTAAACTCCTTAAATTATATTTTAAAATATATTCGGTATAAAAATGTGGAATCCGCAACAACCTTACAATATCCATAATTATACAGGCTTACTATGCTAAACTTATACAATGAAAATAGAAGATCTAAAAAAGTATGGGGCAACTGATGAGTTAATCTCCATACTCTCTAATTATAATATCAGCGAACTGTACCCCCCGCAAGCCGAAGCAGTTAAAGAAGGTTTATTGCAAAAAAATACCTCTCTGGTAATATCAGCTCCTACTGCCTCGGGAAAAACCCTTATTGCGGAAATGGCTATGCTTAAAAATGTCCTCACCCGTCAGGGAAAGGTTATCTACCTGGTACCACTTAGAGCCTTGGCCCAGGAAAAATACGAAGATTTCCGAGAGAAATATAAGGCTTTAGGGATAAAGGTCAACCAGAGCACAGGTGATTTTGATAATCAGGATTTATGGCTCAAAGACAGCGATATAATAATTTCTACCAACGAAAAGGTTGACTCTCTTATCAGGCACAGGGCTTCCTGGCTTAACGAAGTAACCCTGATAATTGCTGATGAGATACACCTCATTGGTGACTCCCACCGAGGTACCACTTTGGAAATTGTCCTGGTAAGATTAAAGTCTTTAAATCCCCGTATGCGATTCATTGCCCTAAGCGCCACCATACCCAACGCTATAGAAATTGCCAATTGGCTGGGAGCAGAGGCTATTGAATCAGAATGGCGTCCTGTTCCTCTCAAGGAAGGTATTTATTATGGAGGAACAGTTTTTTTTAAAGATGGAAGTATGCGCTGGGTAGAAGAAAGAACCAAAAACGATGCTGCTAATCTGGTTATAGATACTATGATGGAAGGTGGTCAAGCGCTGGTCTTTGTAAGTACCCGTAAATCTACTGAGGGTATGGCTCATAGAATCGCTAATGAAATTGCCGAAAGCTTATCCCCCGAGGAAAAGGAATATTTACACGATGCTTCAGAAGAAGTCTTAAAAGCTACCACTGAACCTACCAGAATATGTAAAAAATTATCTGAGTGCTTGAATCAGGGTGTGGCTTTTCATCACGCCGGTCTCCATTATAAACAAAGAAAAATTGTGGAAGATTCTTTTAGAAAAAATAAAATCAAAGCCCTTGTATCCACCACTACGCTGGCTATGGGATTAAACCTGCCTTCCAGGCGGGTAATCATTAAAGATTGGTATCGCTACTCATCTGGTTATGGCATGAGACCTATCCCCATAATGGAGATAAAACAAATGTCTGGAAGGGCAGGCCGTCCAAAATACGATAACTATGGGGAGGCATTAATCATCGCCTCGGATAAAAAAGATGAAAAATACCTATTTGAAAACTACCTGAGAGGAATCCCCGAATGGATAGAATCGCAACTGGGAACAGAGTCTTCCTTAAGAACACACATCTTATCATCAATAGCTGGATTTTTTGCCAGAACTGAAGGTGAACTCCAGGAATTTATGGGACAAACTTTCTTTGCTTACCAGAGAAGAACCGTAACTCTATCCAACTTGATAAATAACATTCTCCTGTTCTTATCCCGTGAAGGTATGATTGAGATGAAAAAAACGGAAATAGATACCAGAACGAGAACCTCTCTACTTACGACCCCTTTTGGTCAGAGAGTTTCTCAATTATATATTGACCCCTTAACCGGGGTTATCCTTAGAGACGGTTTGATGTTAGCTGAAAAAGATAACCTAATGGAGTCATTGTCTTTACTTCATCTAATAACTGCTACCCCGGATATGCTCAACCTGGCTTTAAACAGGAAAGATATGGATAAAATGAACTTGATGCTTAACCAAAACCTTGAAAAATTGCTGATATACAACGAATACTCGGTAAATGACACCCTGTCGCAACTGAAAACTACCTGCGCCCTTCTTGATTGGATCAACGAGGAAACTGAAGACCACATTGTATCTCATTATAATGTTGGACCCGGAGATATTTACAACATGGTAGAGTTAAGTAACTGGTTACTGTATTCCTCCAAAGAGTTATGCCAGGTATTCGGTCTTAAGAAAGTGTCCCGCGAACTTACTGATTTGAGAAAAAGAGTTACCTATGGGGTAAAAGAAGAACTATTGCCCCTGATAAGCCTGGAAGGGATTGGCAGGGTAAGAGGCAGGGAACTTTATAATGCCGGGTTTAGAACCCTTAAAGATATCAAGAACGCTAAACTTGAAGATCTACAACAGGTTCCCACCATTGGTAAATCGGTGGCAGAAAGTATAAAGAAACAGGTAGATAACTCTAAATAACAGGTATTCTAAAAGAGCCCCAACCGACATCCAGTAACTTTAATCCCCCGTAAATTAAACTGATTTACAGCCTTAAAAAGATTACCTTTATGTATAAAAGCAAGTTTCCATAGCAGAGTACAACTTATAGAATCTCCATAAACCATTTCCACCATATCCAGAAGGTCCTTTACCTGGTGAGTAGGTGCTGGAGGGATATCGTTTATTTTCGGGAAACAACCAAAAGCACATATATCAACTTTTATGCCTTTTTCCTTTAGAAGTTGACCGATAAAGCTGGAATCAATCTGGCTATGGTGGGAAAGGTTTAAAAATAAGGTGCAGGGAATAACATCTCTACCAGAAACCAGATCAGGCAATAAATCTATCAAGGACGGGTTATCATTTTTAATGGAGTTCGGTATTTCTTTAATATTCATCACGGGCGAATTTTACCATATGACAGGAATATAGTTTCCAGCATGCTGGCTGACCACACCTGTCATACAATTCTGCAATATTTTGAATAACACTTGTTGCCAGGAAAAGCATGATAATTGCTTGAACTGAATGAAAAATACCCATGGTCTTGTTAAAATTTATTAAGTTTTTAAATTTTTTTTCCATAAATCCACCCATTTTATAAAGAACTTCTCTTTACGGTAATATTTTCTCTCGTCTTACTCACTCAAGCGTCTAAATTTAGCGGTAAAGTGGCGCAGAATAGGGGCTTCGTAAGTGAATTCAAGCCCTATGATGGCCTCCCGTCTGTCCCAGACATTAGCACAGGCCACAGCAATTACTTCCATATGGCGGTCGGTGTACACACGCCTCGGTACGGTAAGCCGCAACATTTCCAATTTGGGGTAGTCGTGGTCGTTTGTTTTCGGGTTGCGTCCGGAAAGACAGGTTCCAATCTCTACTCCACGAATACCACCCTCAATATAAAGCTCTACGCCCAAGGCTTGCGCAGGAAACTGCCATTGTGGCAGGTGTGGCAAAAAACGTTTAGCGTCAAGGTAAACTGCGTGTCCACCTACTGGTTCAATGATGGGGACATCATACTTTATGAGTAAGTCACCGAGATACTTCACCTGTCCTACACGGTATGCCAGGTATTTTTCGTCAACTACTTCTCGTAAACCTCTGGCTATCGCTTCCATGTCACGCCCGGCCAACCCTCCATAAGTAGGAAAACCTTCAAACAACACCGCTAAGCCACTGGTCTCCTGGTAGAGCTTAACATCGTTTATGGCCAAGAAGCCACCGATATTGGCCAAAGCATCTTTTTTGGCGCTCATAGTGCAGCCATCAGCATAAGAGAACATTTCACGCACAATTTCCGTAATAGACTTATCTCTGTAGCCTTCCTCACGTTGCTTGATAAAGTAGGCGTTTTCTGCAAAGCGACAAGCGTCAATAAAGAAGGGTTTGTGGAATTTCCTGGCGATAGCGCTGACGCCACGAATGTTTGCCATGGAGACAGGTTGTCCACCACCGCTGTTGCAGGTGACGGTGAGCATAACCAGGGGTACCCGCTCACAGTTCTCAGTCAGAAAGTCCTCTAACCTTTCTAAATCCATATCCCCTTTGAAAGGGTATTGTGATATAGGGTCAAAAGCCTCTTGCCTGACTAAATCAACAGGTATGCCGGATTTGTGCAATACATGAGCCTTGGTGGTATCAAAATGCATATTATTAGGCACCAAATTGCCCTCGCCCAACATAATGGAGAAAAGTAAGTTCTCGGCAGCCCTTCCTTGATGAGTAGGGACAACATACTGGAAACCCATAACCTCCTTAACAGCTGCGAGTAAATTATAATAGTTTTTGCTACCAGCGTAGGCTTCATCACCTAACATGATGCCAGCCCATTGGTTGTCGCTCATGGCCGAAGTACCACTATCGGTCAAGAGATCAATATAGACATCTGTCGATTTAAGGCTGAAGAGGTTAAAGCCAGTGGACTCTATTTTTTCAACCCTCTCCTCCCTGGTGGTCATGTTCACTGGCTCCACCACTTTTATACGAAATGGCTCTGCCTGGGGTAGTGGTCTTACCATAGTATATTCCTCCTATATAATTCTATGTTTATTGCTTGCACCGTTTGGATATCAGTGTACGATTTATAGCAGAGTTTTTTTACTGATGGGTTTGGTTAACAGTTCTTTTAACCTGCTTTTACTTAAAATCAAGTTGCTTTTACCACTCATGATTGCTTAAAACTCCAGTCAGATTATAACATACATATTCTTTTGATGTTTACGCTGTTCTGGTTGACCATACAGGGTGGTTCACATTTGCAATTACTGATATAATTTTATGTTGCAAGTTTAATAAATATTTTTGTTTTTATCATTATATTAACTGTTCTTATACCAAATGATGCAAGGTTACCTAACTGTAAATATTGATGGTCAGGAAATAAAAACCCGTAGGGGAGAAAAAATACTCTGGACTGCGCTGGATCATGGTATTTATATACCCAACCTTTGTGCTATCAGGGAAGTAGAGATACCTTTCGGTGGTTGCCGTATGTGTTTGGTAGAAACATCCATTTCAGGTAAAAATAAAGTTGTAACTGCTTGCTCGGAACCGGTAAAAGAGGGGATGGTTATTACCACCAGAAGTGATAAATTATCCCGCTTAAGAACTACCTCTTTTGAACTTATCCTGAGCGACCATGAAATTGATTGTCCCAACTGTCCTGGTTCTAATAAATGTCAGCTTTTGAAAATAGCTGTTTATCTGAAAGTAAAGGTTAAATATCCAGATAGATTTAAAAGAATTGAAAAAAACCTTCCGGTGGATTTATCCCACCCCCGTGTAGGATACAGTCCCAATAAATGCATAAAGTGTGGGAAATGTGTATTTGCCTGCAAAGGACTCCTAAGCTTTGTTAACTATGGACTGGATACGGGTATTTCAACTTTTAACCACACTCCCCTCGGAGAACTCGGTTGTGATGCTTGCCTTGAATGCTTGAAGGTTTGCCCGGTAGGAGCATTTTTTGAAAGATAAGGAGGATTAAATGAAGAAGAATTATACCTATCTAACCTTAAAAGAGGTTGAAGGAGTTGGTAGTACCCATGACAGTTACCTTAAAAGGTCTATTCAAGAAAGGGTTAAAGCCCTGGATTTGGTTATAGATGCCTCAGATTTAGCTTCCTTTATTGGGGGGGTGAAGGTTGTTTCGCCACCCATAAGGTGCGATTGGGCAGTGGAAAAAGAGTTCTTCCCAGGGGTTAAGTCTATTTTTATCTATTCTTCACCAGATAAAGAATTTGATTCCCAACTTCAGGTGCTATTTAGTGGGGAAACCCTGAGTGACCTGAAAGGAGAAGACCTGGCTATCTTAAGCATCGCTACCTTGAATCATATGTTAAGGTATGTAAGAAAATTGTATTCAGATAAAAACCTACCTCCTATGTGCAGGATGGTTTAACAGTACTTTATAAAAAGGAGATTATATTTTATGAAAATTGCCATTAGCGGTAAAGGGGGAGTGGGTAAATCCACTCTGGCTGCTTTATTGGCCCTAACTTTTGTGGAAGCAGGCAATAAAGTTCTGGCCATAGATGCCGACCCCGATGCTAATCTGGGATCATCCCTTGGCTTTACCCGAGAGGAGATTAAAAGTATCACCCCTTTGTCAGAAATGAAAGAGTTGATTGCCCAGCGTACGGGAATCAAAGGACCTTCTCTGGGACAGATGTTTAAACTCAACCCCCAGGTTGATGATATACCTGCCAAATTTTCCTTAAAAAAAGGAAACTTAAGTTTATTGCTGTTGGGAACTTTTGAGAAAGGGGGAAGTGGCTGTTTTTGCCCGGAAAACTCCCTCCTTAGAAGCCTGATAAGCCATGTTCTTCACCTGAAAAACGAAGTGGTTATAGTAGATATGGAGGCAGGCCTGGAGCATCTCGGTAGAGGAACGGCCAGTTTTGTGGACGCTTTTGTCATAGTGGTAGAACCTTCTCATAACAGCATTCAAACCGCTTTAAAGATAAGGGAGATGGCCAGTGATATCGGGGTAAATGAATCTTTTCTGGTAGCTAACAAAATTAAAGGTGACAGCGACCTGGAGTTCATTAAAAAAAATACCCCCGGATTCACCCAACTGGGGACCATTACTTATAGTTTAGGGCTTATAGAAGGTGACCTTAAGGGTGATTCTCCTTTGGTAAGCAGTCCAGAAACCTATAACCAGGTTAAAGTTATAAAAGCACAACTGGAAAAATTAATACCTGAAAATTATCCTGATAGTAAATGAAATCAATCCCTAACCACCTGAACTATACACCGAAACCCATTGAAAGAATAGCTGAAAAAGCAGGTATAAATCTAAAATTTATTGAACCCTACGGTCATTATAAAGGCAAGATTGATTTAAGCCTTATAAAAACCCTCCCCCCTGAAAAAAAGGGAAAGTTAATTTTCTGTACCACCATTAATCCCACCCCTGCTGGTGAAGGAAAAACCACTACCACCATTGCCCTGGCTGATGCCCTTAACCTTCTGGGCAGAAAAACCATATTAAACCTCAGGGAACCAGCCCTCGGACCTCTTTTTGGGGTCAGGGGCGGAGCTATCGGGGGAGGAAAAGCCCAGATAATTCCCCGCTATGACCTCATACTTCATTTTACCGGTGATATGCATGCCCTCTCTTCCGCTAACAATCTAATCTCTGCTGTGTTAGATAATCATATCTACCAGGGAAATGAGCTAAGTATTGATATCCGAAAAATTATCCATCGCCATACTATTGATATGAATGACCGACAGCTGAGAAATATAGTAACCGGATTGGGGAAAAGTCATGGAACTCCACGGGAAGACGGTTTTGATATTACACCTGCCACTGAATTGATGACTATTTTTTGCCTGGCTAAAGATTACCGCGACCTGAAAACCCGCATAGGAAATATAATTATCGCCTACAACCAGCATGGCAGACCGGTTACTGTTGAAGATTTGAAAATATCCGGAGCGGTAACCATTTTACTAAAAGAAGCCTTTAAGCCCAACCTCGTTCAGTCTACAGGGGGAACTCCAGCTATGGTTCACGGAGGTCCATTTGCTAATATAGCTCATGGTTGCTGTAGTAATATCTCCACCGATATATCTCTCAAACTGGCAGATTTTGTAGTTACTGAAGCTGGTTTTGGAGCTGACACAGGAGGAGAAAAGTTTCTTGATATTAAATGCCGTTTAGGTGGGTATTCGCCTGAAGCTGTGGTTATAGTAGTTTCTCTAAAAGCCCTCAAATATCATGGGGGTGTTGATAAAAAGGATTTAACCCGAGAAAACCTCCCTGCACTCAAGAAAGGATTACCTAACCTAATCAAGCATATAGATAATTTTCAGCAGGTTTTCCAGTTACCGGTACTGGTAGCCATTAACTCTTTTGAAGAAGATACTTTCGCAGAACTGAACCTGCTAAAAGAAGAGTGTTCACAGAAAGGAACTAAAGCCATCCTGGCTAAAGGTTGGAATGAGGGAGGCAGTGGAGCAATTGATTTAGCTGAAGAAATAATTAACCTCACCAATCAGAACCATAAAAGCAGCTTTCAATTTGCTTATCCTCTGGATATGCCGGTGATAGACAAAATTGAAACTATTGCTGGTAAAATATATGGAGCCGAGGGATGCAGTTTTGCCCCCCATGCCTACCGTGAATTAGAAAGGATTGAGAATTCATCCTTCAGGAAACTACCAGTATGCCTGGCAAAAACTCAGTTTTCCTTGAGTGATAACCCGGTAAAGCTGGGGAGACCGCAAAATTTTAAAATAAATATAAACGACCTGAGAGTACATGCTGGTGCGGGCTTAATAATTGCCCTTACCGGTGACATTATGACCATGCCAGGTTTACCGCGGGTTCCTTCCGCTATAATGATGGATATTGACGAAGAAGGCAATTATGTTGGGCTTTCTTCTTAAGGTAATTAAACCCTATGTTAAAATATAATTTATTCTTTAATTTTTACCAGATATTATTTAGGAGGATGTTGAAATGATAATTTCCAAGACGAAGCCTATTGAGGAAATACTAAATTTCCTTGAAGGAAAAAACAAATTATTTATCAGCGGTTGCGCTCAATGTGCCACAGTTTGCCAGGCTGGTGGAGAGAAAGAAATCCTAACGATGAAAACTCTTTTAGAAGAAGCGGGTAAGGTGGTTTTAAATTACCAGGTCATTGACCCTGGTTGTAACCTTTTGCAGGCTAAAAAAGATTTCAAATTACAAAAAGAATCTCTGGAACAGGCAGAAGCAGTCCTTTCTATGGCTTGTGGCGATGGAACCCAAACCCTGGCTAAACTGGTTAAAATACCCGTTTACCCTGCTAATAACACCATGTTCATCGGTGAGATAGAAAGAGTCGGACATTATTCAGAAATGTGCATAGCCTGCGGTGATTGTGAATTAGGCTGGACCGGTGGTATATGCCCTATTACCCGTTGTGCAAAGGGATTGCTTAATGGTCCCTGTGGTGGGTCTCGGAATGGTAAGTGTGAAACTAACACCGAGACAGATTGTGCCTGGATTGAGATTTACAAAAAATTAGGCGAGCTGGGACAGTTGAGTAGCCTCAAAAAAATCAGGCCGCCTAAAGATTTCTCAACTTCAGTTAAACCAAGAAAACTCGTTATTGAGAGGAGTTAAATAAAATGCTTAAAGAAGCTTTATCGCAGGGAAAATTTGCAGTCACCGCAGAAGTTGCCCCGCCCAAAGGGGTTGATTTTACCGAAGTAATTGAAGTAGCCCACCTTTTGAAAGGTAAAGTAGATGGAGTTAATGTAACTGATTTCCAGAGCGCAGTTTTACGAGCTACCTCTCTGGTTACCTGTCATTTCCTCCATGACCATGGTCTTGACCCAATTTTCCAGATGACCGGCAGGGATAGAAACAGGATAGCCATACAGGGAGAACTGATGGCTGCTTATCTATTAGGCATCAGGAATGTACTTGCTTTAACTGGCGACCATCCCTTTGTTGGAGACCATAAAGGAGCTAAACCTGTTTTTGACCTTGACTCCATCGGTATCCTTCAGGCGGGGAATTCACTGAGAAATGGCAAAGATATGGAAGGAAATACCCTGAAAGGAACGCCCGACTATTTCCTGGGAGCTATAGTCACCCCCTTCTTTGACCCCTTAGAAGCCCAGATTTTGAAGATGGAAAAGAAAATAGAGGCGGGAGCGGAGTTTTTCCAGACTCAAGCGGTATATGACCTGGATACAGTGTATCGTTTCCGTAATGCCACCAGGCATCTAAATACTAAAGTATTAATGGGAGTAGTTCCCCTTAAGTCCGCTGGAATGGCTAAATTTATGAACGGTAATGTTCCCGGTATCTATGTCCCTGATGAAATCATCAACAGAATTGCCAGGGCAGAAAAACCGGTTGGCGAAGGCATTAAAATTGCTGCTGAATTTATTAAACAATTAAAATCTGAGGGCTTGTGCGATGGTGTTCATATAATGGCTATTGGTGGGGAAAAGAATGTTCCCAGAATATTAGAAGCTGCGGGGTTATTATAGTATTTCCCTGGTGGTTATCTTTTATCCTGACTAACCCACTAAGAAAGTTACTGACTGACAGAGATAGAATTCTGGTTGATTCTTTGGTTGATCACAATTCTGTAGTTATGGAAGTTGGTCCTGGAAATGGATTCCTTACCGAATATCTGGCTCAAAAAGCACTCCTGGTTTACGCCATAGAGCTCCAGAAAGAGATGGCGGTTCAATTGGAGAAAAGAGTTAAAAAGTGGAAAAATAAGGTGAAAATTGTTAATCAGGACATAGCAGACTACCAACATGAAGATGACCCGGTAGATACGGTAATTGCTTTCTACAGTTTTCACGAAATAAAAAACCAGAAAAAAGCAGTAATCAATATAGTGAACTCGCTCAAGAAAGGTGGTTGTTTTTGTTTTTATGAACCTACCATAGAAGTTAACTGGGAGCAAATGGAAAATATAACTGATTTATTTTCTGAATCAGGCATGAAAATAGACCTTTACAGAAAAGGAATATACACCAATTTTATCAGACTTAAAAAAGTCCAAGCAGTGTAATCTACAAGAAAAATAATTGGAGGTAAAATGAGTTTTCTAATAGCTATAGCTGGTAAAGGTGGAACCGGTAAAACCACTTTTTCAGGATTAATAGTGAATTATTTGATAAAAAAGGGGAAGACACCCATTCTGGCTATTGATGCTGACCCAAGCAGCAACCTTAACGAAGTATTGGGTGAAAAAGTAAGTTTAACCATTGGTGAACTTACTGAATCACTCGCTACTATTGATGCCAGCAATCAAAGTGGTGTATCCAAAATAGAACAGATGGAATATAAAATAAACTCAGCTATCGTCGAGGGAAAGGGCTTTGATTTGCTGGCCATGGGCAGGCCAGAGGGACCCGGTTGTTATTGTCATGTAAACCACCTTTTAAAAAGCACGATTACCAAATTAACCAAATCCTACCCTTACATTGTGGTGGATAACGAAGCAGGGATGGAACATTTAAGCAGAAGAACCACCGGAAAAGCTGACTTGCTTCTCATCATCAGTGACCCCAGCCCTCGCGGTATAGAAGCTGCTGCCAGGATTAAAGAGGTATCTAAAGAAGTAAAGTTAGATATTAAAAAAATTAACCTGATAATTAATCGGGTGATGAACGATAAGTTATACCCCGAATCCCTCAGAATAATTGAAAAGTATGGCCTGGAGCTTGCTGGTACTGTCCCCCTGGATGAAACCATCATGAATCTGGATGGAGAGAAAAAACCAATTTTTGAACTCCCGCAGAATTCAATTGCTTATCAGAAAGTATTTGATATACTGGATTCTTTAAATATTAACTGATAATGATTCTTTTTTAAAAATGGTTTTTATACTACTTTTTACCATCAGGAGTTGTTTTAGTCTTTAACTGTTTTATGAATATTTAATAGCGGCTAAATTGTAGAATAATAAACAAAGAAAACAGAAGCAACTCTTTTTTTGCAAGCTTTCAAAAAAAGGTTATTTAAACTAAACCGCTATTTAATACGCTTATCTGATATAAACCCTTTAAACCAAGGTCTTCATCAATTACTTCAATATTTTTCAGGTAAGGGGCTAAAATGGAAAGGCAATCTCCAGAAGCGATAACTTTAAATTTACCTGCTTGACTCTCCTGAATTCTTTCAACCATAGAATCAATCATACCGGCAAAGCCATATACAAAGCCAGAATTTAAGGCTTCTTCGGTATTCTTACCTATTACCTCCCGGGGGGTGTCCAGGCTAATCCCGGGAAGCAGGGCAGTTTTCTCAATCAGGGAGTTCAGAGAATTATAAAGACCGGGGGCAATAGCCACCCCTATAAATTCCCGGTTCTGGTTAACTACTGAAAAGGTGGTGGCGGTATCACAGTTTACCAATATAAATGAGGGTTGGTAGTTGGCTAAAGCTCCTACCGCTAAAGTAATTATGTCTGCGCCGACTTCTTTAGGGTTTTCTACTTTCAAAGATAAACCGGTCTTTATCCCCGGAGCCACTATCAGTGTTGGAATTTTCAATGTTTCTTCTCCCAACTCTTTCATAACTCTGGTAATTGGCGGTACTACCGACGCCACTACCATCTTCTGGACTTGTTTCATTTCATATTTATGCTGGTTCAAGGTTTCTTTGATTTGCAGGACATACTCAAAAGGAGTTTTCAGGGGATCGCTTCTGATTTTGAAACGGCAAACTACCTCCCCCTGATTAACAATACCAACCGTGGTTAACTGGTTTAATACTGAAATACCTAAAACCATCGTTGAATTCTCTTCTTACAAGTCAAAAAGCCAATTATTTCTTGAAAAGTGTAATTAACGGTTTGATAGCAAATATAAGGGCAACAATTAGAAGTGTCAGCGGATTGCATTCAATAAATGTGGGAAAAAGACTGGCGAGCATAACCCCCAGGGTTAATAAGCTGAAAATAACCAGTAGATGATCACAGATACCTGCTTTTTTCATAAACTTTTCTCTTAACTGGCAACAGGGCTTATTCATAAAACCTCCTTTATCGTGTTGTTTAATTATTGGTAACTATGGTTATTATAAATCATTTTACCCAGATTAGTAATAAAAAGATGATTATACTCTAACAATCTAACTTGATCCCGAATTCTTTCGGTATTATTAAAAAAAGAGGTGGCATTTATTAAACACACCACCTCTTTAAAATATTTGATAATTATTTAATAGATTATTCCAATTTCACAAGGTCAACCGGTTTTGGTCCTTTAACTGACAAAAAAGCAGCCGGTTCGTCACCGACATTTTCAAAAGAATGCGGTATATCCATTTTCCCTTGTACTATATCGCCTTTTGTTGCTACCAATTCACTATCTCCCACTCTAAATTTAACTTTTCCTCTCACAATGAAAAATAGTTCATCAGTAGTGGGATGTTTATGTAGGGGAACTTTTACACCGACCGGTAAATTGTATATGAAGGGGGCTATTGATTCATAATCACCAAAAAACGGATTTACCCTAACCTCAGAGCCATAGAAAAGTTTTTCCCCATAATAAATATGGATAGAAGCTATACTGTCTTCTTTCAAGGAAAACTTACCTCTGACTGCGCCACAGTTAGGACATTTCTCGGGTGGTAATTCACCCTGATGTTGGTATCCGCAAACGCTACAAACCCACTGGGTCATAGATTACTTCATCCCTTCCAATAAACTGCTGAAAGTGTCGTGGTGGTCTTCTTCTTCTGCTAAAATCTTTCTAAACAGTTCAGCAGTGGTTTCATCATCTTCGCTAAGAGCCAGTTTGATTATGTCTTTATACATAACAATAGCCCCTGCTTCATCTTTAGCATCCTGTTCCAACATTTCTTTAAGTGTTTCCCCTACGAATATCGGTTCGGGTTTGGTGGTGGGTTTTTCACCAAGATACCAGAGGCGCTCGGCAATGGCTTCTGCATGTTTCATTTCATCAATGGCTATGACCTTGAACTCTTCTTTCACGGCAAAATGCTTAACTCCGCTCCAGAGAACATGTTGCCACATATACTGGATGATAACCTGCATTTCAGCAGCAATGGCTTTGTTTAACATACCTAATAACTCTTTACTTACATGGTGACTCATAACTAATCCTCCTTTAAATTATTTTAAATTCTTTGTGCTTATTTAATATATCTTCGGCTAACCTATCCAGAGCCTTAAAATCACCTTCTTTAGGATACCCTTTAGCTATTACCGGTTCCAGAACTTCCACTTTCAGGTTACCTATCATCCCGGATAATTGCTCTACCATCCTACCACCCCAACCATAAGAGCCTATTATGGAAAGCACCCGTACCTTGGGACGAAGAGCATTGGCCAGATAAGTTCCATAGACGGCTACTGGATGAGGACCAGTTAACACTGTAGGGGTAGCCACAACTAAAGTAGCAGTATCCACCAGTGCCATGGCTAACTCTCCGATGTCAGTTTTACTAAGGTTAAAGGGTTTTACCTCAACACCTCGCTTCATTAGTGCTTCAATAAAGTAATCAACCATTTTTTGAACACTGCCATGCATGGAAACATAAGGTAAGACTACTTCATTTCTTACCTCATCTGAAACCCATTCTTTATATAGGTCCATTATAAACTCGGGTCTGGTGTAAACCTGACCGTGGCTGGGAGCAATAAGTTCAATATCATATGAGCTCAATCTTTCTAAATGCTTCTGGATGTGATTCCTGAAAGGCATCATTATTTCTGCATAATATCTTTTAGCAGGTTTATATACATCCCCTTCATTACTAACAAATAACTCACTGGAAGCTATATGTGAACCAAACAGGTCACAGGGAAATAAAATTCTATCTTCTCTAAGATAGGTTAGTATGGTCTCTGGCCAGTGCACCCAGGGAGCAAAAATAAATTCCAGGGTTTTATCTCCCAAAGTGAGAGTATCACGGTCATTTATAGTAATAAATCGATCTTCCGGTATGAGAAGGTGGTCTTTTAAAAATTCTTTGCATTTGGAGTTGGTAACCACTTTTGCCTCGGGGAACTGCTTTATTACTTCGGGAATCTCCCCGGAATGGTCCTGCTCAGCATGATGGGAAATTACATAATCAATCCTGTCGATCCCCAGATTTTTTAGGTTGTTAATTAATACATTTTTTTTAGTAAAATCAACTGCATCAATTAAAGCTGTCTTTTCACTACCTTTTATAAGGTAGGAATTATAACTTGTCCCATCAGGAAGAGGGATTAATTCGTCAAACAGCCTCCTGTCCCAATCTAAAGCCCCTACTTCGTATATTTCTTTTTTTAATTCTCTTATTGCCATAATCTACACCTTTTCAAACTGATCTTTATCTACCCCGCATAGAGGGCAGGTCCAATCTGGTGGCAACTCTTCAAATGGAGTCCCTGCAGGAATTCCTGCATCCTCATCTCCTACTTCAGGGTTATAAACATACCCACAAACCATACATTTGTACTTAGCCATTTTCATCCTCCTTAACTTTGTTATTTACAGCAAAGGCAGGTTGCAAATCTGGAGGCAACTATCGCCCAGTTTATGGATTTAAAGAAGGAATTAATATAATCCGCTCTCTTTAAACCATAATCTATCATAAAAGCATGTTCAAATACGTCCATTATTAGAATAGGTAAAGCTCCAGAAAGATGTCCTACATCGTGTTCGTTCACCCAGGCGTTAAACAACCTGTCCGTAGCTGAATCATAATAAAGGATTACCCAGCCAATGCCCCTCATAGCTCCGGTTCCTCGAAAATCATTTTCCCAGTTTTCCCAGGAACCAAAATCAATAACTATTTTTTTAAATAATTTTGATTTCTGGTCTAACTCACTGCCACCTTTAACCAGATTCTCAAAGTAGAATTCATGGAGTCTCATTCCATTAAATTCCCAGCCAAACCTTCTTCTTAATTCAGCGAATTCCGGGGTAGCAACCTTACCAGATTGAAGGTATTGTTTCAAAATATCATCCAGTTTAATAGTATTAGCCACATAACCCTGGTATAAAGTGAAGTGGTTTTTAAGAAGTTGGTCGCTAAATCCTTCTAAACCGAGGAGAATTTCATAATTTTTTGCTTCAATAGCCATAAATACCTCCTTTTTCTGAAATTGCTTCAAGCATACTTTTTATAAAATATTTATCCATTTACAAATTGTTGCGTCAAGGTAAACAGTTTAATTTATTGCCCGGGCTGGTTTAAATCTGCCCGATAGTATTCCATTATTACCCTGTACAGAAATATTTAAGCCATATAAATGAACAATTATATGTCTTCAGAATAACTTCGCTCCCCCTCAATATTTTTTATATCGGTTACATCCATAGTAACCTCCAGCATACCTAAATACTTTCCTTCTTTATCCCTAGCTGCCATATATTTTATATATATCTGCCTCCCTTTAATTATCCTCCAGGAATCTATTGAGTCTTTAGCTCCGCTTTTTAATAATTCAATTATTTTATTCAAAGCTGGTATGCTGGCATCAGAATGACAGGCCTGAATGGTTGTTCCAATTATCTGTGGTTTACGGGGAAAAATTGAATTTTTAGGTTCGTTGTAAAAAACAATGTAATCGTCTTTATCCACAAAAGTAAGCTCTGCTGGAATAGTAGTAAATAATGCCTCCAGCTCCCGTGGTGAGAGACTTCCCACGGTAAGCGGTACTTTCTCCTCTTTTTTATTCTGACAACAATTAATTTTTTTGTCGGTCATTTTTATACCTCCAAGTATAACATAAAATATTTTAATTGCTTAAATATTTCACAGCTTGAAGCATAGCAATTCGGTAAATTTAGCTTTAGCTGCCATTGCCTTCTTATTCTATTCCTACCATAGCTTTAATATATTGGAGTCTTTCATAAACTTCTGGTTGATCACTTTGCAATTGACTTAGTTTTCCTCGTATCTGGTTTATTGAATCAAAATTATGGATTTTCATCCAGTTTTCAATCTCATCTAATATAAGATTTATCTGTTTGATTCCTTTAAGATAAAGGGTAGAGCAGATTTGTACAGCAGTTGCTCCTACCAGTAACTGCTTAATTACCCCAAACCCATCGTGAATACCAGTTGAAGCCGCAAGATCGCATTTTACCCGACCTCCTAAGAGGGCAATCCAGCGTAGAGGTAAACTCATTTCCTCTGAAGAGCTGAAACGGTGTCCATGGGTAATTTTGAGTTTATCAATATCTATATCCAGCTGGTAGAAACGGTTAAAAAGCACCAGAGCAGATGCTCCTCGTTTATCCAGCTCCTTAGCCATCCAGGCTAAGGAGGTAAAGTAGGGACCAATCTTTACCATGATGGGAATGTCCACCACAGCTTTTACTTCCTCAAAAATTTTAAGGAATAACTGTTCAATGTCCTGACTTCTAAAATTAGGGTCGCTGGGCATCATAGAAATATTTAGTTCAATAGCATCCGCCCCTGCTTCTTCAATCTGGTTAGCATAGTTAACCCACCATTTGGGAGAAATGCAGTTAAGACTGGCAATCACCGGTATAGAGACCGCTTTTTTTGCTTGTTCTATCAGTTTCAAGTATTCCCTCGGCCCAATCTCCATACCCAACCTACCCACGTATTCCCTGGCTTCAGGATGCCAACCTGGTTCAAAAACCTGATCCAAATACTTAGCCTCGGCTTGCATTTGTTCCTCAAAAAGCGATTTCAATACTACCGCTCCTGCTCCTGCCTCAGCTAACCTACGAACTCCCTCAGAAGTGGAAGATAAACTGGAACTTGCTGCAATTATCGGGTTTCGTAGGTTCAATCCTGCATACTTGGTAGACAGGTTAACCATCATAAACTACCTCCTTTCTGAATTTCAACTTACTTGATGAATTAACAAATAATTATAACATAACAAAACTGTTCATAAACTCCAAATGGAAACTGGCATTCCCAAAGGTAGATAGGAATGCACTATAATAAGTTTGCCTTAAAAAACCTATTTACACGCATTAAATATTCACAAATTATAAATGATAGGTATATAATAATTTTGTAGACAATGATTACCACATTTCAACTGTTTACCAAAACAAATGTACCAAACAAAATACACTTATCAAACTCTGAAAGGAGGTACTATGTCAGATTATGCAATTTTAGCTGAAAATTTATCTTACTGGTACAACTCCCTGATTGCTGTTGACCATATTAGTTTTCAGGTAGAACGAGGAGAAGTACTGGGTTTTCTGGGACCCAATGGTGCAGGAAAAACTACAACTGTTAAAATGTTGATTGGTTTACTTAAACCCAAAGCAGGTAAAGCTACCATGTTGGGAATGGATATTTCTACCGAAGTAGAGAAAGTACAGAATAAAATTGGTGTTTGCTTTGAGGTAACCAACCTGTACGAACAGATGAGTGCTTTAGAAAATCTTAACTTTTTTGCTCAACTCTTTAGTGTTAAGAATTTTAATGGGCTTGAACTTTTAAAAAGGGTGGGGCTTTCTGGAAGAGAAAAAGAAAAAGTAGAAAACTATTCCAAGGGAATGAAACAAAGACTTATGATTGCCCGTTCACTGGTAAACAAACCTGAAATTCTATTTCTTGATGAACCTACTGCTGGACTTGACCCGGTATCATCCGAAGAAATCAGAAATATTATCCTTGAGGAGAAAAAAAGAGGGGTTACCATTTTCCTTACCACACATGACATGTGGGAAGCAGACAAACTCTCCGATAAGGTAGCTTTTATTGACCGGGGAAAAATTGTTGCACTGGATGCTCCTCTTAATTTAAAACAACAATATGGAAAAAGGGCTCTTATAGCAAAAATCCAGAATGATGATGGAAAATATGAAGAAAAAGAAATTACCCTGGACACACCTGAAACACCGATGGGCATAAGCAATCTCTTGCAGAAAGGAAAAATAATCACCTTGCACAGTGAAGAAGCTACCCTGGAGGACATATTCATTAAAATTACCGGTAGAGGTTTGTTATGATTAATTTTCATATAATTAAAACCTTAGTAGCTAAAGAACTGAAATTGTTTATGAAAAATCGCTTTTTCGCATTGATTACTGTGCTGGGAATGTTTTTTTACATTTTAGTTTACTTTCTTATGCCCAAAACCGTTAATGAAACTTTAAAGTTAGGTATTTATGCTCCCACCATCCCTCCAATTTTAGAGCAATTTCAGGGAGAAGGCTTAAAACTTGATTCTTTTGACTCGGAAGAGAAATTAAAAAATGCGGTTCTTCAAGGAAAAGTATCAGCAGGCATCGCTTTTCCAGTTGATTTTATGAAGATCATCGCCACAGGAGAGAGGCCTACTCTAAAGCTTTTTATACTTTCAAACTTACCTTCCGAAGTAAAAAGTGCAGTTGAATTAATGTTAAATGAGCTAATTCTTATGCAAACAGGACATCCTTTATCCGTTGAGGTTAAGCAAGAAATTTTAGGATATGATATGCTGGGTAAACAGATACCACCAAGAAAACTGATTATCCCTTTGCTTGCCTTTATCCTAATTTTAACTGAAGGCTGGGGATTAGCTACCCTCATCGCAGAAGAGATAGAAAAAAAGACTATTCAAGCGTTATTGGTTACACCAATAACCATTAGAGATATATTTATTGCCAAAGGGATAACCGGTACCGCATTAGCTTTTATCCAGGTTACCTTTTTCTTGATTATCACCGGCGGATTAAGCAAAGAACCTTTGCTGATACTTACAACCCTGATGATGGGAGCTATAATGATTACTGGATTTAGCTTTCTGATTGGCTCGGTAGCCAAAGACTTTATGTCGGTTTTGGGCTGGGGAATAATAATGTTTTTTGGTATGTCCTTTCCTTCATTTAATATATTGTTTCCCGGTGCAATTATTACCGACTGGATTAAATTGATACCTTCTTATTATCTGGTAGAAACTATCTACCGGGTAATAAACTATGGTTATGGTTGGAAGGAAGTATGGTTATACCTAATTTATATCCTGGCATTTTCTATAGGACTTTTATTATTAGGTACCTTGTCTTTACGGAGGAGATTCCAATGAATCTTAAGCGTATCTTTATTTTATTGGGTAAAGAACTAATTTATAGTTCCAAAAGTTTTCTTTTCATCTGGATTTTGGTAGCTCCTATCTTTGTTACACTTCTATTTTCGTTAGTATTCGGAACGCTATTTCGTGAAAAACCCAGATTGGGAATATTTGACCTGGGTACTTCACAACTGGTAGAAATGGCTAAAACAACTGATTCTTTATCTTTAAAATTATATAACAACCATGTGGATTTGAAAAAAGCCGTGGAAAAAGGAGTTATAGACTTTGGTTTGATTTTACCTCCTGATTATGATAACTCTCTTATTACCGGGGAAAGAGTTGAACTTCAGGTATATACCTGGGGACAAAGCCTGGCTAAAAACCGAATGATTCTGGGTGTAACTATTGCTAATCTATCCCGAAAAATTTCCGGAATTGAGTCGCCCCTAAAAATAGAAACAATTACTCTGGGAGATACCAAATCTATACCCTGGGAGGACCGCATACTTCCTTTTATAGTACTAATGGCTGTATTCCTCGGAGGAGTTTTCCTCCCGGCTACTTCTTTAATTGAAGAAAAAAATAAAGGCACTATTCAGGCTGTGATAGTAACCCCAATAACTACAGCCGAAATAATCATAGCCAAAGGCTCATTAGGGGTAATATTAAGTATGTTGATGGGAATAATAATACTATTCCTTAATAATGCCTTTGGTAATCAACCCCTTTTACTTTTAACCCTTTTATTACTTGGGGCTATTATGGCTGCCACTATCAGTTTAATGTTAGGCACTCTGATTAAGGATTTTACCACCCTATTTTCTGTCTGGAAGTCAGGGGGGATACTCCTTTTCTTTCCTGCGTTAGCCTATATCTTTCCGCAAATACCCCAATGGCTTAGTAAACTTTTCCCTACTTACTACTTGATTACCCCTATTGTAGAAGTAATACAAAAGGGAGCAGGTTGGCAGGAAGCCTGGTTAAATATGACTGTCTTATCAGGTGTAGATGTATTATTGATAGTTATACTCTTGGTTATTATCAAGGTAAAAAACCCTTTCACCGCTTAAGAGAAGGAGAATATTTTAAATTAATTACTGAATAGATTACTTATTAATTTTGATTACCAATAAAAATTATTGACTATTATTCACTTAAGCCTTAAAATTAATTTGGTTTTCATAAATTAAGCCTGACTTATTATTCAATATATTTAGTTGGGGTACAATAAATTTTACAGGAGGCTCTTGTATGGCAGCAAAAATAATAGACGGAAATAAAATAGCCACCGAAATCCGTCAGGAAATTAAAGAAAGGGTCGCTAAACTCAAAGAAAAGGGTATCACCCCCAAACTATCTGTGGTTCTCGTTGGTGATGACCCGGCATCTATCTCTTACATCACCTCCAAAGCCAAAGGGTGTGATGAAATTGGTATGTGTTCTGAAACCATTAAATTACCGGCTGATGCCACAGAAATGGAGGTTATGGGTACCGTGGATGCCCTAAATAAAGACCCTGAAGTTCATGGTATTCTGGTTCAGCTTCCTCTACCCAAACACATTAAACCCGATAACATCATTAACTACATCTCTCCAGAAAAAGATGTTGATGCTTTCACTCCCCTGAACCTTGGAAAATTGATGCGAGGAGAGGAAGCTTTTCTTCCCTGCACTCCTCATGGTATTTACCAGCTTCTTGTTCGCTCGGGTGTTAACCTGAAAGGCGCAGAAGTGGTAATAGTAGGCGCAAGCAATATTGTGGGAAGACCTCTAACCATGCTTTTATCGCAGGAAAAAGACGGTTTAAGCGCCACGGTAACCCTGTGCCATATGTTCACCAAAGATATTTCTATTCACACCAAAAGAGCAGATGTGTTAATAGTTGCTGTAGGCAAAGCCAATCTGGTTACCGCTAACATGGTTAAAGAGGGTGTTGTGGTCATTGATGTGGGCATCAACAGGATAGGAAAAACTGAATCTGGAAAAGCCATCATTGTTGGTGATGTGGATTTTGAGGGTATAAAAGAAAAGGCTTCAGCCATCACTCCTGTTCCCGGAGGGGTTGGTCCTATGACTGTTACTATGCTTCTAGTTAATACCGTAGAAGCTGCAGAAAGAACGATTAAAGGTTGTTGTTGTAAAAGTAAATGTTAATTCAATAAAGGGAGAATAAGATAACCATGCAAAGTAATAAATATGATCCTACAGTGATGAAAGATTGGGAAATCGGTCATGCTGCTGAACAGCATATGCCATCAGTTGACCAGGCCAGGGAAATCTTAAAACTGGACAAGGAAGAAGTTCTTCCTTATGGAAATAAAATATGTAAATTAGATTTCCTGAAAATAATGGAACGACTTAAAGATAAGCCTAATGGCTATTTTATTGATGTAACAGCTATTACCCCCACTCCTTTGGGTGAAGGGAAAACCACTACCACCCTGGGACTTATAGAGGGATTAAGTAAACGGGGAGTTAATGTAGGCGGAGGTCTTCGCCAGCCTTCGGGCGGACCGACCATGAATATCAAGGGAACTGCCGCTGGTGGAGGAATATCCTTACTTATTCCTATGACCGAATTTTCTCTTGGTCTAACCGGCGACATAAACGATATCATGAACGCTCATAACCTGGGCATGGTAGCTCTTAACGCTCGTATGCAGCATGAAAGAAATTACACAGATAAAGAGCTTTCTAAAAGGGGTTTACGCCGTCTGGACATTGACCCCACCCGTATTGAATTCGGCTGGATAATAGATTTTTGCGCCCAAAGCCTTAGAAATATTATTATTGGTCTGGGTGGAGAAAAAGATGGTTTCCTGATGCAGTCAAAGTTTGGCATAGCCGTAAGTTCTGAACTGATGGCTATTTTATCCATTGCCCGTGATTTAAAAGACTTAAGGGAAAGATTGGACAATATCACCGTAGCTTTTGACAGAAATGGCAAGCCTGTTACCACCGGCGACCTGGATGTTGGTGGAGCTATGGCTGCCTGGATGAGAAATACCATTAACCCTACCCTGTGCTGGTCAGCAGAATATCAGCCTGTTTTAGTACATGCTGGACCTTTTGCCAACATTGCTATAGGTCAGTCATCTATTATTGCTGATAGAGTAGGATTGAAGATGTTTGACTACCATGTAACCGAAAGTGGATTCGGTGCGGACATCGGTTTTGAAAAGTTCTGGAATGTGAAAAGCCGCTTAAGCGGATTGTATCCCAATACTGTAGTATTAGTTGCTACTATCAGGGCTTTAAAAATGCACGGCGGTGGCCCCAAGGTAACTCCCGGCCTGCCCTTACCTAATGCCTATACTAAAGAAGATGTAGGGTTGGTAGAAAATGGACTGGTAAACCTGTTGCATCATTTGAATACTGTAAAGCTTTCAGGAGCCAATCCTGTGGTATGTATCAACGCTTTTCACTCCGATACGCAGGAAGAAATTAATGCTGTCCGTCGGGCTGTGGAAGCAGTTGGTGCCCGTTGTGCAATATCTCAACACTGGCGTTATGGTGGCGATGGTGCGCTGGAATTAGCTGATGCAGTCATTGATGCTTGTAAAGAAGAATCTCACTTCAAGTTTCTGTATCCATTAGAAACTAAACTTCGCGACCGAGTTAATTTAATCGCTAAAAATGTCTATGGTGCTGATGGCGTTTCCTGGACTCCTGAAGCTGCTGAAAAAGCCCAGGCACTGGAATCAGACCCTAAATATGCTGATTATATGACTATGATGGTCAAAACCCATCTTAGTCTAAGTCATGACCCTACCCGAAAGGGAGCACCTAAGGGTTGGATTTTACCGGTAAGAGATATTCTGATATTCTCCGGAGCTAAATTCCTCTGCCCGATGACCGGGTCTATTACTCTTATGCCCGGAACTTCCTCGGACCCGGCTTATAGACGGGTTGATGTGGATGTAGAGACAGGTCAGGTAAAAGGTTTATTCTAAACCAATATGTTCTGAACAATTATTGGGGTCAGCCCTTGACAATGGACATATAATTTATTAAATTCTTTTCTAAATCACAGGAAGGAGAAGATACCTATGGCTCGGTCATTACGGATTGAATACGAAGGGGCATTTTACCATATAACAGCCCGAGGAAATGAGCAAAGAAAGATATATTTCGCAGCAACAGACTATGAGATATTTAAGAGATATTTAAGAGATGCACAAGAAAAATACGGTTATGTACTTCATTGTTATGTCCTTATGGCCAATCATTATCACCTTCTTATAGAAACACCGAATGCTAACCTAAGTAAGGTAATGCATTATATTAATAGTTCTTACACAAACCATATCAATAAAAAAAGAAGAAGGAGCGGTCATCTTTTCCAGGGAAGATATAATGCTATTCTCGTTGAGCGTGACAGTTATCTAATTGAACTAAGTCGTTATGTCCATTTAAATCCGGTCAGAGCAAAAATGGTGTCTACACCAGAAGACTATCCTCACAGTAGCTATAGATCATTTGTGTTCAAGAACAAAGAAGATATTGTTTACCCTGATCTTATTTTAGAGATGATCTCAAAAGATGTAAATAACTCATGTAATAGGTACAGAGATTTTGTAGAAAAAGGAATCGATGATGTATTGGAGAATCCTTTAAAGAACATTTACGGTAAATCGATATTGGGAGGAAAAGCTTTTATTAAGGAATCCCTGGGAAGACTAAAGGAGGGGATTTTACAGAAAGAAGAGATCTCTCATAGAAGAGAATTGCATGCTGCATACCGATCAGATGAAATTATTGAAACTATATGTGATTATTTCAAAACCTCACCTGCTGATATTTTCAAAAATAAAGGTGATAACAGAAATATAGCTATCTACCTGATGAAAAAGTTGACAAGTATACCCAACAAACAAATAGGACACCTTTTTGAGGATCTCAGCTATTCAGCTGTGACTAAGATATATCAGAGATTCTCGACGAAGCTTAAAAACAACAAGTTGCTAAATAAAAGCATTGAAGAGATTATGGTGAATTTGTCATAAGTTAAATGTCCTAAGTCAAGGGCTGACCCCATTTCAAACGTTAATTGCTTAAAGAGGTTTATAATGATATAAATTGAAATGGAAAACCTTTTTGACCAACAACTTAAAGAATTAATAACAAAAGAAGCGCCTTTAGCAGATAGGATGCGTCCGGTTGATTTTGATGAATTTGTAGGACAGGAAGGAATCATCTCTCCTGAAAAACCCCTCAGAAAATCCATAGAGAAGGATACCCTGTACTCGGTTATTCTCTGGGGTCCCCCTGGTTCAGGAAAAACTACTCTGGCTAACATTATATCTAATAAAACTAAATCCTATTTCCAACCCTTCTCTCCTATTACCAGCGGCGTGGCAGAGTTAAGGGAGATAATTAAAATTGCTCGAGATCGACGAAGACTCAAAAAACAAAAAACCATTCTTTTCGTGGATGAAATACACCATTTCAATAAAACCCAGCAGAATGTTTTCCTACCTTTCATTGAAAATGGAACTATTCTCCTGGTAGGAGCCACCACGGAAAACCCCACTTTTGAATTAATACCCCCGCTTCTTTCTCGCTCTCTGGTTTTAGTCCTGAATCCCCTGAAAAACGAAGAAGTGGAGAAAATAATATTGAATGCCATCAAAGACCGGGAAAGGGGGTATGGCGACCTGAAAATCAGTATCAACCGAGGAACAGTTAAAGCTCTTGCCAGCTACGCTAACGGTGATGCCAGGTTGGGGTTAAATGCCCTGGAACTTGTTGTTTTACACACCGCTCCAGATGAAAATAATATCATTCAGATTAACGAACAGGTTCTTAAAGAGGCTCTTCAGAAAAAAATTCTCAGATACGACAAAAAAGGAGAAGAACATTACAATATAATATCTGCTTTCATTAAATCTATGAGAGACTCTCACAAAGATGCCGCTTTATACTGGTTAGCCCGTATGCTGGACGCTGGTGAAAACCCCCGATTCATTGCTCGCAGAATGTTGATATTCGCCTCTGAAGATATTGGAAATGCTGACCCCCAGGCACTGTTAATTGCTCAGGCAGTAGCTTATGCGGTGGAACATGTAGGTATGCCCGAAGCCCAGTTAAACCTTGCCCAGGGAACCATTTATTTAGCTCAAGCACCCAAGGATAACCGTGTCCTTAAGGGGTTGGGTAAAGCTATGACGGATGTAAAAGAATTTGGAAACCTCCCGGTTCCCATGCACCTCAGAAATGCGGTAACCAAATTTTTACGAGAAATTGGGTATGGTAAAGGTTATATTTATCCTCATGATGACGCTAATCGTTCGGGTCCCCAGGATGACCTTCCAGCAGAACTAAAAAACCGAAAATACCTGGAAGAAGAAAATCCAAACCAGCTTGAGGAGTATTAAACAAAATATTAATGGACATTCTCTCTATTAAAAATCTTTCAGTATATTTTTTTACTGAAGAAGGCACGCAATTAAAAATACTTCAAGACATAAATTTAAATATTGAAAAAGGTAAAACCCACGCTTTAATGGGAGAGTCTGGTTCGGGTAAATCTGTTTTAGCCTTGGCTTTGATGCGTCTGCTACCCCCTATAAAAAACTATAGTAATCCTTCAAAAGAAATAGTGCAGGAAATACTAACCGATGAAATAGGTTTACCCAAAAATATTTTTAGAAAAGTTCAAGATAAAAAGAGGTCAGTTTTATCTTCTTTATTCTCTTATAAAACCTTAGCCCGGGTATATCAATTTGATTGGGAAGTTAAAGGGGAGGTATTTTTTGAGGATGTTGATTTATTTAAACTTACTGATGATGATCTCAACCGGATAAGAGGTAAGGAGATTTCTTTTATCTGGCAACACCCAATAGAAGCTATGAATCCTTCTATGACCATAGGCAGACAAACCGGAGAACCCTTGGAAATTCATGAAGATGTTAACCATCAGCGATTAAAAGATTTGGTAGTAGATTTTCTCGGTAAAGTAGATATTTTTGACCCTAAAAAGCGATACAGCAACATTCCCAAAGAGTTCAGCAAAGGTGAAGGACAGCGTATAATGATTTCTATGGCTTTAATAACTAACCCTTCCCTGCTTGTAGCCGATGAACCCTTAGCTTCGTTGGATACTACCGTTCAGAGACGGGTTATGGAGCTTCTGAAGGTTCTCAAAAAAGAATTCAACCTCTCTCTTCTACTTATTACTCATAATCTTGGAGTGATCGCGGAAATGGCTGATACGGTTTCTGTTTTATATGCTGGACGAATTGTGGAAACCGGCTCAGTTCAGGATGTATACAAAAAACCCCTTCATCCCTATACTCGTGGTTTAATATCCGCTATCCCCTGGTTAGACACAAAGGAAAAACTTCAACCCATACCCGGCGAACTACCTGACCCTTTAACACCTATATCAGGTTGTGCCTTTCATCCGAGATGTAGTTTGGTTCAGGAGAAATGCTATACCCAGATACCAGAGTTAAAGGAGATTAGCCCTAAACATAAAGCAGCCTGTTTCCAGTACTGGTAGCTTAAATTTCCCCTTTTCTTAATTTATCACTGATTTCTTTTTGTTTATCGGTTAATACCAGACGATTAAAAAAGTTTATTTCTTCCAACCATTTCAACCTGACTTCCAGAGGAAGCTTCATATAGGCAATAATTTTTTCATCTTCAAGAGTATAATTAAAACCTTTAACCATATTTATTATCCAGAATCTGTTTAACTTTTTTAAGCATGTTGGCATCGGAAACATCCTGAGCTCTTCCAGATGTTTCCTTCATCTTTATGATGTCGTCGATGGGTGCGATATAAATAGCAATATCCAAAAATTTATTGATTGTTTTATTTTCAAAGGACTTTTCAAAATTTAGTGGATGAACCAGTACAATATCTACTTCCTTATAAATTTCACTATGATGATAAAAGCTAAAAGCTATCAAGTTTCTATTCTTTATCCAATCCTCTACTTTTTTGCAATCCAGCAATTCCTCAGGATTCATAGGTAACTTGGGTAGATAACCGAGGTCCTTAAATAAAGAAATTGTCTTGCTTATATTTTCTTTTTCCAGAGAAATAATAATGTCAATATCCTGAGTAACCCGGGGAACCCCGTATAGGTTGACCGACAAACCACCTACTATCAAATATTTAATCTTTTTTCGAAATAAACCTTCCAATATATCATAGTAAAACATATTTCCCCGATTATCAATTATTTTATTAATTCTACCACTAAACGAAAATGCTTCAGGTTGCTTTACCTGGGCAATATTTATATAACCGAACAAAACTTAACCGATTCAAATAAAAAATAAAAAAGGGGTTTGTTAAAAACCCCTTTACAAAATACCTATAATTTAAAAATATTATAGTGTTATTACTACCAAAAAAATGGTTAATACTACCAGAAAAGCTCCCAGGCTCATAATCACCTTATCCATCAGTCTTCTTACGGGGTCTTTGCCTTTGAACATTTGAGCTGACCCGCCTATCGCTCCTAACCCTTCTCCACGAGGTGGCTGGAGTGTAACTAAAAGCGTGATAGTAAGACCCACAACGAAATACAATATATATATTATGGTTATAAAAACATTATTACCGAGCATTTAATTTATGCCTCCTTAAAATTCCTTAAAAACAACCTATATATTATACTAAATAAACTCATTTTATTCTCTTATTTTTTCTTTTTTTTTAAAACGGAAATACCCGGTAAATCTTTGCCTTCCAATAATTCCAACGAAGCACCACCACCGGTAGATAGAAAAGTAAAGTAGGTATGGGCATTTCCTTTGGTAATAGCTGAAAGAGTGTCGCCTCCACCGGCTATTTTCAACGCGTTGGATTCCTTAAAGGCCTCCAAAACCCCCCTGGTACCCTCCCAGAAAGCATCTAACTCAAAAACCCCCATTGGTCCATTCCAGAAAATAGTTGCCGCTTTAAGAATTTCTTCGGTAAACAGCTTAACCGTCTGTGGACCGATATCCAAACCCATATCTCCATTTTTCATCTTTCTTACATCTATTATCTCACCGGTAGAATTCGGAGCCAGTGAAGGTGATACCACCACATCAACCGGTAACAGTATCTTTTTACCATCTTTTTGCACACGATTATATATTTCTCGGGCTACTTCTATTTTATCTTCCTCCAAAATTGATTTACCAATGTTCATCCCTAAGGCTTTCAAAAAAGTAAAACACATTCCTCCGCCTACGATAAGCACATCTATCACAGGAAGTAATTTATCAATAATACCTAACTTATCTAATACTTTAGCTCCTCCGAGAAGCAAAATCATTGGCTTGTTGGGGTTGTCCCGAACCAGAGTTAGGTAATCCACTTCTTGCTCCAGTGAAAGACCGGCATAACCAGGTAATATCGTGGGAACGCCATAGGTTGAGGCATGTGCTCGGTGGGAAGCGGAAAAAGCTTCATTTACATAAACATCACCGAGGCGAGATATAGCTTCGGAGAGCAAGGGGCTGTTTTCCTCTTCACCTGGATAATACCTGATGTTTTCCAGTAGTATGATATCGCCAGGTTTAAGGTTTTGAATTAATTTTTCAGTTTCCTCATCAAATAGGTCCTCGGCAAAAATAATTTCCTGGTCTAATAATTTTTCCAGGTGTTCTTTTACCAGTTTTAAGCTAAAACGCGAATCTCTTCCCTTGGGCCTGCCAAGATGGGAAACAAGAATAATTGAGGCTTTTTTATCTTGAAGATAGCGTATGGTAGGAATGGTGGCTTTTATGCGAGAATCATCATTAATTGAACCGTCCTGGGCCAAGGGAACATTGTAATCTACCCTCATAATTACCCTTTTGCCTGTTAATTCTACTTCCCTGATAGATACGCTATCCAATAAAAACCTCCTTTAAAGGTTTAATCAACCCGATTGAGAGTTGATTCATAATACTTTCACCCGGTAATATGATAGTTTCCTGTCATAACAAAATTGACTGCATCAGCTAATCTTACTGCATAACCCCACTCATTATCATACCAGGCAAAAACTTTAACCAGGTTGCCACCTATAACTGAAGTAGATAGGCCATCAACAACCGTAGAATAGGTTATACCTTTAAAATCGCTGGAAACCAGAGGTTCTTCAGTATAACCGAGGATGCCTTTCAGGGTATAGAGAGATTCATTTTTAAAGGCTTTATTCACCTCGGCTATGGTGGTATTTTTGGAAGTCACCACTGTAAGGTCAATTAGCGATACGGTAGAAAGAGGAATCCTCAGGGCGATACCGTGCATTTTTCCTTCCAAAGCAGGAAGAACCAGGCTTATGGCTTTAGCAGCACCAGTGGAGGTAGGAATAAGGTTAATAGCTGCTGCCCGGGCTCGCCTTAAATCCGAATGAGGTAAATCCAGAATCCTCTGGTCATTGGTATAAGCATGAATAGTGGACATCAGGCCTTTTTCAATACCAAAATAATCCAGTAAAACCTTGGAAACCGGTGCCAGGCTATTGGTAGTGCAGGAAGCCATAGATATCATATGGTGTTTATCAATATTATAAAGCTGGTGGTTAACACCCAGAACCAGCGTAATATCTTCTCCTTTCGCTGGGGCTGATATTAATACTTTTTTAACCTTGCCTCTTAGATGAGTACTGGCAGATTTAACATCGGTAAATATCCCTGTTGACTCTATAACCAGCTCTGCCCCGGTATCTTCCCAGGGTATAAGGGTTGGGTCTTTCTGAGAATATACTTTAACAGATTTTCCGTTTATTTTTATAGAATCTGAGATTGCCTCAATACTGCCTTCAAAACGGCCATAATTGGAATCATATTTTAATAGGTGAGCCAGGGTGAGTGTATCAGTTATATCGTTGATGGCAACCACCTCAACTTTATCGGAATAGTGATCATGAATGGCTTTAAAAACCTGTCTTCCTATTCTACCGAATCCGTTAATACCAATTTTTACCATTTTATAACACTCCTTTTTTGAGTTAAGTTTATTTTACCATACAACCTAAAAAGTAAGATTCACGGTTTTAAATACTATCGCAACAATATGTACGCAGCTACTCCCAGATACACCGCTATGCCCACAATGTCCACTACCGTGGTGATAAAAGGAGATGAAGTTAAGGCCGGGTCTATTTTTAAGGCTTTAAAAAGGAAAGGAAGTAAAGTCCCCGTAGTAGTTGCCAACGTAGAAATTATTACCAGGCTCACCCCAATGGTGAAGGCGATAGCTATATTTTTAACTAACCACCAGCTCCAGAAAAAAGTTACTGTCCCCATCAGAGTACCCAGAATGAGTCCGGTAAGTGACTCCCTTAGCACTACCCAGAGAGTATCCCGACTCTCAATCTCCTTAAGAGCCAGACTCCTTATGACTACAGTGGAAGATTGCGAA
>JBBIIY010000011.1:0-40380 GCA_037446255.1 Coprothermobacterota bacterium
TTTCTAAACTAAACCTGATATTTTTGATAAAACATAGGATGGAGCTTCTCTGTATTGAGCGAACTCCATATTAAAAACTCCCCTGCCTTGGGTCAATGAACGAAGAATAGTCGCATAACTAAAAGTTTCGTTTAAAGGTATTCTTAAAGATATAATCCTGGTAATTCCGTGTATCTCAATTCCTTGAACCTCAGCACGAGAAGCAATCAGATGAGATAAAACATTACTTAAATATTCCTCAGGAATTATCACTTCCATAAACATTATTGGTTCAAGTAAAATTGGCGATGCTTTCTTCATTGCTTCTTTAAATCCAATTGAACCAGCAATACGAAAAGCCATAGCTGATGAATCCACTACATGGTAAGAACCATCTTCAATAATCACTCTAACATCAACAACAGGATAACCTGCTACTGTACCCATTTCCAGGGATTGCCTGATTCCTTCTTCCACTGCAGTAACATATTCTCTGGGAATTGCTCCTTCTCTAATAGCATTAACAATCTCATTACCCTTTCCTCTTTCCAGAGGTTCCATTCTTAAAGAAACATCGCCATACTGGCCTTTACCACCTGTTTGCTTTATATACTTTCCTTGAGATTCTGAAACTGTGGTTATAGTTTCTCTATAAGATACTTGAGGATTACCAACATTTACCCCTACTCCAAACTCTCTTTTAAGTCTGTCAATTATTATTTCCAGGTGTAGCTCTCCCATACCAAAGATAACTAATTGGCCGGTATCAGGATCTACTTTATAATTAAAAGTGGGATCTTCATCAGACAACTTGTTTAGTGAAAGAGCTAATATGTCCTGATCAACACGACTTTTCGGTTCAATTGCTTGAGATATCACTGACATAGGTATATGAATATTTTCTAATAAAATAGGATTTGATTCCTCGGTTAAAGAATCACCAGTGGAAGTAACCCTTAGTCCAACCACTGCACCTAAATCGCCTGCTTCTACTTCCAGAACTTCTTCCCTACGGTTAGCGTGCATTTTTAAAAGTCTGGAAACTCGTTCTTTTTCTTTTTTATTAACATTATAAATATATGAACCTGCATTAATAGAACCAGAGTAAACTCGAATAAAAGTAAGCCTTCCTACATAAGTATCAGAAACTACTTTAAAAGCAAGAGCTGAAAAAGGTTCGTTAATATCAGCTGTTCTTTCCTCTATTTTTTGAGTGAAAGGATTAATGGCTTTTATAGCAGGTACATCCAGGGGGGAAGGAAGATAATTAACAATGGCATCAAGAAGAGGTTGAACTCCTTTATTTTTAAATGAAGTACCGCAAAGAACAGGTACGATTTTGTAACTGATGGTTGCTTCTCTTAATGCTTGATTAATTTCTTCAGGAGTTATTTCTTTTCCCTCAAGATACTTTATAGTAAGGTCTTCTTTCAGTTCAGCTACTTTTTCTAACAACTTCTCACGATAAAACAGTGCTCTATCAAGATGTTCATCTTTAATAGCTTCTTCTCGTGGGGATAATCCCAGGTCATCTTCATAAACTATAGATTTCATATTTATAATATCAATTATCCCTTGAAAATCCTCTTCTTCTCCTAAGGGAATGTTTATAGCTACGGCTGTGATTCCTAACTTTTCCTTCAATGAATTCAGTGCTTTATCAAAATTAGCTCCAGTTCTGTCCATTTTATTAACATAAACTATAAGGGGTATATTATGCCTGTCAGCTTGTCGCCAAACTGTCTCAGATTGTGTCTGAACTCCTGCCACTCCACAAAGCACCATTACTGCACCATCCAGTACCCTTAAGGACCTTTCTACCTCTATAGTGAAATCCACATGTCCTGGTGTATCTATAATATTAATTTTATGATCTTTCCAGAAACAGGTAGTTACTGCTGCAGTTATAGTTATACCTCTTTCTCTTTCCTGAACCATATAATCCATCTGGGTAGTTCCGCTATCCACCTCTCCCAATCGGTATATTTTTCCAGAGAAAAAAAGGAGACGCTCGGTAGTTGTAGTTTTACCAGCATCAATATGAGCTATAACTCCTATGTTTCTGATCTCTTCCATACTGTTTTTATTACCACCTAAAATGGGCGAAAGCTCTATTAGCTTCAGCTGACTTATGTGCATCATCCCTTTTCTTAATTGAAGCTCCGGTATTGTTATAAGCGTCAAGAATTTCTGCAGCTAATTTCTCAAAGGCTCTCTTTTGGCTTCCGCTACGCTTGCGCATAGAATTAACCATCCACCTTAAAGACATAGAAATGCCTCTCTGTACAGGTACTTCTACTGGTACCTGATAAGTTGCTCCTCCGACTCTTCTGGGTTTAACCTCCAAAAGAGGTCGTGCATTATTAACCGCCTTTTCAAATACTTCTAAAGGATTTTTCTGAGTTTTTTCTCCCACCATACTGAAAGCATTATATACAATCGTTTCTGCAAGAGATTTCTTTCCTTTCTCCATAACATAATTGATTAATTTTGCTACCACAGTCGTATGATAGATAGGATCAGGATTTAAAACCCTTTCAGGAATTTTCCCTCGCCTTGGCATTTACTTTGCCCCCTTTTCCTTAGGTCTTTTGGTTCCATATTTTGACCTGCTTTGTTCTCTGCTGGAAACTCCACTAGCATCAAGAGTTCCACGAATCATGTGATACCTAATTCCTGGTAAATCTTTTACCCTACCTCCCCTTATCAGGACTACCGAATGTTCCTGTAAGTTATGTCCTATACCTGGAATATAGGTAGTGACTTCCATCCTATTAGATAACCTAACCCGAGCTACTTTCCTCAGTGCTGAATTAGGTTTTTTAGGAGTCATGGTATAAACCCTGGTACAAATCCCTCTTTTTTGAGGGTTACCATCTAAAGCAGGTGATTTAGATTTACTTGCTATAACATTTCTTCCTTTTTTAACTAACTGGCTAAAAGTTGGCATTACAACATAATACCTCCGGCTAATCTGATAAAATTAATAATATCATTTATACAGCAAATATGTCAAGGTTTTCATCAGAAGTTGAAATGTCTTTATAGGTAGGGCTTCCCGTACCTGCAGGAACCAATCTGCCTAAAATAACATTTTCTTTTAAACCTTGAAGCTCGTCAACTTTTCCGCGAATAGCTGCATCAGTAAGTACTCGGGTTGTTTCCTGGAAAGAAGCAGCCGATAAGAAACTTTCAGTAGTTAACGCAGCTTTAGTTATTCCGAACAGTATTGATTTTCCTTGAGGAGGTCTTTTTCCTTGTTCAACATAGTACTGCCTGATATCTTCTAAAATATAACGGTCCACAAGATTTCCAGGTAAGAAATCAGAATCGCCTCCATCTTCTATAACTACTTTCCTTAACATTTGCCTGATAATGATTTCCAGATGAACATCATTAATATCAACCTTTTGGCTTTTATATACTTTTTGGACCTCTCTTACCAGGTATTCTCTTACTTTATTAAATCCATATTGATCAAGCAGTTTATGAGGATTAACTGCTCCCTCGGTTAACCGCTGTCCTTCATCAACATTCACACCATCCCAGATTTCTATTTCTTGACCAAAACTAACGTCATAGGTCCTGGAATCATTATCACCAAAGATAGTTATTTTTCGTTTACCTTCTTCCTGAGTTATCCTGACTTTCCCTTTAATTTCTGCAGTAATAGCTTCTCTTTTAGGTTTTCTGGCTTCAAACAACTCTTCTACCCTGGGTAAACCACGGGTTATATCTTCAGCTGATACTCCACCTGTATGAAAAGTTCTCATAGTTAGCTGAGTTCCAGGTTCACCAACTGATTGGGCTGCAATTATCCCCACAGCCTCTCCTACTTCTACAATCCTCTGGGTAGCAGGACTTACACCATAGCACCTTGCACATACACCTCTAAGACTTTTGCAGGTTAATACGGACCTTATTCTAACCCTTTTAATATCTGTTTCACTGATAAATCTCGCAGCTTTCTTGGTTATGATGTCTCCTGCTGTAACGATTACCTCTTTACTAAGAGGATCAATAATATCAAAAGCAGCTATTCTTCCAGAGATTCTCTCCTCTAATGTCTCAATAACATTTCTACCTTCAATAATATCCATCACCTCTAAATAATCCAGAGGTTGTTTTAGAACTAATTCAGTTATACCTGAGTCTTCTATATGTTTTGCCTGTGGAAAAGATATTGTCTCTCCCTTACTTACAATTAAATCCCCTGTTTCGGGGTCTATAATGTTTTCAACAGCTACTTTGTTGAAGATGCGAGCATGAAATGGTATTTGTTTATGTGTACCTTTAATTTTAGCTTTTATTTCTACATATGAACAATCATCTTCAGAAACAGTTATTTCATGAGAAACATCAACTAATCTTCGGGTAAGATAACCTGCATCTGCAGTTTTCAAAGCAGTATCAGCTAAACCTTTTCGAGCTCCATGAGTAGAAATGAAGTACTCCAATACACCCAAGCCATCAAGAAATGAAGATTTAATGGGAAATTCAATAGCTCTTCCCGTGGGATCGGTCATCAATCCTCTGATTCCTACTAACTGGCTTACCTGATCACGATTTCCCCGCGCTCCAGAAGTAAACATCATATAGAGATTATCAAATTCTGAAAAGTTTTTTACTACCGCTTCGGTTATTTTCCTTCTAGTTTCATCCCAGGTTTTAACTATCTTCCTGTATCGCTCTTCTGGAGAAAGGCGCCCCATTAAAAATTCCTTTTCTAAAAATTTAACTTCATTTTCAGCTTCCTGAAGCAATATTTTTTTCTGTACAGGAACCTTCATATCAGCAAAACTAATAGTCGCGCCACTCAAGGTAGCGTACTTAAAACCTAATTCTTTAAGGGCGTCCAGTAATTCAGAAGTTTTAGAGGAACCGAAAGCTTCATAGCAATCATAAGTTAAGTTCTGAAGGTTCTTTTTATCATATTGTGTATTGAGATAGGGAAAATTAACACCCATTTTAGTCCCTAGGGCTTTGTTAATCTCAATATTCATAATAATCCTGCCCGGAGTAGTAGTTACCAGGTTATTCCCTAATAACACTTTGACACTATTTTGCAGTGAAACCAATCCGGTTTCAAATGCATAAACTACTTCTTCTGGACTCGCAAATAACTTCAACTCAGATTTATCTTCTATAACTTCTAAAGTTAGATAATGACAACCAAGCACAATATCCTGCGTAGGTGAAACTAAGGGCCTCCCATGTGCTGGGCTCAGTAAATTATGGCTGGAAAGCATTAAAATCTTGGCTTCAGCCTGTGCCTGGGTAGAAAGTGGGATATGAACAGCCATTTGATCTCCATCAAAATCAGCATTGAAGGGAGCGCACACCATTGGATGAATACGAATAGCCTTACCTTCAACCAGAATTGGTTCAAAAGCCTGTATGCTGGCTCTATGTAAAGTTGGTGCTCTGTTTAAAAGGACAACTTTTTCCTTGCAGACAATTTCCAAAACAGACCATACTTTCTCGTCTCTTTTTTCAATTAGCTTCTTGGCACCTTTTTCATTGCTCGCATAATCTCTGGCTGTAAGTTCATGAATAACAAATGGCTTGAACAACTCAAGAGCCATTTCTTTAGGTAATCCGCATTGATGGAGTTTAAGCTCAGGACCTACTACAATGACTGATCTTCCAGAATAATCAACTCTCTTCCCTAAAAGATTCTGTCTGAACCTTCCCTGTTTACCTCTGAGTACACCTGACAAACTTTTTAAGGGTTTGTTATGACTGCCTGTTATTGGCCTGGCTCTTTTGGAATTATCTATTAATGCATCTACCGCTTCTTGAAGCATCCTTTTTTCATTTCGGATGATCAACCCAGGTGCTCCCACTTCCATTAGTTTTTTTAGCCGGTTGTTGCGATTTATTACCCTTCTATACAGGTCGTTTAAATCTGAAGAGGCAAAGCGACCTGAATCTAAATGTATCAAAGGTCTTAAATCAGGAGGTAGAACCGGTAACACATTCAGAATCATCCACTCTGGCCGATTCCCGGTGGCTTTTAAGGCTTCAAGAAGGCTAAGTTTTCTTAATAATTTACTTTTCCTTTGACTCTTAGCTGTCTCATTTTCTTTTCTTAACTCTTTTATTGTAGAATCCAGGTTTAAGCTTGATAGATAATCCCTCAAAGCTTCTGCTCCCATACCTACAACCAGGTCTGGATAAAGTTTCTTTTGTTCATGATAACTCTCTTCTGATAGTACCTGACCATTTTTAAGGGGAGAACTCCCGGAATTTAATATCAAGTAGGCTCCATAATATATGACCTGCTCTAAAATTACCGGCGATAAGTCCATAATAACTCCCAACTTACTGGGGATACTTTTCAAATACCAGGAATGAACAACTGGAGCATTAAGTTTGATATGACCCATTCGTTCTCTTCTTACTTTTGTATCAATAACTTCAACTCCACAACGATCGCAAATAACGCTTTTATAACGCATACCTTTATATCTACCGCAATAACATTCATAATCTCGGGTTGGTCCAAATATTTTTTCACAAAATAATCCATCAGGCTCTGGTCTTAAAGTTCTATAATTGATGGTCTCTGATTTTAAAACCTCACCCTTTGACCAGGAAAGAATATCATCTGGTGAAGCGATTTTTAAACCAATATAATCAAAATGTATAGTTTCAGTAATATTTTTATCTATCAATTTATTAATCACCATCTCCCCCAAAAATAACACCTGTAGCAAGTTTATCTTGAATTGATAATAATTGAGTTTTTTGTGCCGGCTTTTTTTCGTCACTAGTCATTAAAATTACATCAAGACACAAGCTTCTTAGTTCTTGAATTAATACTTTAAAAGATTCAGGACACCCTGGAGTTGACACTCCCTTACCTTTGACAATATCTCTGAAGGTTTTATTTCTTCCAGTTATGTCATCGGATTTAATAGTTAACATTTCCTGTAAAGTATAGGCTGCTCCATGCCCTTCTAATGCCCATACTTCCATTTCACCAAACCTCTGTCCCCCAAACTGAGTTTTTCCACCAAGAGGCTGCTGGGTTATCAGAGAATAAGGTCCAATAGCTCGAGCATGTATTTTATCTTCTACCAGATGTATTAGTTTAAATACATACATTTTTCCTATACTAACTTCATTTAGGAAATAATTACCTTCTTTGCCATCTTTTAGAGGTGCCCTACCTTCTCTAGGAATATTAGCTTCTTTTAAAAGCTCAGTTATTTCCTTGAGTTTAGGTCCGTCAAAAATTGGCACAACAAAACGAACTCCCATTTTACTGGCAACCCAACCGAGGTACATTTCTAGAATCTGGCCAACATTCATTCGGGATGGAACACCTAGAGGATTAAGTATGATATCCACAGGAGTGCCGTCTTCTAAAAAAGGCATGTCTTCTTCGCTAAGAACCTTGGCGATTACTCCTTTATTTCCATGTCGACCAGCTATTTTATCGCCCACATTAATTTTTCTTTTCTGTGCAACTCTTACCTTAACCGACTTAATCACACCTGAGGGTAATTCATCGCCATTTTCCAAGGAATGAACTGTTACTCCAACTATAACTCCCTGTTCTCCAGGTGGAAGTCTCAAGGAGGTATTTTTTACATTACTGGCTTTTTCTCCAAAAATAGCTCTTAAAATTCTATCCTCAGGACTTAGTTCTCCTTCTCCTCTCGGAGTTACCTTGCCTACAAGAATATCTCCTGCTTTAACTTCAGCTCCTAAACGAATAATTCCCGTTTCTTCAAGATTACTTAATGACTCTTCACTTTCTCCGGGAATATCGCGAGTAATTTCTTCAGTAGCAATTTTTAATTCTCTGGCTTGAATTTCATACTCCTCAACATGAAGTGAAGTAAATACATCATCTCTAACTAATTTTTCACTAATGATGATAGCATCTTCATAGTTATAACCACCCCATATCATAAAGGCGACCAGAACATTCCTGCCAAGTGACAATTCACCCTGATAAATAGATTGGCTGTCAGCAATAATCTGTCCTTTTTCAATTTGCTGTCCTTTTTCAACGATAGGGTATTGATTGAATACTGTGCTTTGGTTAGTTCTCTGAAACTTAGACAGTATATATTCATCTTTTGAACCATTATCATCTATAATAACTATTTTCCCCGCATCTATATAATCAACTAATCCGCTGTTTCTGGAAACGAGTGCTTCACCCGAATCAATAGCCACCTTAGTTTCTAAACCTGTTCCTACTAATGAGGGTTCAGGGTATAGAAGGGGAACAGCCTGCCTGTACATGTTGGATCCCATCAAAGCCCTGTTGGCATCATCATGTTCCAAAAAGGGTATTAATGATGCTGAAATACTAAAGATTTGACGGGGTGATACATTCATCAGGTTTATCTTTTCTTTAGTCGTACTCACCAACTCAGAGCCCTTTCTTGCAGTTAATTGGTCATAAATAATGTTGCCATCATCTCCAATAGCAGTGGTAGGGTCGGCAACAAAAAGCGCTTTTTCTTCATCTGCAGTCAGATAAAGGATTTCTGAAGTTTTTTTTCCTGAATTTACTTTGAAATAGGGAGTAATAATAAAACCGTAATCATTAATCCTGCTATAAGTAGATAATGTATTGATAAGACCAATATTGGCTCCTTCTGGAGTCTCGATCGGACAAATTCTCCCATAGTGAGAATGATGAACATCCCTGACCTCAATACCTGCTCTTTCCCTATGTAAACCACCAGGTCCTAAAGAACTTAGTCTCCTTTTATGGGTTAAAGACGCCAGAGGATTAATTTCGTCAAGATATTGAGATAGCTGACTGGCCGTAAAAAATTCTTTAAACGCCGTGCTTAAAGGCCTGGAGCTGACAATCTTGGAAGGGCTTATTTCCTGGTGAGGGGTAACAATCATTTTATCTCTAATAATTCTATCTAACTTGGCCAGAGCTGCCTTTAAATGACCTAACAGCAGTTCTCCAACTAATCTTACCCTTCTGTTTCCTAAATGATCTATATCATCATAGTCTTCAAGACCTTCGTATAATTTAATTAAGTGCTTGGTTATAGCAATAACATCGTCCAAAGTCAAAGTAGTGTTGGTTTCAGGAACAGTAACACCTAATCTTTTATTAATTTTATATCGACCTACTTTGTCCAGATTATTTCTCTTGATATCAAAAAGAAGAAGGTTTACGAATCTTTTGGCGGTTTCTAAAGAAGGCATTTCGCCAGGTTTTAGTTTTTTATAAATTTCTAAATATGCTTCGTCACTATTTTTAGTGTTGTCTTTTTTTAGGGTGGTAACCAATGGTTTAGAAATTTCATTTCTAATTACAGGAATCTTCTCTAAGCCCAATTCTTTTAATAAGTACAACAATCGCGGGGTTAATTGGGTACCTTCTTTTAACAGTTCATCTTTATGGTCAGGTTTAATTTTATCTAAATCAAGATAATCGTCTGCTTCTATTGCTTCATAGCCAATTTCACTTTTGTAGGAATTCATGAATACCTTGGACAAATCATCATCAGTACTTAAGCCAGCTGCTCTGAGTAACACAGTAATGGGTACTCTTCTACTTTTTTTATCGATCCTGACCCAAATTGTTCCATTTCTTTCTACTTCAAAATCTACCCAGGTACCTCTATCAGGTATTAAATAAGCAGTAATGCACAAAGAACCCGGTTGATCTTCAGGAATCTTTTCAAAATATACTCCCGGAGAACGAGTTAACTGGCTTACTACCACCCTCTGGGTACCATTAATTAAAAAAGTACCTGAATCACTCATCAAAGGGATGTTAGCTAAAATTACCTCTTGCTCTTTTATTTCTCCACCTGGCAGTTTAAGTCTGGCTTGAGATTTAATCTTTCCCTGGTAGGTTATTCTTCTTTCCCTGCATTCTTCATAGCTAATTTGTGAAGGTTCAATGTAACATTTAGAAAATTCAAGTATCATACCTGCTTCTTTAATAGGGTTAATACTCATAATAAGATCTTCAATGCCTTTATCTAAAAAACTCTTAAATGATTGTGTTTGATGCTCAAGAAAACCAGGAGGCTCAAGTTGACTACTAATCTTCCCCAAATTTAACACTCTGGAAGAGTTATTCTCCATTTATTTAATCACCTCAATAAATAATTAATTATTCTTGGGTACAAAAAACAAGGTATTATTATAACATATTAAGATGAAAAAAATCTATTGAAGACCACCCATTAGAGAAAATAGCGGTAGAAACATGGTCAAAACTAGAAAGGCTACCATCCCGCCCAGAAAAATAAGCATTATGGGTTCAATAGCTGATGTTATTGAAGCTATAGTGTATTCAATTTCATCATCGTAAAAATCTGCAACTTTCTTTAATACTTCAGATAAAGCTCCTGATTCTTCACCTGAGCCTATTAACCCTAAAAATAATGGGGGATAAAGTCCACTTCGGAAAAGAGCATTTTTGAATGTTTTTCCTCTTTCAAGCTCTAATCTGATATTTTTGATATCATCTTCATAAACAGCATTACCTATAACATCCTGTAAAACTTTCAAAGCATCTACAAGGGTGGTTCCACCTTCCAGCAATAGGCTTAAAGTTCTGGCAAACTGTGAGTATACTGATTTTCTGAATAATGGACCTACCAGGAATATTTTAAGCAAAAGCCTATCTTTGAATTTTCTTCCAATTTCAGTTTTCAGATACCTTCTCAGTAAAAATAAAGCCACTGATATTATGGCCAATGCTATATACCAGTAAGTTGTTAAAGCCTTAGAAAAAGCCATTACTATTTTAGTAGGCAAAGGTATATCAACTCCTACCTCTATTAATAAAGCAGCAAATCCTGGAATAACAAAAGTTGTTAGTCCTACTACCATTATTAAAGCTGCACTCACTACAATAACTGGGTAAGTAAGAGCAGATTTTATTTTAGAGCGTAATTTTACATCTTTTTCCAGGAATAAAGATAACCTTTCAAGGGATTCAGTAAGTTTACCAGTAGCCTCACCACTCTTGACTACATTGATAAAAAAGGGAGAAAAAACATCTTTTTGTCTTGAAAGAGCAGCTGATAAGAATAGACCTTTGGAAACATCTGCTTGAACTTCACGGGTTATTTTTTTTAAATACGGAGTTTCTAATTGATTTGTTAAAGTAGTTAGAGCATTAATTAAAGGAATTGCTTTTAATAACACTGCAAGTTGGCGAGCATAAAGTGATAGGTCTTTCAAAGAAACTCTGGGTTTGAATATTTTCATAAAGGTTCCAATATTAAAAACCTCATTAATAGCGGTCCGTGAATCGATGGGGACAATGGACACAATGGAAAGGTCAGAACCTATCATCTTTGCTACCTGAGAGGATGATTCAGCCTCTATAATACCCTCAACTACTTTACCGGTTACACCCATAGCCCGATATTTAAAGTTTGGCACTTTTATATACCCCCTTTTCTCTTAATATCCTTTCCATCTCTCTTTGGTTAAAGGCATAGTTAATTGCCACTTCCTGGGTTATCCTTCCAGCAATATATAGTCTAATTAAATCCTGATCCATAGTGTACATTCCAAATTGAGATCCTGTTTGAAGTAGCGACATAATTTGATTGGATTTTCCTTCTCTAATAAGGTTCCTGACAGCTGGAGTAGAAACCAATAACTCTGTTGCCAGCACTCTTCCTTGCCCACTACTATGAGGTAATAGCAACTGGCTGATGACTCCTTCTAAAACTTCTGATAACTGATACCTTATCTGATTTTGTTGAGAAGAAGGAAACACATCTATTAACCTATCTATTGTCTGAGAAGCATTGTTGGTATGTGCTGTACTTAAGACCAGGTGACCTGTTTCCGCCAGGGTAAGCGCAGCGGTAATGCTTTCTAAATCTCTGATTTCACCTACCATAATAACATCTGGATCCTCTCTTAGGGAAGAACGCAGTGCTTGAGCAAAACTGGTAGTGTCCTTGCCAACTTCTCGCTGGTTAACCATACCCTTACCATGATGATGTAAAAATTCAATGGGGTCTTCAATGGTGATAATATGGCACAACTTGTTTCGGTTTATATATCCCACAATAGAAGCTAAACTGGTAGATTTTCCCATACCTGTAGGACCGGTAACCAGTAGTAGTCCACGAGGCTTCATCGCCATTTCTTCAATTATCGCAGGTAACCCCAATTCAGTAAAAATAGGAATGCGATCCATGATTATTCTTAAAGCTGCACCGATACTTCCTCTTTGCTGATATACATTTACCCTAAACCTTCCCAGGCCTCTAATACCAAATGAAGTATCCAGATCTTTAAAGTGATTAAGTTCTTCTATCTCTTCCTCAGTAATAAAAGGAAAAATGAGATCTTTGATTAATTGAGGTGTTAAACCAGGGTAATCAGTTAGATGGTGCAGTTTACCATCAATTCTTATGATAGGTGGAACTCCACTTGTTAAATGTACATCTGAAGCATTTAAATCAAAAGCATTTTTCATTATTTCATACAAACTTAACTCCATTCACTTATACCTCCACCGTACTTATTACTCTAAACACCTCTTCAAGGGTAGTTTTACCGATACAGGCTTTATAAAGTAAGTCAAGTAACATGGTCCTGCACCCTTTTTGAATAGCAACTTCTCTAATTTGGGTTGCTGATGAATTTTTAATAATCATAGCTCTCAAATCATCATCAATTTTCATTACCTCGTGTATTCCAATTCTACCAAAATAGCCACTGTTTCTGCACTTAGGGCAACCAGCACCCTTTTTAAACTCTGGTTGTTTCCCTTCCATAACCTGCTCAATTTGTTTTTCAAAAAAGGAAATATAGGCAACTGGTGGTTTATCAGGTTCTTCGCAATACTTGCATATGGTCCTGGCTAACCTCTGTGCGGTAACTCCTAATAAAGATGAGGCGATAAGGTAGGGCTCAATACCCATATCAATTAACCGGGGTGGAGCGCTAAAAGCATCGTTAGTATGTAAAGTTGATAATACAAGATGACCGGTCAAAGCTGCCTGCATGGCCATTTCTGAAGTCTCAGCATCTCTAATTTCTCCTACCATTATTATATCAGGGTCCTGTCGTAATATAGTTCGTAAAAGATTAGAGAACATGAGTCCAACCTTAGCATTAACTCCAACCTGGTTAATCCCTTTTAATTCGTATTCCACAGGATCTTCCACGGAAATTAAATTTTTATCAGGGGAATTAAGGTGGTTTAAAACTGCATAAAGAGTGGTAGTTTTACCAGAACCGGTTGGTCCGGTAACCAGAATCATACCATAAGGCTGTTCAATCATCTTGGTAAATATGTTCTGGTTTTCTATTGTAAAGCCCAGCTGAGAAAGAGATATCAGGGCTTTTGATTTATCCAGTATCCTGCATACTATTTTTTCACCGTACTGTTTAGGTAAGGTGGAAACCCTCAGGTCAATATCTTTACTAGAATATCGTACATTTATTCTTCCATCCTGGGGCAGCCTTCGTTCAGCGATATCCATTGCGGATATTATTTTAAAACGGCTTAACAGAGCGGATTGAATATTCTTTGGGACTTTCATCATCTCATACAATATACCATCTATTCTCTGCCTTACCAATACATGGTCTCTTTGAGGTTCTATATGAATGTCTGATGCTCCTTCTGAAAATGCCTGGGTCATAATTAAATTAGCTAACCTTATAATGGGGGCTTCTCCAGCCATTTCTTTTAAATCTTTGATAGAATCTTCTTCAATTGTATCTGAAACAACTCCAACTTCACCTTCAACAGGCATTAAGTCATCAGAAGCTTCCCTTAAGGACCGTTCAACACCATATAGTTTATCAAGTAAATCTCCTACGGCAGTCTTAGTTGACAACCCCCAGGTTATCGGTTTTTTAATTATAGCCTTGATTTTATCCTGAGCATATAAATTTACAGGATCAGTAATTACTACTGCAACCGAATCATCAAATTCAATCCCTATAGGAAGACACAAATATTTTCTGGCTATATCTTCGGGAAGCATCCGGGATACTTCCTCATCAAACTTAACTTCACTTAGATTTACAAAGGGAATGTTCCATTCAATACTCAATGCCCTGGCTAAGGTTTCTTCATCAACCAGTCCGAGTTTGGTCAGTACATCAGGAAGGCTACCTCCTTCCTTTATTTGTGCTTCATGAGCCTTCATTAGATTTTCTACTGTGATCGCTCCCATTTCAGTAAGAACTTCTCCGAGACCCTTACGGCTTTTGCGCATGGAGATACCTCCTTAACAATTTTTCTAAAAACCTGTTGATTTTTGTAAATATAAAATCTTTTCCGGAGCTGGGCTTAACCAGTATGGTATAAACTCCTTCAATTTTTCCAATAAGAACATCTGTGAAAACCTGGTCTCCAATTAACGCTCCCTGGGTTGGGGTTAACCCTCGTTTCTGAAGTTCCTGCCGTAGATTTCTTATAATAGGTTTAAAAACTTTACCTTTCCCTCTAAGGCCCAACATACATCCAATTTTTGCTACCCTCGCCAGATTCGCATTACTAAATATATACACTTCTAACCCTAAAGATTTCACTTTTTCTACCCATTCGTAAGTTTCTTTAGGTATCTCGTCTTCCAGGTAAGGAACTAAGGTGTTATCTAAATCTACTGCGATAAATTTAATGTCTCTGCTTATCAGATCTAAGATATCAATATCTCCCAATCTATCTACTATTAAATCAGGTTTAAAATAATAAAATAATCCTTTTTTCATGGATATAAATACTTCCTTTTTGCTTGATTATGTTCTTCCAGGGTTCTGCTAAATGCATGAGTGCCATCCCCTTTATGAACAAAATATAAATAACTGGTGTTAGAAGGATAAAAAGCTGCTTTTATAGAACTTAACCCGGGATTGGCAATTGGAGTTGGGGGTAACCCGGTATGTAAATAGGTATTATAGGGTGAATCAGTAGCTAAATCTTCATAAGTAAGTCTTTCTTTAGGCTCTTTTAAGACAAAGTTTATGGTAGCACAGGACTGTAAAAGCATGCCCTTTTTTAATCTATTATAAAAAACTGAGGCAATAATAGGTCTTTCCTCTTCTACCTGGGCTTCTTTCTCTACTATAGAAGCTAATATCAAAGCCTTGTAGAAACCTAATTCTTCAACAACTGGCGAATCATTAACCAGGCTTCCGACTTTCTCTTTAAAATTAGATAAAATAATATTTACAATCTCATTTATTCCAACACGGGGTATGATATAAGTATCTGGAAATAAAAAACCTTCCAAGGTTGAAGGTCTCTCCAGGAGAAAAGGCAGGGAAAAACTGAGAATATTTAGTTCTGAAAATTCCTGTTCGTTGATAAGATTTATTTTTTCCAAAGTTCGAGAAGCATCCTTAACTGTGTGCCCTTCTAAAATAGTAAAACGGTATTTTATAAATTTGTCTTTAGAGGTAATTATATCTACCACTTCTTTATTATTCATTCCTTTATATAATATAAATTCTCCTGCTTGGACAATTCTGTCCTTTTTACTTTTAATCAAATAGTTTACAAAATTTTTGTAGTTATGAATTATTTTCATATCAACCAGATTTTGCGCAATTATGGATATGGAATCCTCGCGGGATATGAAAAATACAACTTCCTCAGCAGGTTGTTTGGTTGAAAAATAAAAAGAATATATTTCCTTCCCTTTAAATATGAAAAAAGTAATAAATACTAAGGCAAATACTATTAATAGCCAGTATCTGATTTGTTTAACTGAGAGTATTTTCTTCAAGTTCCTTTTCTTCCTCAATCAAGTCTTCCAGTTTATTCCAATAAGATTTAAGCCTGTGGTATTCCTTCTCATCATCTATATCAATAAGCATTTCCCCCTGAACTTTTAAAAAAATAGGCTCTGCTAAATCGTTTTCCAGGCTAAAAAACACAGCATACTCACAATTATTAAAACCTATTAGTTCAGTAAGATAGTACTTTCTTTGTTTAAGACCATCATTAAACGATATAACCAGTTCCTCTATTTCTTTCACTAAACCTTCTCTCTTTCAAGATAGCGTTGAAGAATTAAGGAAGCAGATATTTTATCAACACTCTTCTTTCCTTTTTTATACTTGATGCCCATCTTCTGTAAACTCTCGTAAGCTTCCATAGTGGAAAACCTCTCATCGCAAAAAACAATATTAACTTTCCCCTGCAAATTATCTGCATAAAACAAATTTTTAGTTGACTGCTCAGTGCTATTGCCATCCTGATTATAGGGCACTCCCAGAACCACTAACCCAATGTTTAAAGTACTTACTATTTTCAGTATTGCTTTAAGAGCTTCCACCTGGTTGGTTACTTCCAAAACTCCATAGGGCGTAGCTATGATTCCCAAAGGGTCAGTCATTGCTATGCCTATTCGCTTATCACCTATATCCAGGCACATTATTCTCATAAAGATATCAATTACTTCAGAAAGAAATTAATAATTGAAACAATATCACTTAAAACCAGATAGGCTTTGTCAATGTCTTTTACTCCACCCTGTCCAGTTTCAATATTTCCTCCTCCCTTACCTCCTGTTCTAAGAGCTATTTCTAAAGCAAATTTACCAGCATGTAAACCTGTTTTCGCAGCGTTTTTTGACAGAGAAACGAAAAGATACCCATTTTCCTTTCCTACTAAAACAATTATATAATCCTTAAGGTTATTTCCCAGTTCATCGGCTAACATTCGTATTGCTTTCTGGTCAAGATGTTCTATCACGGAACTGACAATCTGTAAGTTATTATGCGACTGGGCATTGGCTAAAAGGCGATCTTTGTAAATAGTAATCATATGATTAACCAGTATTTCTTTTTGTTGCTGAAGTTGTTTATAATCATTTAAAAAATTATTTATTCCTTGCACCAGGTCGCCTGAGTGTTTTATTAAACTTAAAGAAACCTCTCTTTCATGTCTTAAACCGTTTAGGTATTCAAGGGCTTTTTTTCCAGAAACTGCTTCAATTCTTCTTAATCCTGCTCCCACTCCCTCTTCTTTGAGAATCAAGAATAAACCTGCCTCACCTGTTCTTTTTATGTGAGTACCCCCACAAAGTTCAGTACTTATATTATTTATTTTTACTACCCTCACCTCTTCTCCGTACTTTTCCCCAAATAAAGCTGTGGCACCCATTTCCAGAGCTTCTTTATAAGTTCGGGTGAAATATTTTACTTCGTAATCATTTCTAATATATTCATTAACCAATTTTTCTATACTGATGATTTCTTTAGAAGTAAGCTGATTATGGTAAGTATAATCAAATCTGAAATAATCTGGAGAAACTGAAGATCCTGCCTGTCTAACCTGTGACCCGAGCAATTTCCTTAAAGCTGCCTGAAGAAGATGAGTGCAGGTATGATGAATTTCTACATCCTTTCTTCTTGCAGAATCAACTTCTAAAATGACTCTTTCACCGATTCTGATGAATCCTTTTTCAAATTGAATTATATGGACTATTCTACCTGTATCAGTATTATACACATCAATTATCCTGCCTATCCCTTCCGGGCTTTTTACCAATCCAAAATCGGGTAATTCCCCTCCACCAAAACCATAAAAAGGGGTTACATCAAATATACAGGCAAAATTATCATCAGCCCTTTTTTCACAAAAAAGTACAGTAGCCTCTGCTTCTAAAGAGGAAAATCCGATGAATTCAGTTTCAGGTATGTCTTCATAGAAAGTAGTATCGGTTTTTTCAGTTTCTTCTTTACCTGGAAATTTAGAAAATGACCTTTGTTTATTCATTTCCCTTCTGAATGACTCGGTATCTAAGGTAAACTTTTCTTCCTGTAAAAGTTCAACTTGAAGCTCTATGGGAAAACCATAAGTATCATATAAAAAGAAGGCATCTTTACCGGAAAAAATAGTTATTTTTTCGCTTTTTAATTTATCCAGATGCTCAGCAAAGTAATCTAATCCTCTACCTAAGGTCTTAAGAAACCTCTCTTCTTCGGTCTTAACTCCCTTGGAAACCCAATCTGGTTTTTCTTTCAAAAATGGATAAAACTCTCCCATTAGACTTACTACTTCAGGGATGGCTTTGTATAAAAAGGGTTTGGTAGTACCCAAACGGTAACCTTTCAGAAATGCCCTCCTGATAAGTCTTCTAAGCACATATCCCCTCCACTCATTAGAAGGTGTTAAACCTTCAGATAAAAGGAAAGTTATAGACCTGAGGTGATCAGCAATAATTCTTAAAGGAACAATATTGCTTTCTTTGTATTGAGCATTCAGCATCTGAGATAAGGCATTTATTAAGGGTTGAAAAATATCTGTTTCAAAAAAAGAATCTTTTTTTTGCATTATGGCCGATATTCTTTCTAAACCCAGCCCGGTATCAATATTTTTATTGGGTAAAGGGGTCAGGATACCTGATTCATGGGCATTGTACTGCATAAAAACTATATTCCAAAATTCTAAAAACCTTTCTCCTGGAAAACCATTTAAAGAGAATGGTCCTTCACCCCGGTCGTAATATATTTCCGAGCAGGGTCCGCATGGTCCAGTTTCGCCCATCCTCCAGAAATTATCTTCTTCTCCCAGTGATATTATTTTATCAGCTGAGATACCAGCCACTTTTTGCCAGAGTAACGAGCTTTCTTCATCTTGTTCATAAACTGTAACCAAAATTTTTTCTCGGGGAAGTTTTAAGCAGTCCAGGACAAATTCACAGGCAAAATGTATAGCTTCTTCCTTAAAATAGTCTCCGAATGAGAAATTCCCTAACATTTCTAAAAGAGTGCTATGCCTTGAGGAATAACCGATCTGCTCAATATCATTTACCCTCAGGCAAGTTTGAACAGTAGTAACTCTTTTAGAAGGAGGAGGTAATTCCTCCAGAAAATACGGTTTGAATTGTATCATGCCAGCTATAGTAAATAATAGCGAGGAGTCAGAAGGCATCAGAGAACTCCCTGGGAGCTTCATATGTCCCTGGCTAAGAAAGTAGTTTATAAAAGATTCTCTTATAGTAGATGATAGCATATTTATTTAGTAGTAAATAAAATTCTAACATTAATATAAGATTAAATCAATCTATACGTTAAGTAACTCTTTTTTAATCTTACTTAATGCCCGTCTTTGCAGCCTTGAAACCTGTACCTGGGAAACTCCTAATTTTTTGGCAATGTCGGCTTGTGGAAGGTGGTCATAAAATCTCCACTTAATAACCTGTCTCTCGTTACCGGGAAGCTTCTCTATAGCAGTTTTTAAAAATAACCTTTCATCTTCATTTTCCTTATCATAGGAATTGAATGAAGCTATTTCGTTTAATGGTCTTGACTTTTCATCGTCATCATTAAAGGCAGTATCAAGAGAAAGAGCATCATAAGATGCTCCGGCTGACATCGCTTCCATTGCCTCTTCTTCCGTAATCCCAAGTTCATGAGCAATTTCGCTATACTTGGGAGTTCTTCCTAACTCTTGAGATAACCGGTCCGCAGATTTTTGTATTTTTAACCCTAACTCTTGTAATCTTCTCGGTACCTTAATATCCCAACTGCTATCCCTGAGATATCTTTTCATTTCACCCAGTATGGTAGGAATAGCAAAAGAAAGAAAATCTTTTTTTAAAGAAGGGTCAAATCTTCTAATTGCTTGAACTAAACCGAGAAAACCAACCTGTTCCAGGTCTTCCTTATTTTTATAAGATTTGAATTTACGAGCTAAATAATAAACAATTCCTGCGTAATGACGTATTAAGTCCTCAAGTTTACTCTCATCTTTTTCATTTTTATAGTTGAGTAAAAGTCTTTCTATATGTTCTTTACTTTTTTGTTCTACCTCACCTGGAAGAAGCAGCATATTTAACAATTCTTACCAATACCCCCCTTCTGGTATCTGTTTTTTCAACATTATCAGCCAAACAACTAAGTAAAATATTGGTAATTTCCTTTTCTAAAAAGCACGAATACCTTCGGGGAATTTCCATCAGCAAGTAAAACACTTCGTCTTTCATTTCATAGGAGACTCTTATTGTTCCACGTTTTACTTCGTTATCAAGTAAGCAACTCATTACTTCAGCAACAAAAAGTTTTAAATCTTCAACCTCCTCAAAACCAAGACCAGCTTGAGTGGCTGCACCAGAAACAAACAACCTGAATTGGGTCAAAAATGATTCTTCCAGGGGAAGTATCAAAAAAGCCTTACTCACTTTTCTTCTTCCAATATTATTTCTTCTTCAGTCTTTAAGGTTTCTCCGATTGCCTTTCTTAACTCGTCAACCTTTTTAATTAACTCGTTGGAAGCAGTTTTACTGGTTTGTACGATTTTTTTTCTGGTCTCTTCACCAGTTTCAGGAGCATATAACACTCCAAATACTCCTCCGATTACTAATCCGGCAATAAACCAACCAAAATTGTCAAACATTCTGTCAGACATTTCATTAACCTCCTTTCTTTTTAAGAATTGAAGATGTTTTTTTGCTTATATCCACTATCATTTTAATAGTGCTCAAAAAAGATAAAGCACCAGTAATCTGAGGCAATAGATGGGTAGAAACTTTTACTTTATTCAATATTACCCTGGAATCTCGTAAAAGTCCTTTCCCCTCTCGGATTATCTCCTTACCTTCATTTTCTACAAAGTAGTTCAATTCTTTACTGATTTTATCCATCTTATTTACCAATAATTTAGTACTCACTAGAAAAACGATCAGCGTAATCCACAGGGGAAATCCTATAAAAACAATTAATACCCAGTTATCTACCATTACTAAAACCTCCTTTCCTTAACTCTATCACTTTAGGTTTAAAGGAAATGAATTTTCTTAAAAAATAAACACAACTTATACCTATTATAAAACCAATTGTTCCACCAAGCAAGTAGCCATAATTGGTATGGCTATGCAAAATACCTCCGATTACCACTCCTGTAATTAAAGCTGTAGTGGGCATTAAAAAAACAATAGTAGATAACATAAATACAGATTGGTCAGGAATATCTACAACCGCCATATCGCCTACAGAAGCTTTTTCCAGTAAATCATCAGGCAGATTGGCTTTCAAATTGGGTGTTCTTCTACTACAACCCCATCCACAACTCTCGCAATTTGAAGATTCCCCGGGAAAGCATTTTACCTCTACTTCTTTATTGTTAATAGAAACTACTTGTCCATGTCTATACATTATTAATATGAATAAAGTTACCCGCCGTGCCGTTTGGCTTGAACATTACAAACCTGTGCCAAAAAGTGGTATCCATTAGAGCGTTTCTGCTGGATCCTATATGTCTGTGTTAGGTTGTATGTCTTGCCTTAACACGCACACGGCAGGATTCCTTAAAGCATTATAGCACATTTCAAGATTGCCAGGATAATTAAGTAATGGAGAAAATAATTTTCCTACTCTCTATTACCGTTCTTATCCCTATAAGGGGTATATACTGTACTTAAGGTTTACTTGACGGTTGAGGGTACAGATCTTTTGGTTACCCCTTTTTAGAATATTTTATTAGTGAAGCCCAGATATATCCAACTACAAATCCTCCCACATGTGCCCACCAGGCAACACCTCCCTCTGAAACTACACCCAGGCTGGAAAATCCATAGATTAATTGAATAATAAACCATATACCCAAATATATATAAGCTGGTAAAGCCACTACCGTAATAAACAGACCAAGTGGTACTAAAGTAAGGATTTTAGCCCTGGGGTAAAGCACAAAGTACGAGCCTATAACTCCTGAAATAGCACCACTGGCTCCAATGAGTGGCAGGTTGGAGTTCAAGTCTAAAACCGCATGCAATAAAGTTGCTGTTACCCCAGCGGTTAAATACATAATAATATAGTTTAAATGCCCTAATCTGTCTTCTACATTATCTCCAAAAATCCAGAGAAAAAGCATATTTCCCAGGAGATGCATGAAACCCCCATGGATGAACATAGCGCTAAATATGTTAGGTAGGGAAATATTTGAAGGGATAAATCCATACTCCATTATGAAAGCCATATACCCTTTGGAAGAAAGAGAAAGCATAAAAAGATAAACAGCAATGTTTGCAAGTATCAGAGAAATATTAAAAATACAAAATGATTTTGCTAATATATTATCTTTTAATGGAATCATCTATTGGTAAAATCTTTGCTTTACAGCTTCGAATAAAACAACTGCCGTAGCTACCGATACATTCAAACTGGTTACTCTCCCCAGCATAGGAATCTTTACCAGAAAATCACATTCTTTAACAATATTATCTCTAAGCCCTTTACCTTCACTACCTACTACCAGGACTAAAGGCATCTTTAAATCTACTTCAAAATATTCCTTATCACTTTTCATATGTGCGCCTATAATCCAGAAACCTTTCTCTTTAAAAACTTTTAAAGATGCCAGAAGATTTTTTACTCTGACAATTTTTAAGTGGAACACAGCACCTGAGGAAGCTTTGGCTACTATCCCGGTTATGGGTGCAGTTCTCCTCTCACACATAATAACACCACTTACCCCGGCACCTTCAGCAGAACGCATAATCGCACCCAAATTATAAGGGTCCACTATTTCATCCAGTGCCAGAATTATAGGATAGGAGCACTTTATAGATTCAAGCAAAATTTCCTCTATATTGGAAAAAGGAAAAGTTGAGGTTATAGCAATAATTCCCTGATGATGTCTTGAACCGCAGGTATAGGTAAGTGTATCTTCACTTACTCTTCTTACAGGGAGGTTATGAGCTTTTATCTCTTTTACAAGGTTATCGTTAAAATACTTACTAAGGTAAACTTCCTCAATAAATTTACCAGCTTTAAGAGCTTCGCTTACTACTCTTTTACCGAATATTATTTCTCTTTGTATTTCGGTAGAATCTTGTTCCATAGGGGGAGTCCTGAATAATTAAGCCTGAATCCATCAAAGATGTTCTAATTTGATCAGCTTCATCGTATTTTCCATTCATCCTCATATCTTGTCTATAGATTAAAATCATCTCAATTAATTTTCTAACTTCTTTATCTTCTTCCAATTGTAAACCTAATATTTCCAGGGCTAAAACTATTTCTTCCAATGCTTTACCCAGTAAAAGCTTAGAGCCGCCTTTTATCAGGTTAAGATCATTTAAAAACTGAAACAACACCCCTAAAGAACCAGCATAGTTAAAATCATCCGCTAAATGTTCTTTAAATCTGGCAATAAAGCTATCCAATACTTTTAAAATACCCTTATCTTCAGCATGTTCTACGCTACTACCCTGGTTTATCATCATTTTAAAATGGTAATAAAAATCTTTTAATTTAAGAAGTGTTTCAGCTCCTTCATCTAAAAGCTCGGGATAAAAATCCATTGGCCTGCTATAATGTGATTTGAGGAGGGTCATTCTGATAACCATCGGGTCATAAATCTGCAATACTTCTTTTAGAGAGATAGCATTCCCTACTGATTTAGACATCTTTGATTCTCGGAGATTAAATAATCCTGAATGCATAAAATACCTGGCATAAGGAGATTGTCCAGAGTACGCTTCTGACTGAGCTATTTCATTTTCGTGGTGAGGAAATACTAAATCTTGTCCTCCTCCATGAATATCAAAACCCATACCCAGATATTTTAAATTCATAGCAGAACATTCAATATGCCAACCTGGCCTGCCCGGTCCCCAAGGGCTATTCCAGTAAGGTTCAGAGGGTTTGGCAGATTTCCATAAAGCAAAATCAAGGGTATCTTCCTTAATTTCATTAGGCTCAATTCTTGCTCCTGACTTTAGTTCATCCAGTGATTGACCACTTAAAATTCCATAGGCAGGAAATTTTCTAACCCTAAAATATATATCGCCACCTACCTCATAAGCAAAACCTTTACTCATCAGTACTTCAACCATTTCTATAATTTCCGGGATATGAGCTGAGGCTCTGGGATATAAAGATGCGGGTTTAATATTTAGAGTTCTCATATCCTCAAGACAAGATTCAATATATCTCTCAGCTAAAAATTGGGGGTGCTCCCCGAAATTATTGGCTTTAGCAATAATCTTATCGTCAATATCTGTAAAGTTTACGAGATAAGTAACCTCATTGCCATAAACTTCTAATACCCTCCTGATAACATCAAAGGTTATAAAAGTTTTAGCATGCCCAAGATGAAGGTGATCTTGTGGTGTTAAACCGCAAACATACATACTAACTTCACCAGAACACTTACTCTGGAAAATTTCCTTTTTTCGGGTTAAAGAGTTATAAATTAAAACATTGTCTTTCATCTTACCTTCATTTAATCCATAAGTGGAGGCGATATAGGGTCACGAGGAATAGTATCATTTGGCGGGTTAATATGGTTAAAATCATTCAGGATTTCATTTTCACTCTGATTAAAAAAATGATTATATAACGCCGCTCCAAATAAAAGAGCCATCAAAACAGTTGTTAATGCTAAAACAGTAATTACTTTTTTAATAACAATATTATTGTCTTTCATGATTTAAAAGTATAGCATCTAACCTTTTTAAAACTTCATCTCTTCCCAGAGAAGACATTATGATATTTAATTCCACCCCTTTTTCTTCCCCTGTTAGGGTTTTTCTGATTAAAGGCAGGTAACCCTTCTTAGGTAACCCTAATTGTAGAGATAAATCATTCAAAAAATTGTTAGTGTCGTCAAAATTAAGGTCCTCTTGCCACAGGAAAACAGTTTTTCTTACTCCTTCTAAAATTTCTTTTTCGGAAGGTGATATAGAAAATAATTCCGGAGAGTTAAAGTAAAACCTGATTCTTGCAGGTAACTCTTCCAACATATGAAGACTGCTTTTAATTGAATTTATTAACTTACTGAGTCTATTATCGTTTTTATCAGCCTGGTAGCCAGCCTTTGAAAGGTATGGCATTGACATATCCAAAATCTCTTTTTCATTCAGGTTAGAAATGTGGTGATGGTTGATCCATTTAAGTTTCTCATCGTCAAAAATAGCAGGACTTTTACCGACTCGACTTAAATCAAATACTCTTATTAACGTCTCTAAATCAAATAGTTCTCTTTCATCTCCCGCTGACCATCCTAATAATGCAAGGTAGTTGGTAATTGACTGAGGTAAGTAACCCAACTCACGATATTCGTGGACTGCCATAGCTCCATGCCTTTTGCTTAATTTTGATTTATCTTTTCCCAGTACCATTGGAAGGTGACCAAAGTATGGCATATTCCACCCTAATTCCTGATAAACAACTATCTGCCTCGGTGTATTGCCATGGAGGTGGTCTTCGCCTCTTATCACATGGGTAATTTTCATCAGGTAATCATCAATTACCACCGCAAAATTATAGGTGGGTGTTTTATCGCTTCTCTGGATTATGAAATCATCAAGATCCTGATAGGTAAAAGTAAGGTTACCCCGAATAATATCTTCAACAACTATTTCTCCCTGTAATGGTGTTTTAATCCTGATAGCTGGCACCAGGCCTTTTTCACTCAACTTAACCCTTTCAGTGTCGCTTAATTCTCTGCATCTCCGGTTATAACGGGGAATAACTCCCCTGGCTAATGCTTCCTCTCTCTCTTTCTCTAAAAAATCAGCAGAACAAAAACATTCATAGGCTTTATTCTCTTTTAATAGTGCTTGCGCATACTCCTGATAAATAGCAAATCTTTCAGACTGCCTGTAAGGAGCATAGGGGCCTCCTATATCAGGTCCTTCGTCCCATTTTAGTCCCATCCATAATAAATCTTCCATCATAGCAATTTCATATTCTTTTTTACTTCTTGTGAGGTCTGTGTCTTCAATCCTTAATACAAAAACACCTTTTTCTTTTCTAACAAATAACCAATTGAAAATTGCGGTTCTAGCGTTTCCCAGATGAAAAAAACCGGTGGGGCTCGGTGGAAACCTAACTCTAATGTTACTCATTGGTTGTTTTCTCCCTTAACATGCAGACTGCATAAGCTTCAATTCCTTTTTTCCTGCCAATAGGGCCCAAACCCTCGCTGGTAGTAGCTTTTACATTAATTTTATTACAATCTATTTCTAAAATCCGAGAAATATTATTTTTCATAATTTCATAAAAATCCTTCAAAACCGGTGACTCAGCAACAATAGTTATGTCAATGTTTAATATAGAATAATTATTTTCCAGTAAATTTACCTTTATCTTATTTAAAAGAATAAGACTTGATATATTCATATATTCTTTTTCACCGGGGGGGAACAATAAACCAATATCTCCTTTCCCCATGGCACCCAGCAAGGCATCCATCAGCGCATGTATTACTACATCAGCATCTGAGTGCCCTTTTAAGCCTTTAAAGTAGTCAATTACCTGACCTCCCAGGGTTAATCGCCTTCCTTTTTTTAAAGGGTGAATGTCATAACCAAAGCCAACTCTCATTTTTTATTTCTTCCGAGTAAATATTCAGTAAAGGCAATGTCCTCTTTAATAGTAACCTTTATATTTTCGGGATCACCGGGTACGAGGTAAACAGAATAACCAGCAGCATAAACCAGTGAACCTTCATCAGAAAAACTTTCCCAGTTTTCAACTCTTTGATAGGCAGTTTTTAACAAATCCTTTTTAAAACCCTGCGGGGTTTGCACTAATCTTAAATATTCCCTGTTTAAAGAATAAGAGAGCCTTCCCTCAGGGTCAACCACCGCTACATTGTCAAACACATTTAATACAGGAACTGCACATCCTTTTTCTTCTGTGGTAATGAGTATGTTTTGAATTAAATCGTGAGATATAGCTGGTCTGGCTCCATCGTGGATTAACACCATATCCACTTCCTCGCAGATTGATTTATATCCGTTGTATACGGAAATAGCCCTTGTTCTGCCGCCCTCTTCTATTCTTAAATCCTTCTCGCAATAGTTTATAGGTAAAATTTTACTGAATAACTCCATCTCTCCTTCAGGTACCACTACCACGATAGGATTTAAACCTTTATATTTAAGAAAATTCCTCAGCGTATATAGAATAAGAGGTTCATCTTTAATGAAAGATAATAGTTTCTTTTCTGGAGATAAATATCTGAGACCAAGACCTGCAGCAGGAATAATAACACCCGTTTTTATTGTCTTCATTTTGGTTTAGCGAATATCATCTTACCTGAAGATGTCTGTAAAATACTGCTTACTGTAACTTCAATTGACCTTCCCAAGTATTTTTTCCCGTCTTCAACCACAATCATAGTACCATCATCCAGATACCCTATACCTTGCGAGTGCTCTTTTCCTTCTCGGATAACTGCTACATTCAAATCTTCTCCTGGAAGCACCTGTAGCCTTAAAGCATAGCTTAACTCACTCAGGTTTAGTACCCTGATGCCCTTTAATCTTCCAATGCGGGTAAGATTGTAATCGTTGGTGATTAATACTCCTTTGAACTGCCTTGATATTTCCAACAAAACCTCATCTACGCTAAGTAAAGCCTTTTTTGTTTCTACTACCTCAATGGGAAACATCCTACTTTCTTTTACAGTGTCCAGGGTATCCAGTCCCCTTCTTCCGCGGGCTCTTTTAAGATAATCAGTGGAGTCAGCAATTTTTTGGAGTTCACTTAATACTACACCAGGGATAACAATTATTCCTTCCAGTATTCCTGTTTGTAGAAACTCATTAAGCCTACCGTCAATGATAGCGCTGGTATCAATAATATAATGCTTGTGGATGCCCCTTCTATCACTTTTTACAGGTGATAAAATTTGTTTAATTTCAGCTTTTTTTCTCCAGGAAATATAAGCCCCTAATAAAGAAAGAACAATTATCAGAAGAGCTTTTAGGTATTCACCAATAACAGGAATTAACTGCAGAAAAGGAAAAAATAGTAAAGAAAGAGAGGCTCCTACAAATATTCCAAGAAAGAAAATCAATATGTCAACTATTGAAAAATTACTAAAAAGCTGGTCTAGTTTTGGTAAAAACCACTTCAAAAAATTCGTTAGATAAATTGCTATTAATGACCCAACCAGAATACCTGCAAAACCACCCAGCACTGCTATAATAAAATTATTATAAGGTAGTTTTATATAGTCGCTATAAATAAATCCCAGACTTGCACCGCTTAAAGTAAATAAAATAATTGCAAAAACTTTTAAAATTGATAGTATCTTATTTTCCATAATTCCACCCCTTCAGGATGTAAATATTTTTTTTAATCCCCGTATTTCCTTTATAATCTTAACCTGTAAACCCATATTTTTAAAATCTAAATTAGATTCCTCAGGTATTACCACCTCCTTATATCCTCGCTTTAATAGTTCTTTTAACCTCCTTTCTAATTGCGATACTTTTCTCACCTCACCTTGAAGACCCACTTCTCCAATAAAGAACCTTATTTTATCAGGTGTACTTTCATAATAACTGGAAAGTAATGCTGCAATAATAGCCAGGTCAGCAGATCTATCCTTAATATTAAGATTACCCGTAGTACTAATATATACATCCGACTTGGCCAGGTTCAACCCACATCTTCTATCAACAACAGCTAATAATTGTAAGGCACGGTTAAAATCAACACCGGAAAACACTCTCCTGGGATAAGGAGAAAAAGTAGGAGATATGAGTGCCTGGATTTCTGCCATGTACAATCTGCTTCCTTCCAAAATCATGGTCATTGAAGTGCCCGGAAGGAAAGAAAATTCCCCCATACCAGCTTCCAACTCATTATCAGATACTGGTTTAAATCCTTTTTCGGTCATCTGAAGGAAAGCAATTTCAGATGAAGAACCAAAACGGTTTTTAGTAGCCCTGAGCATCTTCAAAGAACTTTGGGCATCACCTTCTAAATAAAGCACTACATCAACCATATGCTCAAGGGTTTTGGGTCCTGCTATGACGCCTTCCTTGGTAATATGGCCTATGATAAACAATGGAATATTCCTCTCTTTGGCTATCTTTATTAAAGATTGGGCGCATTCTCTGACCTGAGAAATGGTTCCTGCTGAACTGGGAATGGCTGTACTTTGAATGGTCTGGATAGAGTCAACAATCAGGGCTCCAGGGTTAAGAGTTTCTACATCTTCTACAATATTTTCTAAGTAGGGGGTGTATTTGAAATATATATTATTTAAATTAACCCCCACTCTTCTAGCCCTGTCCACCAACTGTTCTTCTATTTCTTCTCCTGAAAAATAAATGACCGAGTTACTTTTTGCCAGTTCAGGTAAAAATTGTAATAACAGGGTTGATTTGCCTATACCCGGTTCTCCGCTTAAAAGTATGGAAGAACCAGAAACAATACCGCCTCCCAGAACATTATTAAAATTACTGAAATTCGTAGTTATTCTTTCATTTATTACAGACAATTCTTCTGCTTTTTTGGGAGATTGGCTTTGAAGCGATATTTTCTGCTTTTCTATTATATTTACCTTATCTAAAGAATCCCAGCTGCCGCAAGTAGGGCATTTTCCTGACCACTGGATACTGCTAAATCCACATTCACGGCAGAGATAATCAATTTTTGACTTTTTCATACCTGCTCGCTTTTCTTCTGAAGAATATTTCTTCTCCTTCTATATCAACCAGAATAGTATCATCAGTCTGGAAAGTTGATTTTAATATTTCTTCGGACAATGGGTCTTCTATAAGTTTTTGAATCTTTCTTCTTAAAGACCTGGCACCATACTCTTTATCATAACCTAAAACAGCTAACTTATTTTTCAAACCCTCAGAGAAAACAATACTAAACCCCTGTAAAGCTAACCCGGATTCAACACGAGACAGCATTATGCTTACAATTTCCAGCATGTTCCTCGGAGATAATTGTTTAAAAACTATGATATCATCAATTCTATTCAGGAATTCTGGTTTAAAAGAGGTTTTTGCTTCTTCCAGCATCCTATCCCTCATCTTTTCATAATTCTCCTCCTGACTCATGAAAGAATTAAACCCAGGAGTAGTTTCTTTAAAGATTTTTCCCGTCCCCAGGTTTGAAGTCATAATAATTATTGTGTTGGAGAAAGATACCACCCTGCCCTGACCATCGGTCAATCTACCATCGTCAAATATTTGCAGAAGAATATTAAATACCTCTGGATGTGCTTTTTCAATTTCATCAAGAAGTATCACTGAGTAAGATTTCCTCCTTATTGCTTCTGTCAATTGTCCACCTTCTTCGTAACCTATATAGCCAGGTGGCGCACCGGTTAAGCGGGAAACTGTATGCCTTTCCATAAACTCTGACATATCCAGTCTTACCATCTGTCCTTCATCTTTAAAAAGCGTTTCGGTCAGGGTCCTGGCTAATTCTGTTTTACCTACACCGGTAGGTCCTAAAAACATAAATACTCCAAGTGGTCTTTTGGGGTCTTTAAGTCCTGTCCTGGCTCTCCTGACTGCTTTGGCTACAATCCTTATGGCTTCTTCCTGGCCAACCACTCTTTTTCTCAAGGTATCTTCTAAGAAAAGCAGTTGTTCTTGCTCCTCTTCCAACAAACGTACCAGGGGTATCCCTGTCCATAAAGATACTACCTGAGCTACATCTTCTGCATTTACCAGCTTCTGACTTCCTGATGACTTTATCTTCCAGATATTCCGAAGCTCCTGATACTTATACAGTAACTCATTTTCCTGTTCTCTTAATCTTTTATCCTCCTCATCATTCTTGGTAGAAACAGATAGCTCTTTTATCTTTTGAATATCTACAAGTTCTTTTTCAATTTCTTTTATTTCCTGAGGGATTTCTTCTCTCCGAAGGTAAACCCGAGTACAGGCTTCATCCAGAATATCGATAGCTTTATCAGGTAAGTATCTATCTTTAATATAACTATTGCTTAATCTGGTTGCAGCAGTAATAGCCTCGGGAGAAATATGAACCTGATGGAACTCTTCGTATTTTGAGGCTAATCCGGTAAGAATTTCCAAAGTTTCTGCTTCTGTAGGTTCCATAACCTGAATAACCTGAAACCTGCGCTCAAAAGCCGGGTCTTTCTCCATATGCTTTTTATATTCCGTAAGAGTGGTTGCACCAATACATTTTATATCTCCCCTCACCAGGAATGGTTTTAATATACTGGCTGCATCCAAAGCACCTTCAGCAGCTCCAGCTCCTACCAGTGTGTGAATTTCATCAACAAACAAAACAATTTTTCCACTCTGCTTTTGTACTTCCTCTATAAGATTTTTAAGTCTATCCTCAAACTCTCCCCGATACTTGGTACCAGCAATCAGCCCTGTCAAGTCAAGAGCCAATAAGCGCATACCTTTTAGTTTTCCTGGTACTATATTATTAGCGATTCTATTTGCTAAACCTTCTACTAAAGCTGTTTTACCCACTCCAGGCAACCCTAACAGTATCGGGTTATTCTTGGTTCTACGTAAAAGTACCTGAATAATCCTTTCTATTTCTTTTTCTCTACCTATAACCGGGTCAAGTTTATTTTCTAAAGCCAGCTGGGTTAAATCCCTGGAAAACCTATCTAACATGGGTGTTTTACTTTTAGTTTTTACAGTTTCCTGATTATCACCCACCAAGGAAATAATTTTATCTTTTATAGAACTATAGGTTATATTTTCTTCTTCCAGAATTGCCGATAACTGCCCACCCTGATCAAGTATCCCTAAAAGCAAGTGCTCAGACCCAATTGCCTCACTCCCCATATAATCTGCTTCTCTTCTGGCTGATTCCATAACCAAATCGCTAGCGCGTGAAAACTCCCGATAATAACGAGAAGAAGTAGGTTTTATATTGAAGGGAGGCATAAGTCTTCCTAACAGATTATCTACATCAACACTTAAATCTCTCATGGCAATTATTGCCACAGAACCTCGGTCTTGAAGAAGAGAAAGAAAAATATGGATTGGTTCTACGAAGGAATGACCAAATTGCTGCGAGAGGTCCTGGGCTATACTTAAGACCTTTTTAGCTCGCTCGGTGAACCTTTTACTGTTATACAAGCTTAACCTCCGGTAAAATAGTTACAGGTATTGAAATAATTACCCTGCTTTTAGTTTACCCATTTTTAAGCTTCTTCTTCTTTGCTAGTCTTGGTTTCAGCTATGATCTTTTCTTGAATATGTGCTGGTACTTCTTCATATTTAAAAAATTCGTAGGAAAAAGCGCCTCTTCCCTGGGTTATAGATCTCAAAGAAGCTCCGTATCTCAATATCTCAGCAAGAGGTACTAATGACTCAATTTTTCTCAAATTTCTTTCTTCGCCTATACCAAGTATGCGAGCTCTACGAGTATTCAGATCTGATATAACATCACCCATGAATGATTCAGGCACAACTACGAAAAGCTTAACCATCGGTTCTAATATGTGAGGTTTTGCTTGCAGTAAACCTTTTTTTAAAGCCATCTGGCCTGCTATTTTAAATGAAATATCTGATGAATCCACATCATGATACGAGCCATCAAACAGGGTAACTTTAATATCTACTATGGGAAAACCTGCAAGCACTCCTTCAAGTAAAGATTCACGAACACCTTTCTCCACTGAAGGAACATATTGTTTGGGTACAGATCCACCAAATATTTCTTCATCAAAGATGAAACCTTCACCCCTGGGTAAAGGTTGAATTCTCAGAAAAACATGCCCAAACTGACCCCTACCACCACTTTGTTTCTTATGTTTATATTCGCTTTCCACCTTAGCAGAAGCTGTTTCCTTATAGGGTATCTTTGGTTCTTCCAGCAGAACTTTAGCTCCAAATTTTGACTGAAGTCTGTCAATCATAGCTTCTAAATGAACTTCACCCATACCTTTTATCAAAACCTGATTAGTAGTAATTTCTCTTTCAACGCTTAGAGTCGGGTCGCTAAGAAGCATTTTTTGTAAAGCACCGCTTAATTTATCTTCGTCTCCCTTACTTAAAGGCTTTACTGCTAAAATGGCCATAGGTGAGGGGTATTTAACGGTATCGTACATAAGTAAGTTGCCTTTATCTGATAAAGTGTCATTAGTGTGAGTGTCTTGAAGTTTAGTCACAATTACTATATCTCCAGCAAGTACTTCCTCTACTACAGATTGATTTTTACCTCTCAAACGATAAAGCTGGCTAATTTTCTCCTCTTTGTTTTTATTAACATTTAACACTACGCTATCAGGAGTTAATTTACCTGTTTGAACCCTTAGATAATTCAGCTGACCGACATAAGGGTCAGCAACTGTCTTAAAAACAAAGGCACTGAAGGATTTATTCACATCTGTATTTACCTGAACTTTTTCACCCGTACGAATATTAGTGGCCATCATAACCCTGTGTTGAGTATCGGGAAAGGCTTTAAGGTAGTGAAGCGTTCTTCCAATACCGGCAAGATTGGCAGCCGAGCAAGCAAGAACAGGAAATATTTTTCTTTCCTTTATACCTAACTCTAAGGCTTTAATTAACTCACAATTTTCAATATTCTGACCATCAAGGTATTTATTTAGCAAATCATCATCCAGTTCAACCAGTTTTTCTACTAAAATCTCTCGCATTGTTTGAAATTCTTTTTTCTGTGAATCAGTAATTTCCAGAGTTGGATCCTCTTTACCCTTGGGAATACCAAAAGATTCTTCAGTGAGGAAATCATAAACCCCCTTGAAGGCTACTCCCTCACCGATAGCTCCAACTAATGGAATTACCGATGTACCGAAAGTTGTTCTCAATTCCTCATAATTCTTAAAGAAATTTGCCCCTTCTCTTTCCATTTTATTAATTAGAAATATCATGGGCAGGTTATTTTCCTGGGCATACCCCCATACTTTCTCAGTTCCAACTTCTACGCCGGAAGTGCCGGAAACAATCACCACCACTCCATCACTAATGTGTAAACCTGCTTTTATATCTCCAATAAAATCATCAAATCCTGGCAAGTCAATCAGATTGAGTTTGAACTCTTCTAAGTTGATAGGTAATATTGAAAGATTTATACTGCTTCTTCTTTTTATTTCATCCGGGTCATAATCAGAAACAGTGTTTCCGTCATCTACCCTGCCAAGACGATCTACAAGACCGTTTAAATATAAAAATGCTTCTGAAATAGATGTCTTACCTGCTCCAGCATGAGAAGCAAGAGCTATATTTTTAATGGTATTTTTACCTTTCATATATAAAAAGACCTCCAAAATTTTCTTTATTTTAACATATAACAATAAAAGTTAAACACTTACTTACTTTAAGTGTGGCAATAACATTTGTTTCTTATGTTATGATTTTTTGTTATAAAACTTGATATTTAAAGATTAATCCTGGTCAATTTCTCTACTCTGAATATTTTCAAATTTTTCTTTTAATTTTCTGTACGCTGAATCTAATTCATCGGCTTTAAGGTTGACATTTTTTATATGGGTCTCATAAAGTACTTTCCAGATTTCATCAACCTTTTTAAAAGATGAGCCCAAATTCAATATTTCATTCCTCACTACCTTGGCATTTTCGGATAAACGTAGAGCATACACCCCGGCTTTAATAAGTTCAACTTTTTGAGACAGAGTAAGAGGAGAAAGCACCTGTACCCCCTTTTTCACCATTTTTAAAAGCAATTCACTTTCTTCAGTTTGAAGATAGTAAGCCACGGACTCTACGGGTATGTAAGCAAAAGCAAATTCAGCAGAACCTTTAAGAGGACACACGTAATCGTCGGCAATTTTTTTTAATTGTTTCTCCACATCATCTTTAAATGCTTTCTTGAAATTACTTTTTTCTTGCGGATCTTCACATTCTACAAATTTTCTATAATTATCCAGTGGAAATTTGGAATCTATGCAGATGATGCCGACAGTAGATTTTATATACGCATCAGGCTTTTTGCCTTCCAATACCTGTTTTTGTAATCCAAACATTTCAGCAGGAAGTTGGTCGGATAAAATTGTTTCCAGAGATATTTCTCCAAAATTACCCCTTTCAGTGGGTATTCTTAACAACTGATCAAATGATTGGTAGCTTTTCTTTATTTCACTTGCCTGTTCAGCTATAAGAGCAATTTTTTCTCCCAATCCCACCTTCAACCAGGTTTTATACAAAGCATTTTCCAGGTACTCTTCAGTATTGCCCTTTTTTTCTCTAAAAACCAGAAAAAGCACCACACCCAATACCAGGATTAAAAGAATAATAATTATTATTTCCCACATAAAAACCTCCTTCTAAATATCAATTTGTTTAATTATTTTGTTATAATTTACCATATAAATGAATTTAGCAGTGGAAACTTATGTCTGACCTGGTTCGCTTTGGAGTATCTCTGGAAAAAGATTTACTGCAAATCTTTGATTCTTTTATTCAAGAAAAAGGGTTTAATAACCGTTCAGAAGCCCTAAGAGCCTTAATAAAAAGTTCGTTGATTGAGCAAAACTGGCTGGAAGGAGAAGAGGTCGTGGGTATAATAACCTTGGTTTACGACCACCATAACACCATGCTTATAAACCGATTAAAAGACCTGTCTCACCAAAATCATCACCTGATAATATCTACCCAGCACATACATCTGGATGAAGAAAATTGCCTGGAGGTTATTATTTCCCGGGGAGGGGCCTTGGAAATAAAGCGTTTAGGAGATAACCTTACCTCTACCCGCGGTCTAATGCATAGTGGGTTTATTCATACTTCGGGAAAATTGACTCTTTGATGATAACTGGCAGTGTTACTTCAATATTTCAGGAACAATCTCGTTATTAGTTAAATCCTCAAAGGTTTCCCTTTTTCTAATCAGGTAAAACTCCTTCCCTTTAACCAATACTTCAGCGGCTTTGGGCTTAGAATTATAGTTAGAGGCTAAACTAAAACCATAAGCCCCTGTGTCCATCACCGCCAGCAAATCTTCAGGTAGTAACCAGGGCAGATTCCTATCTTTACCTATGAAGTCTGCAGTTTCACATAGTGGGCCAACGACATCAAAAACTGCAGTTTCTTTTTCATCCAAAGACACCGGTTTAATATCATGGTAAGCATTATAAAGACAGGGTCTAATTAAATTATTCATACCAACATCTACAATGAGAAAATTTTTCCCTTCACGGGATTTTTGATACAAGACCTTTCCAATGAGAATTCCCGAGTTAGCAACAATTGACCTTCCTGGCTCAATAATCAATTTTATTCCAACTAATTCTTCTATTTCTTCTATTATGGCAAAACTCCATTCCTCGGGACCTGGTACAGGGTTCCCCTGATAACTGATACCCAGTCCCCCTCCAACATCAAATATTTTTATATTAAAACCCTGTTCTATTAAAATTAAAATAAGCTGTTTCAACCGCCTTACCGATAATAAATAAGGCTCAATCTCGGTAATTTGAGACCCAATATGACAGTCAATTCCCATCAGGTTTACATTAGGAAGGGTTTTGATTAAACTGCTGTAATGTAGTGCTTCTTCACAAGTGATACCGAATTTGTTTTCTTTCATACCGGTGGTTATATAAGGATGAGTTCTGGCACTTACTTCTGGATTTACCCTGAAAGAGATGTTTGCTCGTAATTTCAAATTACCAGCCAGATCATTAATCAGAAGAAGTTCTCCCAAGGATTCAACATTAAATATTAATATTCCCGCCTTAAGAGCCATTTCTATTTCCTCTCTACTCTTTCCCACCCCTGAATAAACGATTTTCTCAGGTATTCCTCCAATTTCCAGAACTCTTTGCAATTCCTCTCCGGATACAATATCAAAACCTGCGCCAAGATTAGACATAAGTTTGAGGAGAGAAAGGTTAGAATTAGCTTTTACTGAATAACAAATTAGATGATCAATATTGGCTAAGGAGCGGGTGTATTTATAATAATTATGTTGAATTACACCGTAACTATAGATATATAAGGGAGTCCCATAAATTCTAACTAATTCTTTTACCGGTACTTCCTCACAAAACAATTCATCATTAATGTATTTATATCCGTTCATAGTAAATATTTTACCTCATCATTGAAGTTAATTTATGAAGTAGCACATACACAATATTCGTGCTACTATATATTATTATTTTTTATAAGAGGATTTATATTGGATACCAGTATTAGTATATTATTTCTTACCGCACTAACTATCGGGGTAACCCATGTCATTTTAGGACCTGACCATTACTTACCTTTTATTGTATTAAGTAAAGCTGGGAAATGGTCTTTACCTAAAACTATGTTTATAACTATGATTACCGGGATAGGACATGTTATAGGTTCGGTAGTCCTGGGATTGTTGGGTGTTTTACTAAGCCTGAATCTTCAGCGATTGGAGATTATTGAGTCTATAAGGGGTGATTGGGCAGGTTGGCTTTTAACATTCTTTGGCTTTGTCTATCTTATATGGGCATTATTTAAAATGAACCACGGGCATACACATAAAATAGACGGTCAAAAATTTAATTCTACTCCCTGGATTTTATTCATTATTTTTGCTTTGGGACCATGTGAACCCTTAATACCCTTATTAATATACCCTGCTGCTAAAGGCAACTTTATATCGGTAATTATGGTAGCTCTCATTTTTTCAGTATCAACTATCTTTACTATGATGATAGCTGTTTACCTCGGATACTACGGTCTATCTCTGGTAAAACTGCAAAAACTTGATAAATATGCACATGTACTGGCAGGAACAGCTATATTCCTCTCAGGCATTGCAGTTACCTTCCTCGGGTTGTAATTATATAATAATTTATTATATTAATCAGAAGTAGTATAATACCTGTGGTTTAAATATCATCACAGGAACGCAAAATGAATTATAAACCTTCAGGAATGAAAGCTTTTCTAATTGTTTGGTTTGGACAGTTAGTTTCACTTTTTGGGTCCTCTCTCACAGGATTTGCTTTATCAATCTGGGCCTGGCAGATAACAGGAAGAGCTACTGCCTTAGCGCTGGTAGGTTTTTTCCATTTTGGCCCAACAGTCCTTTTTAGTCCCATTGCTGGAGCATTAGTTGATAGGTGGAACAGAAAATTAGTAATGATGTTTAGTGATTTGGCCGCTGGATTATCAACTATTGCTATTTTGATTTTATACTTAACCGGGAGATTGGAAATCTGGCATTTATATATCGCTGGAGCTTTTTCAGGCACTTTTCATGCATTTCAATGGCCAGCTTATTCAGCAGCAATTTCCGTAATGATACCTAAAGAACAGTACACCCGAGCAAATGGAATGATTTCCCTGGCTGAATCAGCATCCAATATTGCCGCCCCGATAGTAGCAGCCTTTTTATTAACTTTCATAGGAATACAGGGAATATTATTTATTGATATCTTTACCTTTCTCTTTGCTATAGGAGCGCTAATATTGATTTTCATTCCCCAGCCTCCACCCACTCCCGAGGGACTTAAAAGCAGAGGTAGTCTATTGAAAGAATCAATGTACGGTTTTAAGTACATAATCAAAAAGCCGAGCCTTTTGGGATTGCAGTTAATATTTTTTGCCTCCAACCTGGTTGCCACTTTTGGCTATACTGTTCTATCACCAATGATTCTTGCCAGAACGAACAACAACTCGGTAACTTTGGGTAGTGTCCGTTCAGCTGCCGGTCTGGGTGGAACCTCCGGTGGTCTTTTTCTGAGTATATGGGGAGGGCCAAAAAAAAGAATAAACGGTGTTTTATTAGGAATGATTCTTACCAGTTTGACCGGTGCTTTATTGCTGGGTCTCGGAAAAAGTGTCTATATTTGGGTAATAGCTTCATTTTTTTCTTCTTTTTTCCTGCCTTTAATCAATGGGTCAAACCAGGCAATTTGGCAGTCTAAAGTGCCTCCAGACATTCAGGGTAAGGTTTTTGCCACCCGTAGAATGATTGCCCAGATAACTGCACCGGTAGCTATGTTGATTGCTGGACCTGTAGCTGATTATGTATTAGAACCATTAATGAGCTCAAGTAATGCATTTTCTCTTTTCTTTACCCCGATAGTGGGTATGGGTAAGGGAACGGGGATGTCTCTTATGCTTGTTTTATCAGGTATTTTTGGCATATTGGTTGGTTTAAGTGGTTATCTGATTCCTGTAGTCAGAGATGTGGAAAAAATTGTTCCTGACCATGACTCTCAATAATTTAATTATTTTAAAACAAAACAGTAAGCCAGGCACCTAACACACATAACAGTGTCCCCAGAGCGACCTTTAAGGTAATTTTCTCTTTTAAGAAAAGGATGGATAAAGGCGCTACAAAAAGAGGAGAGGTTACTCCAAGAATAGTTGTTTTAGCAATACCTATATGCTGTATAGCCGTAAAGAAAAAATAGGAAGCTACTAATTGGTCAAGTACCCCGCTGGTACAGGTTTGCACTAACAACCAATTCCGCTTATTACTATTGATATTTATTACCTTTTCTCTTTGGGATAATATTATGAGGGGAATAATTGCTACCGGTAACCTGATGAAATTAACCAGAAAAGGATGAACTTCGGTTATCCCTAATTTTAAAAAAACACTGGCTATTGCCCAACAGGTTCCAGCAAGTAAAGCAAACAAATACCCAAGATAAAAATCTGTTTTAGCTTTGGGAGTTAGATTTTTTTCGCTGGTTAAAAAAATCATACCGAGCAGTATAAGAAGCGCTCCTATAATCATATAAACTGTAATGCTCTCTCCCAGAAAAAAATATGCTGATATCCCTACCAGGGTAATCCAGAAACTATTACAAATCGGATAGGCTCTGGAGAGATTAATATAACTTAAAGCTTTTATATAAAAAGTAGAGCCTATGGTAAGTCCCACCATTCCAGAGAGAAGAATATATATTATAGATTTTAAGGGAATTGCGCCTAACTGGTTGATTAAACCGGAAAAAATAGTAACCAGGGCTATGATAATCAAGGCTACTGAGTTTCGCCATTTGTTTAAATACAAAGGAGGAAGTTGGGTGCTTGGATTCTTAAGTGCTATCCCGCCAAGCGCCCAGGAAAAAGCTGCTATTAAAGAAAATATTTCACCATAAACCATTTTTTATCTCCTGATGCTTGTAATTATAAACTAAAATCGTAACTGAAATTTATCTGAAAAGCTTTTTTAACAGACAGTTGATACAAAAAAAGATTATATAAACTTAATCTTTTAAGCAGTCAAGTTATAAGCCTTTATTCGGTTAAGCCAAAATGAAAATGTCTTGTTAGAGGTATATTTTACAAAATTGAATAAATAACCTTTACAGTAGGTAATTTATTTAAACAATTATGTTAAAATTATATCTACAAAATTTTAGAGGTATTTTATTCTGTTATAATATATGGTTATAATAGATATATGGCATTTAGTTGCCAGATGTGCCGATGTAGCTCAGCCGGCAGAGCGGCTGATTTGTAATCAGCAGGTCGTGGGTTCGATTCCCGCCGTCGGCTCCAGTAGTATTTTGGGGAGGTACCCAAGTGGTCAAAGGGAGCTGACTGTAAATCAGCCGGTAAACACCTTCGGAGGTTCGAATCCCCCCCTCCCCACCATGCGGGAGTAGCTCAGCGGTAGAGCGTCAGCCTTCCAAGCTGAGGGTCGCGAGTTCAAATCTCGTCTCCCGCTCCAGAGCCCAGGTAGCTCAGTCGGCAGAGCGTATCCTTGGTAAGGATAAGGTCACCGGTTCAATTCCGGTCCTGGGCTCCAAAATTTAAAAAGTTAAAAATAGTTAGT
>JBBIIY010000012.1:0-37887 GCA_037446255.1 Coprothermobacterota bacterium
TTCCCTCTCCCTACCTGGGAGAGGGTATATTCTTTCTTTCCCTCCTGGAAGGGAGTCCTATCATCTTCTTCCCCTCCTGGAAGGGAGGGGATAAAGGGGAGGGTGATAATTTATTCCCCCCTCACCCTATCCTCTCTCTACTTGGGAGAAGGGGTAAAAGTCATAGAATAAGACTAACGCACCTACCAAAGAAAGGGTCGCAGTGATAAATAATTCAGAAAAGGTCTGAATTATTTCCGAGTAAATCTGTAATAGTCTGATTTATTTTGGTCTGAATTATTTTTCTCCTACTATTTGTATGAATTTAACCCAGGATTACTATGGGAGGCTGTCTCCTTTTTGTATTCCCTTTCTGGGAGGGTTTTATTTGATAAAATAATGATATAATAACTCTGGTTTATATGACAAAAACTAAAGAATACCCTCAATCTCTCTGGGATTTAATTAATCAGCTCGGCGAAGAACCCGGGACTGTAAGGATCTACGGTTATGGTGGTTTTTTCACTGGCGATTCTCTGGCCAAGGATATTTTCTTGATGGTTCTGGCTGAAAACGAGGCTTATGCTTGGGGAATCAAGGGAAAATGGTACTGGGATGCCACCTTAAAGGTTGAAGGTAGAAGGGTTTATATTCGTTCCGAGTCTGATGACCCTGCTCTTTATGAAATGTCAGAACCTACGGCTGTTTTACTCTGGCCTAAAAAAATATAAAATATTAGAGATAGTAATTTAGGGAGGATTTTTATGGCTTACAAAATTACGGCTGATTGCGTATTATGTGGTGTTTGTGTTACTGTTTGCCCTAACGAAGCAATTTCTGAAGACGATCCCGTTTATGTGATTGACCCAAATAAATGCACCGAATGCGAGGGTAAATTTGATAAACCTCAGTGTGAAGATGTCTGCCCTTCTGGAGCTTGTGTACCTGACAGTTAGAATAATTTAGTTTACCACACAAACTTCGGGGACAGCCTTAAAATAATCTTGAAGACTGTCCCCTTTAAGTTTATGAAAATCAGACCTTTCTGTCTTCCACCTGGAACCCTTTTAACCCCCTGAGAGTTTCTTGAAGGTTTATCAAGGCTTCGGTGAGTTTTTCCATTTTCATCTCCAGCCTTAAAAGTAGAAAAGCGGCCACCATTATAGGAAACCCCACATTGGATATCAAGGATACAAAAAGTTCCAATAAATCTGTCATAGTTTTTTCCATAAATTAGACCTCACTTGTACGGGTCAGGATTTTCAGGAAGGATAATTTCACAGGCTTATTTATTATTCTTAAAAAGTCCTCTTTAGGGAATAATTTTCCAGGACAGAGTGTCTTGGCTCCCAAAACTTCTCTATGAAGTTCAATATCCTGTAAGCCGTTCATCTTAAACAGGTTTATCAGCTTGCTGGTTAATTGAGCGGTGGCTTCTAACTGTATGTAGGGAACACGACTTTCCTGAAAGTTTCCTACCAGGGCAATTCCTAATCCAATATAATTCCTCCGTGAAACCGCGCAATGTGCTCCAACCATATTTATCGGTCTTCCAGCTTCCACCGTACCATCTTTCAGTACTAAAAAGTGATAACCTATTTGCCCGAAACCTCTTTTTTTATGCCATTCATCAATAATTTCCCTGCTTACTTTAACCCACTTTCCCTGTCTTAAAACCTCGGTAGGCGAAGCGGTGTGATGGATTATTATTTTTTTCCACATAGTTATTTTCCTTTTTTAAAAACAAATGGGGGAGGAAATTTATCCCTCCCCCCTGTTTTATTTGATTGTTAAGGTAAAAGAGTGGTTATGGTTCTATCAACGATATAGGCTTTAACCTTATCGGTTAAACCGCCAGAATTTGTAAGTACCACGTCTTTCTCCAATATTACATCCATAGCGTCTTCTACTTCAGCTTGAGACAAATCGTCACGGGGATTGGTAAGCACTAAGGAATATTGTTTATCTCCCTCGGTCTTGAAAACCATTCTAAGTTCCTGGTAATATGCCATTTTAATCTACCTCCTGTTTCCTATTAGGATAAGTCCACGAACACATAAGCGCTGTTGCGTCTTTTTTCGTAAAGAGGGTCTTCTACTAATTCAGCCAGAGTATCGGCAACTTCATTTGCATCCTCATCGGTAGCATTTGCCCTTATGTTAAGTGATTCTTTTTTGAGAATAACTTTACCTTTTTCATTAACACCCTTTTCAAAACTCAGGGTTAGTCTGTTTACCTGTTCTATTGATTCAAAAGCCATAAATACCTCCGTATTATAAATTTATTAACCTAAGCGTTACTTAATTTTTCATACCTGCAGGTGATAAATGATAGCATATAGTAATCACTTATGTACATATAGTATAACCAGAATAAAATAGTTTATACAAGCACACCTTGGTCATTACGAGCCGGTCAAAGGCAGGCGTGATAATCTCTCATATTCCCCTTTCTTATCCTTTCCTGTCATCGCGAGAGCCTAAAAAGTCTCGTGGCGATCCTAAATTGATTTTAAAAGACTTAAAAGATGAGATTGCTTCACTTTGCTTGCAAAGACAAGAGGAAAGATTATGATATACTTATGTTTATGCATAAAATAGACCAGACCAGAACACCATATATTGAAGGCTTAATAAAATATGTTCAAGAAAACAGGCTTCCTTTCCATATGCCCGGTCATAAACAGGGGCAGGGTATGCACCCTTTATTGAAAAATATTTTAGGTGACGAGGTATTTAAATACGACTTAACCGAAGTTGATGGGGTAGATTATCTTCACAACCCCACTGGTATACTTAAAGAAGCTCAGGATTTAGCTGCAGAATTATACAAGGTTGACCAGACCTTCTTTCTCATTAATGGTTCTACAGTGGGTAACCAGGCAGCTATACTCACCATGGCCAACCGGGGAGAAAAAGTTCTGGTTACCAGAAATGCTCATCGTTCAATTTATGGCTCCCTGGCTTTAGGAGGTTTGATACCGGTTTACCTTCAGCCACTCTATGACCAAAACCTTGGTATGACCACTTTCCCTCTACCACAGCAATTAGATGATACTCTGAAAAAAGATTCTTCTATAAAAGGAGTTATCCTTACTTCACCAAATTATTACGGCTTTTCCGCTTATATTAATGAATTTATAGATATCACTCACCGGTACAATTTACCCATTTTGGTTGATGAAGCTCACGGAGCCCATTACCCTTTCCACCCTCAGCTACCGCCATCAGCAATAGAGTACGGGGCTGATTTAGTATTACATAGCACGCATAAAACACTCGGTTCTTTTACCCAAAGTTCCTTGCTTCACATTAATGAAGGGAAAATAGACACCTATAAGCTCAAAAGCTACCTTAATATCCTGGAATCTTCCAGCCCCAACTACTTATTGCTTATGAGCCTGGATGCTGCCAGGATGCAGATGGCAACCCAGGGCTATGAACTTTTATCTAATGCCATAGCCAGTGCAGAATGGTTAAGAAACGAAATTAACTCAATATCAGGTCTTCAGGTTTATACAGCTGAAATAGCTAAAGCCTCACCAGCCATTGCTGACATGGACCCAACCAAATTAACTGTACCGGTTGATGGAATTGGTCTTACAGGGTATCAAGTTGATAAAATTCTCGGTAGAGAACTGAAAGTTGAACCAGAGTTAGCTGACCATAAGAATGTTCTTCTTTTTATAACTATCGGTGAAGATGTTGGCAGGATGAGAGAAGTTAAGAAGGCTTTTGAAATTTTGGCTGTTAAATATAGAAATACTGCCAAGCTGATAACCTATCCGCACCCTCCACCACTACCACCTCAAGAACTCACTCCTGAAGAAGCTTTGAGAACTTCCAGCGAATCGGTGGATTTATTATCTTCCCTGGGAAGGGTTTCCGCTCAAATTGTAACCCCTTATCCTCCTGGATTACCGGTAGTCTCTTATGGGGAGAAAATCACACCAGAAGTTATTGAGTACATACAGGAATTGTTAGAAATAGATGCTGAAGTACACGGATTAAATGGTGAAGACCATAACCCTAAAATAAGGGTAGTATCTTAGGTATTAAAGCTTCCAGGGCTTTGGCTCTGTGGGAAATCTGGTTTTTTTCCAACTCTTCTAATTCCCCAAAGGTCCGGTTAAACTTCGGGTAATAAAAAATCGGGTCATAACCGAAACCTTTCACTCCTCTTTCTTCCTGGTTTATATAGCCATATACCTCTCCCCTGCTGATAAACAGTTCTCCCTGAGGTAGTGCCAGCACGGTAACACAAACAAAACGGGCAATTCTATCTTCAAAAGGTATTCCTGAAAGTAATTTAAGCAGGAGTTCTCTTTTTTCCTTAAATGATATTCCCCCTCCAAAGTAGCGAGAATTAACACCTGGCTTTCCCCCAAACGCTTCAACTTCCAGACCTGAATCATCTGCTAAGGAAGGTAAGTTAAACCTCTTTGCTGATAAGACAGCTTTCTTAACCGCATTATCTTCATAGGAAGGACTATTTTCTTCTATTTCTTCCATCGGGGGAAAGTCTCGGTAAGAAAGGATTTTCAGGTTAGTTTTTTGGTAGGGGGTTATTAGAAGTTCTTTTAAGATGTGGTTAATTTCGGTTAATTTGCCCTGGTTGGAAGTGGCAATCAGCAATGAATTATAGGTCAATTACTCTATATTCCTACGCTGGTGAGGGCTTCTTGCTGAGCCTTGAAGTGTCTTTTCAAAGCCTGGAAACCCATCTCTATAAAATCGTTAACATCTTCACGGTTGAAAACCTGGCTTTCACCGGTACCCTGAAGTTCCACAATTTTTCCCGAGGGAGTCATCACCAGGTTAAAGTCAACTTCTGCCTTAGAGTCTTCCAGATAATTTAAATCAACCATCTTTTTATTTTTTATCATCCCCACGCTAATGGCTGCCACAGCTTCCCTGATCGGCAGAAATCCAGGTCCCTGAGCTAAGGAAATAAGTCCCTGCTGACGCATTTTGTTAAGTGCTATTGTTAAAGCCACATATCCCCCGGTAATGGAAGCAGTTCGGGTACCGCCATCTGCCTGCAGGATATCGCAGTCAATAGTTATGCTGTATTCTCCCAGGGCATTAAGGTCTACTGCTGCTCTAAGAGACCTACCGATCAAGCGCTGGATTTCCTGGGTTCTTCCTGAAGGACGGTAAATTTCCCGGGGTATTCTCTCTTTGGTAGAACCAGGAAGCATTCCGTATTCAGCAGTAATCCAACCACTACCGGTACCTTTAATAAAAAAGGGCACCCTGTTTTCTATGGTGGCAGTGCAAATTACCCTGGTGTCTCCTACCTCAATCAAAGCAGAACCATAACTATATTTAAGATAATTCGGTTGAATTAACACCGGCCTTGGTTCAAGATAATCTCTTCCGTCAGTACGCATCATTGAAGTAATTATATCATTAGTTGATTTGTAGAAACCCTATCAAGCACGGTATCAAAAACATAAAAAGATGACTTTCCCGCGGTTCCTCGGGGAACCTCGCAAAGACAAAGGGCAAGGAGTAAAACCCTGGGGACTGTCACTATAAAGTAGCCTGTCCCCTTTTTTTCCCTTTTTGTGTGTCTTTATAAATACAGGGTCTCACCGTAAACAGGAAGCAAAACCCTGGAAAAAGGAGCAATATCTATAAACTTTTCCGGTTTTTCCGTGTGTATGGGGATCAAGATTGCCGGCTCAATTCTCCGAATCACCTCTTTAACAGTATCGGGGTAAGCATGTCCGGTGACATGTAGAGGTAAATTAAAATCTTTATTTTCCGGATCGCCAAAAAACTCAAAATTAAAAAGCTTTAACCAGTTACGCAGACGCATTAAATCAAATTGCTGTTCTTCAGTATAGGCTTCAGAAGAAGAATAAATATAAGTGCCGTGATTCAAATTAAAATCCACTACCTCATTTATGTCAAAAAAACTAAATAATACTACATATTTATCAGGATTTTTCCTCAATTCAAAGGGAGTTACTATCTTATTTTCATATTCAGTAATGATTTCTATCTGCCATTTTGTCGGGGCGCTGGCACGCCTTTCCATTAGAATTTCCACTTCAGGATGAGAAAGACCTGGAATTAGGGGGTCATTTAGGTTAGTTTCCCGAAGAAGATAAGCGTCAGGTAGTCTTAATAACACCTTTCTTCCCGCACTTTGAGCAGCCTTCAAGGTTAGAACCAGTCTCTCCACATTTCGGGGACCAAAATCAACCAAAATTACTCCCGAGGGACGAGATTTCATTAAAGTAGATAAAGAGTTCAAAACATCTTCTTCGTTGTATTGCGGTAATATGCCTTCCCTTTGAAGAGTAGTTCCTTCTATAATCAGCGCTAAAACTTTTTCACCGGATGACTTCAGTTTTTCCACCAGCGAAATGAAATTATAAGTGTCCTCTTTTCTGATTCCATGAGCCCGAAAATCACCCGTATAAACTATCAACCCTTTAGAAGTCCTGATAATATAAGCTGATGCTCCGGGTATGGAATGGTCAACCGGGTGAGCTAAAACTCTTCCCTCCTTAAAAAAAGGATTAATATCTTTATGAATATGAAAACTTCTATCAACTCTATTTTCATTTTTTTTATCTGGTAGCTTACCATCTAACAATCTTGAACGTATGTCAAGGTATTCACTTTCCACTCCCGATTTCCCAACAGTGGATATTACCCTAAGAATGGTTCTGGTCATCTCGTTACAAGCAACCGTTATGCGGGGGTCCAGAAAAGGTATATAACCACTATGGTCAAGATGGGCATGGGAAAGAAGAAGTAGATCATGCTCGGGTTCTTGATGCGAAAGAATAGCACCATTTTCCCTGATTAACTGGTGAATTTGAAGCAGGTCGTTGCGGTAAATTCCTTCTATTGGGGGTATTAAGCCAGTTTTCAGGTAGTCTTCCAAGCCTGCTGAAACACGAGGACTCATAAACTCTACAAAATAATTCCCGCGAATTTTAAAGGGGATACCGAAATCCAGCATTATTCGCAAATCCTCATCCTGCAGGAAAAATTGATTCCCTCCTACCATACCAGCACCACCAAAACAGGTTATATTGGTATATTGGCCGCTCAAGACAATTTCTCCTCAACCGCTTTTACCTTTCTCTCCATAGACACTCCCTTACCATCTCTACGGTCATCTATTTTTATGGAAGTGGACACCCGTAAAGCTCCGCACTGAAATAATTTTTCGTGCATTTTCTGGATAGTATCCATCACTTCCCCCCAGTATCCTTCAATAATAGTTCCCATAGAAGTAAGCTGGTATTTCAAACCACTCTCCTGCAAGACCTTCACCGCTTCAGCCACCAAACTGCTGATAGAGGTTCCTGATCCCAGAGGGACTATGCTAACTTCAGCAATAATTATATGCATCTACTCACCTCCTGTTTAAAATGTGCCGGGTAATTTTTATATGCTTTAATCCATTATAACACCAGAAATTAGTTGCCAGTATTTAGTTTATATAAAAAGGATGATTTCTCTAAAAAATAGGGTAATATTCAATAATGTTGGATTAAGTTTAACCCTGAGAGTCATTATGAAAAAAAGTAAAACGATTTATTTACCAATAAAAGGAATGTCCTGCGCTTCTTGCGCTCGTAAGGTGGAGAAGTCACTCAAGGAGATAGAAGGCGTTGAGGATGCCGTGGTTAACCTCGGCTCGGAAAAAGTAGTTCTTTCTTACGACGATAACCTGATTAAACCGGGGCTGTTTGTTCAAACCATTGAAAAAATTGGTTATGGGGTTTTCCTGCAAACCCTTACCCTCCCTTTTAAGGGAAAAATAACCCAGGAGATATTAACTTCCCTGAAAGAAGTGTTAGCACAACTACCCGGAGTGGTGGGTATGGATATTAGCGATAAATTTGCCATCACCCTTTCTTACCTGGAAAGCCTCTGGGATGAGGAAAGAGCCAGAAATACCTTTAAAAAACTCGGTTTAACCTATTCTCCAATTTCTGAAAAACCTGAAGACATTATTGCCCGAGAAAAAACTCTGGAAGAGAAAAAACTTTTACATAGGTTTTTGTTTGCGCTTTTTTTAACTATTCCCCTCTTTATAATCTCCCTGCCTCATATGGGTCTGGATATCTTTGCTATCCTTGGTATCAATCATTCCTTAATGTCTTTTATACCTTATATTTCCTTGATCCTGGCGACACCCGTGCAGTTTATCGCTGGCTATCCTTTCTACCTCAGGGGCTTTAAGGGTTTTGCCAGTAATGCTCCCAACATGGATTCCCTGATTATAATGGGGACTTCAGCTGCCTTCATTTATTCTCTATGGGTAACCTTTTTACCTTTTCTGGAACCTCTTTTGAATCTTCATATTCCACACTATATGAAAGTTTATTACTACGAAGTATCTGCAGTTATCATTACCCTGGCACTTTTGGGTAAATACCTGGAATCGGTAGCTAAGGGAAGAACCTCCCAGGCAATTAAATACCTTTTAGGATTGAGTCCCAAAACAGCCATAGTAATACGAAATGAAGAAGAGATAAAAGTACCGGTGGACGAAGTTATCCTGGACGATATCGTATTGGTTAAACCTGGTGAAAGGGTACCGGTTGATGGAATTATAATAGATGGCTATTCAGCGATTGACGAATCCATGGTCACTGGTGAAAGCATACCGGTAGATAAAAAAACTGGAGACCAGGTTATTGGAAGTACCATAAATAAAACAGGCAGTTTCAGGTTTCGCGCCAATCGTGTAGGCAGTGATACATTCCTATCGCAAATTATCCGGATGGTGGAAGAGGCTCAAAATTCCCGGGCTCCTATACAGGATTTAGCTGATAGAATAACGGTGTATTTTGTCCCAACTGTCATAGTTATTGCCCTCCTGGTCTTCTTGATCTGGTTATTTGCCGGTCCCTCGCCATCTTTTCTTTATGCCCTTTCTACTACAATCTCCGTTCTCATAATCGCCTGCCCCTGTGCTCTGGGACTGGCTACTCCTACAGGTATTATGGTAGGGGTAGGTGAGGCAGCTAAAAGAGGAATTCTCATCAGAAAAGGTGATGCCCTGGAAAAAATGGAGAAAATAAATACTGTGGTGTTAGATAAAACCGGTACCCTTACCGAAGGTGCTCCCACAGTTACCGATGTTGTCTTGATGTCGGGATTTAACCGCCTGGAGTTTTTACAACTTACCGGTAGTGTTGAAAAACTATCTGAACATCCTTTAGCTCGCTCTATCGTCGAATATTCGCTGGAAGAAGGGGTTAGCAAATTCATGGAGGTGGAAGAGTTTGCAGCTATTCCAGGAAAGGGTATCAAGGCGGTTATAAAAGGCAAACCGATTCTAATTGGAAATGAGGCTTTTTTAAGGGAAGAAAATATCACATTAAAAAATCGGGAGGATATTGAAAGGCTTTACGGGGAAGGGAAAACAGTAGTCATGGTGGGTATTGATGGAAAAGTGGTCGGGTTAATAGCCCAGGCTGATACCCTGAAAAAGGGAGCTATAGAATTGATTACCTCCCTTAAAAAAATGGGATATGAAACTATGATGTTAACCGGGGATAACCAGAAAACAGCTGATACCATTTGTAAAAAGGTCGGTATAGACAGGGTATTTGCCCAGGTTCTGCCACAAGACAAATCCCTGATAATAAGCCGACTTCAAAAAGAAGGAAAAAAAGTAGCCATGGTAGGTGATGGCATTAATGATGCTCCGGCATTGGTTCAGGCTGATATTGGAATTGCCATGGGTACTGGAACTGATATTGCCATAGAGTCAGGGGACATTACCCTTATTAAAGGAGACCCCTTAAGGATTCTAACCGCTATTCAACTCAGTCGGGAGACTATGAAAATAATCAAACAGAACTTATTCTGGGCGTTTTTCTATAACCTGACTCTTATACCGGTAGCTGGAGGGGTGCTTTACCCAATTTTTAAAGTATTATTAAACCCTATCTTTGCTGCTATAGCCATGTCACTAAGTTCCGTCTCGGTTATCGGAAACTCCTTAAGGCTTCAGTATATTAAACTGCAGTCGGATAAAAAAAAGTAATCGTTATAGATGATAGGTGGTAGGCGGTTGGCGGTAGAATATGAGCCTAAACAGCCAAAGTAGTTACAAAATAAATGATGAATCATGGAAATGCTGAGGTAATGGGTTTTCTAACTAACAGGGTAGGGCAGTTTTTACGGATAAATCCTGAAGTATTTTTATAACCCAGTTTACTACTTTAAAATAATCTTCTACCAGACAGTTCTCATTGGGAGCGTGTACTGCTGAACCGAAGTTACCCACCCCTATACCCTCAACAATTGGTATATTCAGATGATTAGAAAAAACTGCCATGGGTCCAGTACCTGCCATGCGCGGACTTAAGAGGGGTTCAACTCCCCAGATATCCCTGACGGTATCCACTACCACCTCTTTGAGCCTGCTTTCTACAGGGGTTTGGGCAGGGTCTTCCAAGCCATAAGGGACAACTTCGATATCTCCAAAACCACTGTTTATCAGGTGAGTTTTCATCTTCTCAAATAAATCCTGCGCTTTCTGGTTGGGGACGAGCCTGAAATCAATTTTTGCTTCTGCTTTATGGGGTAAGACTGTCTTGGAGCCGGGACCGCTATAACCAGAAGCTATCCCGCAGATATTACAGGTGGGTTCATACAGCAGTTTTTTCTTTAATTCCAAACCTGACAGACCACCAAGAAATTTTGTTATCTTCATTTCTTCTTTAAAACTTTCTTCTTCAAAGAGATAATTATCTAACATCTGTAATTCTTCTGAAGTTGGGGGTAAAACTTCATCGTAAAAATCAGGTATAAGAATTTTATCGTTGGAAACATCCTTAAGGCACTTGAGGGCATCAAGGAGGCGCCAGGCAGGGTTCTCTACAATAGAAGCATAAGCAGAATGAAGGTCCCTGCTTGCATTATGGGCTATCAATTCAGCATAAAGAATACCTTTACAGCCAAAACTGATTACCGGCCTTCCACGAACATCGCGACTTCCTGATTCCCAGATAATCCCCTCTCCTTGCAGGAACTCTCGCTGCTCCCTGACAAATTCTTCCAGGTGCAACGAACCTATCTCTTCTTCTCCCTCTATAACCCACTTAATGTTAACTGGAAGGGTCTTTGTTCCCTGCATGTAACTTTCCACAGCCAGCAAGCGACTCATAATATTCCCTTTGTTATCGGCTATTCCTCGGGCAAAAATCTTACCTTCACGGATTATTGGCTTAAAAGGAGGTGATTTCCATTTTTCAAGTGGGTCAACCGGCTGAACATCATAGTGGTTATAAAAAATGATGGTTCTGGGAGCTCCTACCATAAATTCAGCATAAATAACCGGAGGTGAACTGGCATAAGAATATAAAGAGACCTTAAACCCGGTTTTTATGAGCAAATCAATCAATAAATCTGCACAATCCTTTATACCTTCTCCTGAAGCAGAAATGCTTGGTTGAGATAGTAGTTTAAATAAATCCGTTAGATGCCTGTCTTTATTCTTTTCCACATAGGCAAGCGCTTTATTCAATTAAACCCCTGGTTCCTGAAAGTTTTGATGCATCTGAATCCCACCCCCGGCTTTTTTGGCTTGATACATAGCGTTATCAGCATATTGAAGTAACTCTTCTTTTTTCAGGACTAAATCTTTGGACATAGAAACAATTCCGACAGAAAGAGAGATTTTCTCATCCATAGCTTTGGACCATAACCGGTTGGCTATCATGCGGGCATCACTGGTTCTGGTATGTGGCAGTAAAATAGCAAACTCATCTCCACCATAGCGAGAGATAACATCAATGCTACGACAATTAGTGAGAAATATCTCTGCAACTTTTTTTAAAATCTTATCCCCTTCCAGATGTCCGTAGGTATCGTTATATTTTTTGAAATCATTAATATCAATCATAAAAAGGGATAAATGACCATTATACCTGTAAAACCTGTGAAGTTCATCTTCTAATAGTTCATAAAAATAACGGTGGTTGTAAAGATTAGTAAGCCCGTCCCGAATAGCTATTTGTTTAACTTCTTCATAAAGTTTGCTATTTTCAATGACTACACCCAGATGATCAGAAAGTAATTGAAACACTAACAGGTGGTCACTGTCAAAAGCATTCAGATTTTCACTTTCCACATCCAGTACACCTACAATTTCACCTTTAATTTTTATAGGGATGGCCAACTCGGAACGCACTTTAGAGGTCGCAGATGATTTCAGATACCTGGGATCTTTCCTCACATCGTTTACAATTAATGGTTCGTCATTTTCAACTACCCAGGAGGTAACTCCCTGACCACCCAGCTTTATTTTTAAATTGTCTTTCAGGCTCTCCCAGCCAAACCCGGAACCCCATTTATATACGAGCTCTTTGTTTTCCTGATCAATTAAGAATATACTGGTATAAAGTGCATGATAATTTTCTTGAATCTCCCGGGTAATTCTTTCCAGCACTTTATCTGTATCGTATAAAGAGGTAATATTTCTGGTTATCTCTATCATGGCTTTTAAATCCCTCATCAGTTTTTTTTCTTTTTCATAGTGAAGCGACTTTTCAATAGAAATGTATACTAAATCTGCCAACGACTTTAATAATTTCCTCTGGTCATCACTTTTTGGCACAGTATCCAGGGTTATCACTCCCAAAAAATGGTCATCAGCGATAAGAGGAATGTTGGTCAGGCTCTCAGGTATTGTGCCAAAACTTCTATCAATCCTGGGATCTTCACGGGCATTAGTAATTTCTAACATTTCTCTGGTTTCGTAAACAATACCGAAAATTCCAAGGGTTACCGGTATGCCAGTTTCGTTAATTTTATTAATATCTTCTTCACTAATACCCATAGAAGCTACTATTTTCATATTTTCACTTTTTTCATCCAGCAGGAAAATGGTTCCCGAGCAACCATGCAGTATTTTTGAGATTTCTTCAAAAATAACCTGTAAAGTTTCCTGCAGGGACATAGCTTTAATCAATAAAGAAGTAATCCCGGTTATGGCTTCTTGCTCCAATATCTTCTTTTGCAGTTCCTGATATTGATAGGCTCTCTGAATGTTTATGGCTGAAAAAGCAGCAAAAGATTTTATCCAGCTGGTATCTTTTTCCGAATAAAAATCAGGCTCCTGTTTATCCACGGTAAGCAAAGCCACTAAATCATTATTCACGAAAAACGGTACCCCCATCCAGGATCTGATTTTTCCTACCCGGGTTTTATCCTGAAGATATTCAAAGCGGGTAACATCACTAACCACCACTGGACCTCCTTTTCTCAAGGTATCCAGTAAAGGAGGGTTGTCTAAACCAAGAACCATATTAAGGACTTCTTTTTCATCTTCAGGGCTAAAACCTCTACAGGCAACAGCCTGGAGTTTATCGGTAAACTTGATAAAGAGGGTGGAAGAATCATAAGCAACCACCTTTCCAAGAAAATCAAAGATAAGGTTATAGGTATCAGTAAGAGACGAAATAGGAGCATAAGCTGATGCTAACTCGTGGCAGAATTCACATTTAGAAGATAGGGTATTGGTGTCTATGTTTGTTTCTCTAATTTTCATATCTCATAGCGTAAGATATTATTTAAAAATTTGTTAATTATAACATTAACCGCTAAAGAATAAAGGGTACTTCATCTAATATCTTTAAAATGATCCCATCCTCGTGGAGTAATACTGATCTTTTCTTTACTTTTGGTTATCATGGAAATATTTGGGAGGTGGTCATTGATTTCACCAATTAGCGATAAGTCGGTACCTGTTTCCTTTTTTACTTTCTTTATGATTTTCTCGGAATTATGAGGGCTAACTGTAAAAATTAGTTCGTAATCTTCCCCACCATTCAAGAATAGGTTAATTGCTTCCTCGCCTAAAACCTCGGCTGATTTTTTTAGAGACTCATTAATAGGCAGGGATTCTTCCCAGATAGTAGCTCCCACCGAACTTTCTTTTAGAATACGCCCCAGATCCTGTAAAACTCCATCACTTACATCTATCATAGATGATACTTCGGGAAAACTGGCAATAATTTGTGCTTCTTTAAGTCTGGGGATAGGGGACAGGTGCGCACCTATCAGTTCAGGAAAATCTTTAGTTTTATTATCCTGGAGAAGCTTTAAACCAGCTGCTGACCGGCCAGGATGACCGGTTATCAGGATTAAATCCCCCTTCTTTGCTCCTGACCTGAGTAAAAGATATTTCTTCTTTACTTCACCCAAAAGGGAGATATCCACGGTCAAAGGACCATTTGTTCGGGAAATATTCCCTCCTACTATAGTGACCTCCCACTTATTGCCTTCTTCCACCAAACCGCGATAAAGTTCTCGTAGGAAGGAAAGTTCTGTTTCCGGTGGAAGTATCAAAGAAATCAGGGCAAAAGAAGGAGTTCCTCCCATGGAAGCTATGTCGCTTACATTTATAGCCATTGACTTTCTCCCCAAGAGATAAGGAGTGGTAAAAGAAAGCAAAAAATGGGTACCTTCCACCTGGGTATCACAGGTATATAACAGGTATTTGTACCTGTTTAGATTTATGACTGCGGTATCATCGCCTACTCCACGGAAAACCTCAGGATTTTTACCCTGCACCCACTCTCTAATATGAGATATTAACCCAAACTCACCAATCTCAAATATTTTCATTACAGGTATAGGTCAATGATGTTTCTCAATCTGGAGGCAGCCTCTTTCATATCTTCGGCCCAGGCAACTGCCGCCACCACCGCAATACCCTGAACCCCTGTCTGAATCACCTCCATGATATTATCTTCTGTAATACCACCTATCCCTACGATTGGGATATCTGTCAGAGAAACTGCTTTCTTCAAAGCTTCAATGCCTAAGGGCAAGGCGGCATCTGGCTTTACATCATAAACAATCTTGCCCCCGAATATAGGACCAAACCCGATATAATCTGCCCCATTTCTGATAGCTTTATTCAGTTCTTCAAAATTGGAGGCTGAAGCTCCATAGATTTTATCTTCACCCCATATCTGGCGAGCTACCTGAATTGGTAAATCAGTTTGACCAAGATGGACTCCATCAGCCTCTATAGCCATGGCAATGTCTAACCTGTCGTTTACTATAAAACAGGCCCCTTTTTTAAGGGTAATTTTCCTGATTTCCTGGGCAACTTCATACATCCTGAGTGAGGAAGACAGTTTATCGCGGTACTGTATTAGTGTAGCTCCTCCTTCACAGCCAGCCATAGCCACTTCCAGATGTGTTCGGTTTTGAATATTTCCTTCATCGGTAATAACCTGGAACTTATAATAATTACTGGTATTTTTTGCAATCATTTCCGGTTAACCTTTTTAAAAAAATATTTACTCTTTATTGATGGAAAATAAATTAGCCATATGGTTAAGAGGGCCCACTCCTTTTCCTATCTGTATATTACTTGACAACTCAAGTATGCTTGTTAAATACTGTTTGGCTTTTTCTACCGCCTCCACTAAGCCTGAACCTTTTGCCAGATAAGCGGTAATAGCTGAAGCAAAGGTACAGCCAGTTCCGTGGGTGTTGGCAGTATTAATCCGGAGAGCGCTTAATTCCCGGAAACTCTGTCCATCGTATAACAAGTCAATGCTCTGGTCTCCCTCCAGGTGACCGCCTTTTATTACCACATTTTTTGCACCTTTCTGATAAATGATTCTGGCTGCTTCTTTCATATCCCCAAGAGAGCAGATACAGATTCCGGAAATTACTTCAGCTTCAGGAATATTGGGCGTAACCACCAGAGATAAGGGTAAGAGAACTTCCATGAGAGTGGATTCTGCTTCTTCTTCTAACAGCCTGTCTCCACCTTTGGCCACCATCACCGGGTCAATTACCAATTTACTAACTTTATATTCCCTCATTTTTTTGGCAACTAACAGAATAATACTGGAATTGGAAAGCATGCCGGTTTTTACCGCATCAGCTCCCATATCCAAAAAAATTGAATCTATCTGCAGACTGATAAACTCCTCTGGAATATTGTATATTCCCTGCACTCCGAGGGTATTCTGAGCAGTTAGAGCGGTAATCACACTCATTCCAAATATTCCCAGGGCAGAAAATGTTTTTAAATCTGCCTGAATACCTGCACCACCACCTGAATCAGAACCTGCAATAGTTAGAGCTAAGGGTAATCTTTTCATACTTAGCCTTACAGATAATAAACCTTGCTTTTATCAAGAATGTCGTTAGTTTTCAAGTTGAATAATGCATCAAAGAGGGCAGTTTTAAAACTCTGTGGTCCCAGAGCCTGATAAGCAGCAATTTCGGCTGCTATTTCAAAAGTGACCAAACCGGCTATGGTAGCCAGAAAATAATTCTCGGTTACACTACAAAACGAGGCAATAGCTGTGGTCGCCATACAGCCTGTCCCGGTTATGGTTCTCATCCAGTTATGACCATTATCAATAACCACGATTTTATTCCCGTCGGAAACGATATCTCTTTTCCCAGTGGCAGCCACCACCGCGCCAGTGAATTTACTGGTGTTTAAAACCATACCTTCCAGGCCTGAAACATCGCCAATTGATTCCACACCTTTTACTATACTTTTCTGCCCCACCAGGGCAGCTATTTCTCCGGGATTTCCTCTCAACACAGACACATTCACTTCTTGCAGTATCTTCAAATTACTTTCTGTACGAAAACGGGTTGCACCTGCTCCCACCGGGTCCAGCACTACCGGAACTGTTAACTGGTTGGCTTTTATGCCCGCTTTAATCATAGAAACTATCCATTCCTGGGTTAAAGTGCCAGGGTTTAAAACCAATGCTCCAGCTAATCCCACCATTTCCTCTACTTCCTCTTCGGCATGAGCCATCACCGGCAATGCTTTGTAAGCCAGTGTTAAATTAGCTGTGTCGTTCATAACCACAAAGTTGGTTAAATGGTGAATTAAGGGTTTTTCTACTTCAATTTTTTTAAGTAAAGAAGGTATTTCTTCAATTAATTCATCAGCCTTCCTTAAATGCATAGAACAACCTCCAAAAAAATAATTGCCCGGGGAGATTTTAGAACCTGAACCAACTACCTACGCTGGGATTATCCAGATCAGGCTCAAGGGTTGGCTTCTTTACCTCTCAGCCAAATTATGGCACCCCTGTGGCATTTAATTTTATCATAATAGAATTATATAAATTAAACAGATAGGTAATGGTAAAATAATATATTAATTCAGGTAACCTACTTAATACAGGAGGTCATTAGTATTGGATAGACTTAAGTTATTTAAAGAGTTAAGCGAAGTTCCCGGAGTTCCCGGTTATGAAGATGAAGTCAGAAAAGTAATCAGGAGTTTTGCGCCTGAAGGGACAAAAATAGTTGAAGATAAATTAGGCTCCATAATTCTGGAGAAAAAGGGTTCTTCGGATTCTCCCAAAATCATGTTCCCCGCACATATGGACGAGATAGGTTTTATGGTACGAAATATTGATAAAAATGGGTTTATCCGTTTTCTCCCCCTCGGTGGATGGTGGGACCAGGTTATCATATCCCAAAGAATAATAGTTCACACCAAAAAAGGTCCTTTATTAGGAGTAGTAGGCTCTAAACCCCCTCACCTGATGCCAACTGAAGAAAGAGATAAGATGGTAAAAAAGAAAGATATGTACATTGATATTGGGGCTACTTCCAAAGAAGATGCTCTGGAAATGGGAGTATCCATCGGTGATTCCATAACTCCATTTTCTCCTTTTACCACCTTAAATAAAGAGCATCTATTCCTCGGTAAAGCCTGGGATGACCGGTTGGGTTGCTGTTTATTTCTGGAACTTATAGAAGAACTTAAAAACCAGCCCCACCCTAACACCATCTATGGTGCTGGTACGGTTCAGGAAGAGGTGGGACTAAGAGGTGCTTACACTTCGGTCAGGGTGGTTAATCCTGATGTGGCCATAGTTCTAGAGGTAGCTATCGCGGGAGATACGCCGGGTATCAAGGAAGAGGAGTGTCAGGTGGCGATGGGTAAAGGTCCATCTTTACTGGTTTATGATGCTCGCATGATCCCCAACCTGAAATTAAGAAATCTGGTAATAGAAACTGCTGTTAAAGAAAACATCCCGCTTCAGATGGATGCTATGGAAGGTGGAGCCACTGACGGAGGAATAATCCATTTGCACGAGAAAGGCGTACCCACCGTGGTGTTAGGCGTACCCACCAGGTATATTCATGGCCACCAGGGATTTTTTAACCTGAACGACTATGAAAATACTCTTAAACTTATAAAGGCCCTAACTTTAAAATTAGATAAGGAAACGGTATATAGTTTAACTAAATAAGGGTTAAATCTGAAAATATTAAATATTACCTCCCTCTCGGTTACGAGAGGGAGGGTTTTTATTATATATGCTATAATTCAATTGAACCTCTGAACAAATTTCATCGTCTTATTAATCAGAAAAAAGAAAACAGGAGGCAATGAAATATGAAAAAAATAATAGCAGTTCTTCTGATAGTTGGTTTAATTACTGCTATTCCAGCAATGGCACTGGCTGCCAGTGAGAAACCCAACATCAGGGTAGCTTTCAAGGGTGTGGTGCTGAGGGTTCAAACTACTGAAAAAACAATGGATGTTGTTTTGGTAGAACCATTTCTTAAGGTTTTAGCCAGGAGAATTAACGCTGGATCAGTAATTAAGGTTAACTTTGCTAATGCGGAATTTTTTAAAGCAGCCGAAAAACTTCCTGGGATCCCACCCAATCTGGAAGGCGCTTCTTTAGGCATTTTGGGTACTTTTGATGTTCCAGGAAAAAAGGTTGATGCCGTTAAAATTCATATTCATATCAACCCGCCCGGTAGAATAATTGGGGTCGGAATAGTTAAAGAGGTTAAAACCACTAGTTTTGTACTGGAAATGAAGCCTCTCAAAGGCAATTCCACTCCAGTTTTGAGAGAGTTTTTCGTGTTGCCCAAAACCATATTCCGTTTACATGGAGTTGGTGAAGCAAAGTTTTCTGATATGAAAGTTGGTATGCACGCAGCAGTTAAGGGATTTTTCCACGAAAACAAATGGCAAGCAACTTTTGTGGCTTTAGGTACTCCTAAGTAATAAAAAAGTAATTAAATAATAAAACTATAAAAAGGCGAGGTTTATACCTCGCCTTTTTTGTTAGATTTATTAATAAATCAGAAACGGTCTGATTTATTCTCACAAATACTGAGGGAAGATTGGTCTATCGAGAAAATTACCAAAAAAAAGGCTGTCCACATAGGACAGCCTTAAAAATATAAATATTATCTTTATATATCTACCTGATTAGCCTACTGGACAGATTTAAACTTCTCCATTTGGTCGGGATCCAGAGAATTAATCAAGTACATCAGTTTAGCCACATGTTCTTTCTCTGCCAATACGATTTCTTTCAAGCTTTTTATAAGGATTTCATCTTCAATATATGCCAGGTGTTCCTCGTATTGGTTTATCATTTTAAGTTCGTCTATAAGGTCCTGCCGTAAAAGGTCAAGAACAGTTTCTTCCTCAAATATTTCTTCTTCGCAGATATCTTCACAAACATCTTCGTCGTGTTCACACATTTAAATTATCCTCCTTTAAGGGATATTTTATAGCATACTATTTTAACATATTGAGGGTAAAATGAATCATAATAAATGTTTTTAATAACAAAAACAGTTTAACCACCTATTTTACAGGTATAAGTTCTTCCTGTTCAAGGTAAAGAGATAATAAAAACCCTTCTTCCAGTAGTATATCAGCCCAGGTTATAGCGGTATCTTTCTTTATAACACGCACCACCTTTGCCCCTTTCAATAGCCCGAGTGGTACCAGATTCTCTTTTCTGGCAACTGAATATCTGTCTATTACCCCATAAACTGTTTCCCCACCTATACCATCAATAACTTCTCCCACCTTAAGATTTCTTTTTGCGCAGGCTATGACTTCAGAGAAGGGAGTATAAAGCGGGATGAGGGTAGGTTCACTGTATAAAACTGCCCGGTAAACGGAAGTGAAAGCTTCCAGCGAGGTGAGGTGGTAAGGCCGGTAAAGAAGGTAGCTCGGACCTTCTCCAATCTTCAAATAAGAAAGGATGGCCTGTGATTCCTTATCTTCAGTTTTATACACCACAAACACCCCCGGAGCTAAACCAAAAACATAATCCACTATCCCCTCATTTTTCAGGATACCCCCATCTTTTTTCAAAGAAAAAATCGCTGGCATATCCTCTACGGAGGCTTTCACGCCATGCATACCTCTTTTATCAGGCAAAAGACCGGTGGCATTGGAAAGTGAGGTCATTTCAACGGCAGTTTTGGTACCATCAATGAAGGAGCAAAGCATGCGGGGATTCATCCTTTTTCTGCGGGCTTCCTCTGCCAGCATCTTCGGAGTGGCATAAGGATTAAAAGGATTATTCTTGCCTTTCCCAGCGGCTACTACACTAAAGCCCAAAGAAACGGCAAAATCATATAGTTCTTTGGCAGCGGCAGGTTCGTCACCAGCCGCTAAACTGTACACTACTCCTTTTTCTTCAGCTTTCTTTCTTAAAACCCTTCCTACCAGGGAGTCAGTTTCTACGGTAAGTAAAACTATATGTTTACCTGCTTTAATAGCCTGAGAGGCAGTTAGCGCACCACCTTCAGGAGTGCCGGTAGCGTCAATGATTACTTCCAGTGAGGGAAAAGAGCATAATAAATTGATATCTGTGGTCAAAACCGTAGCGCCTTCCTTCAGGGCTCTTTCCCCTTCCTCCATATCTTTGACCTGAACTAATTTGCCATAATCATAACCGCTATGGTTAAGAGTATCCAGTACTCTTTCGGGTTTATGGTCACAAATCGCGGCAATTTTTACCCAGGGGATGGTAAAGGACTGAGAAATAATTCCCCGACCCATCTGTCCACAACCAACCAGACCAACCCTGATGGGATTCTCTTTCCTCTCCAATAATCGGGATAAGTAATCTTTTAGCAACCTGGTATTTTTAAATTATCCACCTTTTCTCTAAGGATGGTTTCTAACTTGTCAACATTAATAGGTCCGAAAAATGGTGATTCTCCATCAATATAGAAATTTTCTTCTCCGAACTCCAGGGCTTGCTCGCGGTTTAGTATTACATTTTTCAAGACTAAAACCTCAGGAGAGAATTCCAGGGCTTTAGAGATGGCTGCCTCGTAGTTAGCCATAATATAAGGGCATTGGGGAGAAAAAACAGCTTCCACAATTATTTTTCCTTCTCCTTTAAGAGGTTTAAACCCTGTATTTATGATTTTTACACGGGCATCAGGTGAATACTTTTTAAGGAACAATTTTGTTATACCCCAGTTCTCCACAAATTCAAACCCGAACTTCTCAAAAAATGATGGTGGCATCCAGCCTTCCGCTCCCCAGGATACTATACCTTTACGGTCGCGAGTTATCTCCAGAATTTTTTCCATCAGGGCTTTCCCGTATCCCTTACCTTCTTCACCAGGTTTTACCCAATAACAATTAAGCATATAAAGGTCTTCACCTTCCAGGGTTAATAGAGATTTTTCCAGGGGCATTACCTGAGCCATGGCTTTTAACTCCTGTTCCTCAAAAATACCAATTCCTATCCAGCCTTCACTTAATTTGGAGTCAAAAAACCTGGCACTCTCTTCACGAACCATTTGGTTAGGAGCACAAAAATCAAATAACTCGTAAGCATTATCTTTGATTATCTTAATTTCCATGTTAATTCTCCTTTTACAACCTCTGTATCTGGATTAATATAACATAATATAATTTAAATTAGAAAAATACACTCCCGAATTTTTTAGGTCGGGAGTGTATAAGTTTAATTAATTACAATCTTTCAGTTTGTTTGTTTACCGCAACTGGTACAGAACTTTGAGTTATCCAGCAATTTAGCACCGCAATTGGTACAAAACTTGGATATCTGAGAGGTAGCAGTGGTCATAATTGAAGGCGGTTTCTCAGAATCAGCACTAATGGGTAATACTCCATCAGAATTTCTTTCATACTTTAGAGTATCTGATAGCAGTTCATCAAAACGCTTCAAAAATCCTTCGGTGGTTAAAGGCTGATGGTTCAAATACCACACCCCATCGTTACCCTTTTCTATTTTAAATAAATGGTTAGCTAAAGCAGTGAAGGACATATATCCTTGTTCTAACACCTGCTCTCCCTTGGAGCTGACCACAGTAATCCGGTATCCAGCAGAAGATATCCAGCTTCTAAAATATTCCGAACCCATAACCGTACCTGCCTCTCCAAAAAGGAAAATATCCTTACCAGAGCCCTGTTCTTTAGCGGGAATAAGAAAATCATGAGAGCCTAGATAATTTAGTTCTTCGTCTTTTAATTCCCAATTAATCTCATTCAAACCAGGCACTAGGGCTATAAACGATGGCAACAGCCACCTTATATCCAATGATTTCATGGAAGTTATCATTGAGGATTGAAATTCATCTGTTAGGATGTAGGGTTCGTTAGTGGTTTTAAATTCCAGAAGGTTCTGGTAAGACACCCTCCTGAAAGCGTCTATTGCCTGTAAAACATAAAGTAACCCCCCCAAGGTTAAGGGTGGTGGCATGAAGTTTTGCACGGTATCTTCAACTTTTCCAGCCACCACTTCGGTGAACCACCGAGCAAAATTTGCTGGTGAGTTAAAAAATTGCAGGAGATGTGAGTTTTCAAAACCCGGAGAAACGGAAACTACCGAATTCATCCCTTCTTTTTTGGACGTATAAACTCTTATACCATTTAAAGGCACCATACCGCCACCTATTATGATTTCCAGGCGGTAGTCGGGGTTCGCTATAATTTTGATGGCGTTTATAAAATCATCATCTTTAACCACCCCTAAAGCCCCATCGCTCATAATAGATGATCCCTTATTATAAGTCCTCAATTCCTCTTCAAAAGGACAGAATGCCGATGGTGTCAGTTTCAGATAATCAAGAAAAATAGGGCCTATATCCGACACATTGATTTGATAAATTGCTTCAGGTTCTTCTGAATAATTGTTATTGCTCATCATTTCCTCCCTCCTTAGGTAGTAATTTCCATAATTCTTCAGGTATGGGTGTTAAATCTGCATCGTGATCCAACTCAAGCCCGGAAACAATTTCCTCAACCTCACTATCCAGATCATCATCTGTTTCCAGTTCGCTTAACTCCCCATTTTGTATAATTTGGGTGTTTTTGTTTCCAATAAGTCCTATATAGGGACATTGCCTGACATCTGCTCTAAGATTTAGTGCCCTATCTTCAGGTAAAACCCAGAAAAGTTTACCAGCTTCAATCCAGGGAACGAGTTCAAAATCTTTTATTTTCATAATCTCATCAGCTTGAGACCAAACTACTTCACCAATTTCATCCTTATAATAATACCTATCTGTACCCCATTCATCAGGCCTAAGGATAACTGAGGAAGGATTTTTGGAAAAATACACTACCACAAAAGCAGTATGCGCTCCTATCTTGAAAGAGGATAAAACTGCCAGGGTATTTTCATCGTTAAGTAATTCAGGCAGTACATAAGGGATTTCCGGTCCAACTTCCACCAGAAAATCAGTATCATCAGGTGGTTGATTTAATTTTATTGCCCCGGTTAAAGCTAAAAATGTTCCCATATTGGGAGACTCTTTCCTTATCGGGTCATAAAAGTTCCACCATAAACCGTCTAAGCCTTCATTATCTATGGAGTAATTAAGAACCTGACCGGTAAAAGGACATCGGGATATGGCTAAATCTTGAAGACTATTTCTATAAGTTTCCCCTAATTGATATATCTCCTCATCTATTGGAGTAGATTCGTTATCCATATTAATAAACTGGGTAATGGTATCTACTCCCTCTGGAAACTCCTCTTCTTCAGTTTCAACCTCACTCCAGATAAGTTCATCTCTTTGAGCAGTTAACCAGGAGTACTTTTTAAGGAGCTCTTTTCTGGTTATATTTTCATAATTCATAATTTACCTCCACTGATTCGGTTAAGGTGTATAGTATTGGCCACTAATACCCTTAGGACCAAAATTAACTAAGGCTTCTCCACCTTTACCATGACCTTTTATAATCTTGTTAAAGATTTCCAGTCCTTTACCATTTGTTGGTCTCCAACTAAGATGAGTGCCGTGTTCCACTCTTACGCCCTGAGATTTAAGATACTGAAAGTAAGCTTTAATATCGGAAGCACTGGCAGGACCTCCGCCAGCCTTGGTAATACTGAAAAAATCTACATCTGGAATAAAAGGTTTTCCGGTTTTGGCATCAAAAATAACTCCATTCTTGATGTTTATTTTATTCTGATTTACTAGCTGTTGTAGATAGGTTCTATTTTGATTAAACTCTTTATACCTCTGTTTATAGGTGTTCATTACCTCTTTAATCATCTGGTCTTTTCGGGATTTAGGTATGCCCGGATTGCTTCTAATATTATTAATAAGGTTCCTGGCCATATTCTTATCAGGCTTATAGCTTCCTATCAGCCCCGGAGGTCCTTTTGCACCAATTAAATTATCTATGGTACCTAATGTTTTATTCTTTAACATCTCCGGTTTTGGTACTCCCTTTCCTATCCAGGGTCTTCCTTCAAATGATGGTGGGCGTACCTTAACTTCCAATCCTAATTTATTAGCGCCTCTTTGAATAGCAGTAATTTCCTTTTGAGTTAAACCAGTTAACTTAGGTAATTTTCCTGCTGGAGTAAAAGTTCCCTTGGAAGCATTAAATGCTTGTTTAGCAGTATTAACGGCCTGGGATTTGGCTGCTTGCCCTGCTTTGGCTATTCCTCCAACAACAGTTTTAGTACCAGTTTTAGCACCTGTTTTTACTAATCCACCAGCAACTGTTTTACCTCCAGTAGTTAAGCCGGTTTTAGCAGCGGTAGCTGCAGCTTTAGCTGCCTGCGTTTTGGCTGTACCCACCCCAAAAGTTAATAAGGTGTACCCTAATTTTCCTGTTCCAATTAGGGTTTGACCTATACGACTTCCCAGAGAGCGGTTGGGGTCTAAGGAATTTTTAAAATTATCAAGGCCAACTGCTTCTTTGAAACTATCCTTCACTATGCCCCACATTTTCTTAGGGTCGGTTACGGTATTGTAAATAGCCTTGCCCACACCTTTCACTATGTTACCGGTAGTATTAACCACACCTTTCACTATGTTACCGGTCGTTTTAGCCATACCTTTCAAGGTGTCAGTAATTATGGAGGGATTGTTATAAACATCTACCAAGACACCTTTTGTACTATTAATAACACCTTTAGCGGTATCTTTTACCTTGTTTAAGCCTGATTTCAGAGCGTCGGTTACAATTGAAGGGTTGTTATAAACACTTTTAGCTCCCTGATAAACAGCTTCAACGCCATCTTTAGCTCCCTGATAAACAGCTTTAACGCCATCTTTAGCTAAACCAACAGCTTTTCCGGTTAAATCAGCCGCGGTATTGGCAGCACTCTTAGCAGTATCTTCCACTTCTTTCTTGCTGTTAGATAGCGTACCTTTAATAAGACCCCACCAACTACCCTCCTTATCCGCTTCTTCTTTTATTCTTCGGGCTTCTTCATTTAATTTTCTGATTTTATCAAGTTTTTGTTGGTCAGTCAGGCCAGTCGCGGTCTTGGTGGTAACTGTAGGAGTAGGTACAGTTTTAGCCGGACCAGTTAGAAGCGACCCTAAAGAGGAAGCAAGTTTAGAAGTAATCGCCCCGGCAGTACCCAACAAACTGCCCAATAAAGAAGAAGTTGCTGGCATTATGCCCATTTTCCTCACAGTATCAGCACCGCGGAAACCCCACCATTTTAACCAGTTACCCCCGGTTCCACTCACATTTCCACCCAGACAAACAGCCAATACCGGTAAGTAGTAAAGGAATATACCTCCAGTAATTACCAGTAAAAATAGTAATATTTGCCTGGCTTCCTTGCGTTTCAGTAAAAAAAGAAGGGCGATAAAAATAGCTAAAAACACCCAAAAAGAAACGAAGGTATAAGTTAGCTTGGTTCTCCAGAATCCAGATATAGCAAAACCAGCGCTTAGTCCGAGTAAAATTATATATATGCCGTCGCTTTGAATTTCCTGGTTGAGGAAACGGGTTCTAAAAAGCCTTTGCACATCAGAGAGCATAAGGCGTAAAACCAGGGCTTCCGTGCTCTGAAAATGAGCAGTCATGGTAAGTAGTATTCCCAGAGCCAACACCCAGCTCACCATAAAATTCTTGATGAAATAGCTTGCCAGAAGAGCAGTAATAATTCCAAAAAACAGAAAATGGAGGCTTTTAATTTTTATCTTTGAGAAAGATTGAGTAATATAGACTGGGAGCATTAAAAACCCTTTAACCCAGTTAAAAATACCTGCGGTAAATATTCTTCCTATACTGTTAGAGAGAAAGTAAGAGGCTAATCCCCAGAAAGCTTCCACCCCGGGGAAATTAGCTCTCTGCCAGTTTACTACCGCATTCAAGGCATTAGCTCCCGCATTATACATCAACCCATTATTAACTTTAGCTATCAAATAGGTATGTACTACCCAGGTTAAGCCAGCCATAAATAAGGCTAATATAATTGTTTTTGGTAAATTGGAAATTAGAACTTTAATAATTAATACTATTAATTGAAAAAGAGTTTCCGGAGGTTTTAATTCTTTCTTTTTCTTTGCTGGCATAGAACTTGGAGGAGTGCCTGCCTGAAGCCAGGTGCCAGTATTGGGTTCTAATTGCCAGCTAACCCCATCAGGACCGACTACCACTAACTCCGAAACTCTTGCTTCAAATTCCTGCTGGGTAATCGTGCCCTGCTCAAACTGTTGTCTGAGTTGAGCATACTGCAAACCTGCTTGTTCAAAAGTCATGTTCACCTCCTGAAGAGAGAGTTAAAAGCTCTGGAAAAACCAAATAGAATAAGCACACAACCAAAAACTATTAATATCATTCCAGATTTCCATAAGTATGGAACATCCACACCAACAGATTGGTTAATCTGTAATAGTGAATAAAAGGTATATCCTGAATAAACGGCTAATAGCATACTGCCTAAAAAGGCTAAGGTAAAGGTTTTCCAGTTTCTTACTCTTAACATAAAAACACTAATTACCAATGCTATTAAACCCACTATAGGAACAATAAATGAAGGAGTTGCTTTATTGATTACTGCATATACCGGATAACCTAAAAAGGCTAACCCCCCTAAGAAGGTAGGTATACCTCCACCCATTCTTTTTTCCTTGCCAGTTTTCATTCCTGCATAGGGAGTTTTCCCCAAAAAAGGGGTAGGAGAAGGAGTAGTGACCGATACGCCAGGCTTATAACCAGGACCAACACCAAAGGGTGCTTTGGTTGTCTGCTGTGGTGGTAAGGGTTGGTTAGGATTAACTGGAGGTGTAGTTGGTTGAGTATTTGCTGAGTTTCCACCGGTATAAGGGGGTTTCGGAATATAGGTAGGCGATGCTTCTTCGGTAGAGGGTGTAGCAAGCGATTCTATAGGGTCTCCGCATCCAGGACAGAATTTACCCTCAAGAGGCAGTTCACGACCACATTGCTCACAAAACTTAGGCCTTGGTTTCATAAAAACCTCCTAAATGAAGTATGATATAGGATTAAATAGATTGAAGGGTACTGCTTTTATATAATTAATCCTTTAATTCTTCTTCCTTGGCAGCAATCTGCGCTTTAAGAGCAGCGATTTTTTCCTGAGTAGCAGTAAATAGAACTTTCATTTCTTCAAAAGAGTTATCAGCAACAAACATATCATAGACGGTTGAACCAAAAGATTTCTTTTCGTCGGCTATTTTACCGTTTAAGGAAGCGATATCTATCTTTACTTTAGCAGTTTCTGCAGCATCTTTAGCTCCTTGAGCTACTTGCGAGGCTACCTTTTTTAATTTATCTTTCCAGCTTTCCATTTTTTAATACCTCCTGTATTGGGTGTAAATTAATTTCTACTCGTAAGTTTATTAAAAAATGATGCTGATGTCAATATAAATTTAGAAAATATAAATAAGCAGCAGGGATTATCCCCTTTGAATCTTGAATAAGTGATTAATTCAGAAACGGTCTGAATTATTTCTATTGAGGTTTCTACAGACAATCTTAAGCTATGGTTTATAATTATCCTGATGAAAAAGAAACGCTTTGATAAATTCTGGCTCACCTTTATGGTAATTGCCCTTGGTATTATAGTATCAATTACAGGATTAAAGTATAATTTCCTGAATTTAAACAATCTTCCACTGGAATCACTTATTGTAATATTGGAAAAAGATACGGAAAAGAATCCTCCTGCGGAAGAGAAAAAACCGATTTTTTACTCACCCCTGACCGGTGAGGAGGTAGCTTCTGACCTATCATTCATCACCCCAGTAGCCATAGTAATTGACAATAACGTTAGCGCCCGACCACCTTCTGGCCTAAGCTGGGCTGATATAATTTATGAAGTTCCAATTGAAGGCGGTATCACTCGCTTTTTTGCTATTTTTCAAAGCAAATTACCCGAAAAAATAGGTCCGGTAAGGTCCCTTCGGATGGCCTTTCTGGATATCGTCAATGAATATTCAGCTGTATTGATTCACTGTGGAGGTGACAGCAGGGCCTTAAAGAAAATAAATTCTGGAGCAGTTAAAGTAAAAGACCTTGACGAAATAAAACTCGGTGGTTATTTTTGGAGAGATAGAAACCGCATATCTCCTTATAACTTATTTACCAGCAGTAGCAACTTAGAAAAAGCTAAAAAAGACCGTGGTTGGGAAAATCTTTCTGAACCTCTTAAGTTTTTCAGCTTCACTAAACCCTCCGAGGAAAAAGGAGCAATATTTAAGGTAGAGATTAAAAGCTTTTCTTATACCTACTCGGTTCAATGGATTTTCAATCCCGAAAAAAATCTATATGAAAGAAACCAGGGAGGTGCTCAACACACTACAAACCCAGAGAATGATGTTTTAACAACACACAATCTGCTGGTGCTCATTACCCGTGGAGTTATAGCCACCAATCTGGGTCATCTGGATTTAGATATAGTCGGGGAAGGTAAAGCCTATCTGTTTAAAAACGGAAACTCTCTGGAAGTCAGCTGGATCAAGAAATCACCTTCCGCAAGACTGGAAATTTACGATTTAGAAGGCAAGGAAATAACCCTGAATCCAGGCCGCACCTGGATAACTATAATTACCGACAGTAAAAAATTATTTTTTTAAAAACTTCTTCATTTAAAATAAAGCAGGCAGCAATATTAGCAACAATACACCCCAGATGGTATAAGCTACCATTGCCTGTTGCAATACCATCTGAGTGGAGGAAATCCAGTTTTCCTTTCCCTGTTTAAATTGATAAAAAAGGTAAGTTATCAGCAAAGATATGTTGATTATATTCCAGCCGATAACCGTGAATCGGTTAACCGTTAAACTATCAAAATATAGGGTGCGGTAAATAATAGCCGAAAAAGCATAGAGGCAGATAACCAGGCTTAACGCTCCTATTGTGAGAAGAACCTTTCTCAGCCATTTTTCTATCTTTTCAGATAAATTTTCCCGGTTTAGCGGAGTGGCAACAAATATCAAAACCAAAGTAAAAAGCAGGAATAGGTTGTAAATCAGCAACACCTCTCTTTGTTTAAAGGGCTGCCAGAAATTAAAGGGAAGTGCCAGCAAGAACACTACCTGTAAAGTGAGCATAAGAGTGGCAAAAATTGAGCCTATAGAAGGAATCAACCTGATGATACCCTGCTGGAAGTTTTGCAGGCTGGGAATAACTCTGGGCGTATAAACCAGAGAAACAGTAGTTATCGGCATCATGCCGAATATAAAAGGATAGACCCACCTGACCATTTCTTCTCCGAAATTAATACCCAGAGTACTGAATAAACTGGAAGCCAGGGTAATAAAAGCGATTGATGCGGAGATTAAAATACCTCCCAGGAGAATAGCCTCTATAGATTTCAGGAAGAAGGCGTGGTGTTCCTCCAGGTCGGAAGGCAAACTCAGCAGGCACCAACCTAAAATAAGCCAGCTCAGAAGCGGCAGATGAGACAGGAGAATAATTAGATAATGGTTAGCATAACCCTCATCTGACCAGAGGTTAGTGTAAGGCTGATTAATCATCCACGACCCATAGGCTGCTAACAGTAGCAGAAAAAATATCAAAAAATAAGATTGTTTTCTATTTTGATAGATGTCAGAAAGCAGATAGTTGTTTATAAAAGCAACAGTTAAGGGAGCCCAGATTAAGAAAAGAAAAGGAATATTCGTAGGGGTAGACATTTCAAAACTCTTCTGGGTGAAGATACCAAAAAGAAGACCCAGGATACCACTCAGAGAGGCTACGAATACCCAGTTTATACCCTTACTTTTTTCTGCTGACACCTCTGTCTTATGCTGTAATCGGTAAAACCAGGCAGAAATTAGCCTGTTTTGTTTATCCAGTTGATTAAGCCTGGTTATTTCCGATATGAATTCTCCTTCTCTTCCTTCCACACAAGACTTATGATAAAGTTCCTCCAACAGGAATGGATTTTCTAAGGCTAATTCAATCTCTTTTTTTATATCAAGCAATTGCGCTTCCTCTTAATCAGGATTCGGGAACCTCTTCTACACTGGTGGGTTCAGGAGCTTCTTCAGACTCGGGAACTTCATCAATGCTGGTAAGTTCAACAACACTATCAATTTCCGTTTTAATTTCAGTATCTATGTTTATTTCCTCAGCTATCAGCAAAGGCTTGGTTCTCCTTTTTAATACAAAAATAATAGCAGTTGTTAACATAATTGCCAGGCTTACAAGTTGAGCCAGCGAGAGGTTTATAAATACCCGGGGTTCAATCCGCAGGAATTCTACCAGTAGTCTGGAGAGAGAGTGCAGAAAGAAATAACTTAAAAGCACTTCACCTTCTTTGAACTTCTTTTTATGTTCAAGATAAAGCACTAACCCCAGAAGCAGAAAGTTAGCTACCGATTGATACAGGAAAACCGGGTGAAAGTAGGTATAAGTCTGGTAGCCCCAGGGTCTAAAAGCAGGAGTTATAAACATTTTAAAAAGGCCTGTGGTAGGATAACCAATTAGTTCCTGATTGAAAAAATTACCCCAACGCCCGACACCCTCGGCAATAAATAAAGCAGGAGCGAAGGCATCTCCAACTCTCCATGGTGAAATTTTTTTAGCGCGGGTGTAAAAATAGAGGATGAGGACAGCTACTATGATGCCACCATGAAGGGTAAGCCCACCTTCCCAGATATAAAGGATTTTTATGGGGTTACTGAGGTAATAAGGTAAGTTAAGCAGAACATAAGCCAGGCGTGTGCTGATCAATCCGAGGGGAACACCCAGAAGGAGTAAATCGTCAACTATTGAGGGGGAAAAGTTATATTTTTTTGCCCTAAAGAAAGCAAAAGTGTAACTTGATAACACCCCCAGAAGAATACACACGCTGTATAACCTGATTTCCACGGGTCCCAGTTTCAGGGATTGAGGTGTGGGCAGGTTCCCGGAAAAAAATTGATAAACATAGTAGGCACCTGCGGTTAATATAAGGAGGGACAGGGTAAGCAAAATAGCCAAGTAAGCTTGTTTCTTTTTCATAATTTAGACAATCTCCTTCTATAAATAAGTCTATATATTATTTTATATAAAATTGTCAGTAGAATTATCGCTCCCAGGGGTAAAAATAAGTAGGGAGAAGCCTCTGGCTTAAGCTGAATTAATACTATGCACCGGGCTATGGTAAGTGCCCAGAGAAGGGGAAGACTTCTGGTTAATAAAAACAGGAGGCTCAGGGTGAACCAGAAACCTGCTACCTCGGTATAAAGAAGGGGCTTCTGCAAGAGCAGTTCCGCAGTTATGCCCATGATTGGTGCCAGGAGAAAAAGTAAAATATCAGGAAAGTAAGGTTTTAAAAGGTGATAAAAGAAGGCAAAAGTTAAAGTTACCCAGGCAAAGAGAAAAGTCAACTCCAGAGAAAATTTAGATAGGGGTACGAAGCTCATCTCAAATTTAACCGGTAAGTAAAAGTATGAACCAAAGGCTATCAGGAAAACTATAAGCATAGAGTTGAAACCTTTTGGAGATAAACCTAATTGATGTGGTTCTTTCAGGTTAAGATAGAAAACAGTAACCATGGCGAAACCAAGTAAGGAAGGCTCATAAAAAGGTATGCCTGTAATTTTCAGGCTTATTACCAGAAGAACCAGTGGTAAAAAGGGGAGGGTCAAGCGGGTTAAGGGAGAAAGGGGAGGTGAAGTGGTCTGGAGGGTGCTATCAGCCAGATAGAAGAAGAGAAATATCAGATAAATGGCTAAAAGGGTAAACCCCACTGAGGTAGAAAGACCTATGTGAAGCTTAAAGAAAGTCAGGGATTGAGCTAAAATTAGTCCTATCAGCAGAAAAATGACTCTAATCTCAGTTGATTTTATTTTTCTCATTATCAGAAAAAAAATAAGACATATGGTCATAGATAAAAGCCAGAAACTGGCAGAATCCCAGTAAGAGGGAACATCCCAGACACTTTTTACCTCCCTCAGTTTGGGTAAACGAGTGGATATTCTTTCTATTTCCAGTTTTTCATTATCAAAATCCTGGCGGTTAACTGTTTCTAAATAATGCAATAGAGCTCTATAATGAACATTCAGGGGTTTAACCGAGGTGGGGTATATCATTTTAATAGTTCGAGCTACATAGGCAAACACTACATCCCACTCAGTTAAGAAGGACCTTAGATCCGTGATATCCACAACATAAGGCAAACTCTGCAGGTGTTTAAGCCATTTGCTTTCTAAAGGAGTGGAAACCTCTTTGGAAAGAAAACGATTGGAATAGCCCAGAACATCCTTTATTTTATAACCCTCAATTTTCAGGAAATCTACGAAAGATTCGGCCTGAAATCGCGAACGAGGGGTAAAATTTCTTCCTGATTCAAAGAAAATCGCTTCTTCCAATCCCCGGATAGTACGAGCTTCCAGAACTGCCCGGCAAAATCGGTGAGGGTCAAGCTGGAAAATTTGGGATGCCACCCACCTGGAATAACCCTCTTCTATAAAAGAGTTGGGTTTTTGAATGTGCTCTTTTATTAGAGCTTTAGTTATTTTCTGGATTTCCAGGTAAGTAAGGGGAATATCTATTGTTGGTTTTATGGTTTCTTTTACGCCTTCAACTTTAAGGTCATACAGGGTAATTTTTAACTCTTTGCCTATAAAACCATCTGACCGAAGAATTCCAGCTACCTTCATTAACATTTCAGCAGTTGCTTCGGGAACTTTTTCACCCTTTTCCGATACTATAATAAAAGGCTCAAGGATATGTTCCAAGGTTTCTCGCTCGATATAATATTCAGGCTCGCGGTAACTGAAAGCCAGTGAGGAAACGAGGATGAAGGTTATTAATAATCCAGTTAACAGGGAGGAAGAAGAATTGGTATGGTTTATTTTCATTGCTAAATATTCACTCCTGATTTTAGTAAGTTCATATCTATTTATTATACCTTATTTATGAAGAAGGGCTTTCTTGAAAGCCTCTCACGTCTCTTAAAAAAGTCATTGCAAGTCAAAGAAATGGAAATGGGGTCAGGTTTGACAATCTACACATTCGGAAGTGCTAAATGAAAGCCTTCCAGAATTACAAAAGATATAATTTTCGGGAACCTGTTAGACCTGATAATCGTCAAAATGGTTGAATGTGGTTTAAAATAAGTTATTAAGACTTTTAGTTCACTGACAAGTTTTATAAAAAATTACCCAAAATCGTATGGGAGGCAAGGAGTTCATTATGACTAAGAAAGAGAAATTAAGGTTGATAGCAGGCGGTTTATTGATTGTTATTTTATTAGCCTGGGGATTAATACCAGGTAGAATCACCGGACAGTTAGCTTATGCCATTTCTGTCCCCCGAACCTTACCTATGGGAGAACAGGCTGTTCTTTCAGTGCTTCTTCTCAAGGGTAACAGCCCGGCATCCGGAAAATTGGAGGTTTCTCTCTGGGATGAAAAAGGCGTAAAGCCCCTGTTGCAGATAGATGAAACTGTTGAAGGCAGAGACGAAATAGTTCTGGATATTCCTGAAATTCCTGTGGGAAATTATGAAATACGGATTAAAGGAGAAGGTTTAAGCGGCAAGGCACAGGTAGAAGTTAAAGATGGTTTTGTTATCTTTTTGGAAACCGATAAACCCATATATAAACCCGGTCAAACCATTCATTTTCGCATATTGACCCTGAATTCATCCTTAAAACCCATAAGCAGGGATATCACCCTGGAAGTGCAGGACGGTAAAGGGATTAAAATATTCAAAAAAGTAGCTAAATCCGATGAGTTTGGTTTTGTTGACCTGGAACTTCCTTTATCTACCGAACCTAACCTGGGAGTGTTTAAAGCCTCAGCCTCTTCCGGTGGAGTAAAAAGTGAAATAGACTTTCGGGTAGAAGAGTATGTGCTCCCCAAATATGAAATAAAAGTAGATTTAATTAAAGAATGGTTTATGGTAAATGAAAAAATACAGGGAAAAATAATAGCAACTTATAGCTTTGGCAAACCGGTAAAAGGTAAAGTAGTTATAGAAGCTCAAAGGTATGTTGGTATCTGGGAAGTTTATGCTGCCCTGGAAAAAACCATAGACGGAGAAATAAGTTTTGAACTCCCCGCTCCTGGTTATGTAGCCGGTGTACCTGAAGCCAAAGGAATGGGAAACCTGCTTCTGGAAATTAAAGTCCTGGAAGCTGAAACTTCTTATGAAGAGAAAACCAGCAAACTTCTAACGGTGGCCTCCAGCCCGGTGAATATTCTATTAATACCAGAAAGCAGCAATTTTAAGGCAGGACTTCCCTTTAATCTGATGGTAATTACCGAATCTCCCGATGGCAAAATGGTGGATACGGATGTAAGACTGAATATCTATTTCTACAACGAAAAATACGAAACCATAAAAAAGGAAGAATTGAATATTAAAACCAAAAAAGGCAAGGAAATCGTAACCATCACACCTCCAGGTGCTGTTACCATGAACATAGATGCTCAAAGTGGTGATGCCTGGGCAAATAAGGCCCTTACCTCCGCCTACTCCCCCAGCGGTAATTTTATTAAAGTGGAACAGATCAGTGATAGTGTGCCAAAAGTTGGTGAAGAAATAATATTCAAGGTTCATTCCACCAGAGAAGCCACCAATTTCTATTATGAAGTGGTTGGTCGGGGAAGAATCCTGTTTTCCAATTTTTCACGAAACAGCACCATCACCATCAATACCTCTCACCTGATGGCTCCCCAGGCTAAACTGGTGGTCTGGCAGATTCTTCCTAATAGTGAAGTGGCCGCCGATGAAATCCCCTTTAAAGTTGAAGCCAGTTTTTCTCACGATTTAAAAGTCAACTTTGGTCAGAAAGAAGTTAAACCTGGAGATAAGGTAGATATTAACATAGTTTCCCAGGGTAAGTCCAAGGTCGGTCTTACTGTAGTGGATAAGTCTGTTTACATCTTAGCAGAGAAGAAAATGAACCTTAAACAGGTTTTTGATGAATTGGAACGTCTATATATGGAACCGCAGGTGGAACTTCATGAAGTTGGTTTTGTGCAGGAAATTAAAACCCGGGGCGCTTCAGAAATCATTCAGGATGCTGGAATTACCCTGATTACTAACCAGAAAGTTCCCCAGGGAAAAAAATACAGTCTGGCAGGAAGAAACGATGGTCTAATTCGTTTCTTTGGTCGGGGTGGAGATATGTTAATGATGGAACAAGCTAAATCGGGCATGCCACCGCAAGCTGTTACGGATTCTGGTACTTTTGTTGAACCTTCCCGGATAAGACAGTTTTTCCCCGAAACCTGGTTATTCCAACAGGTATTGACCGATATAAATGGTAGAGCTATGCTTAATTTGGTAGCTCCGGACTCTATAACCACCTGGAAGCTATCCTCGGTAGGAGTTTCCAAAGAGTTTGGTCTGGGGGTTACCGAAAGCGAATTGGTAGTTTTTCAACCTTTCTTTTTCACCCTGGATTTACCCTATTCCGCCATAAGGGGTGAAGAGTTTCCTTTGAAAGTGGCTGTTTATAACTACTCAGATAGGACTCAGGATGTGCAGGTGGAACTTAAAGAAGAAGCCTGGTTTGATTTGCTGGAAGTAAAAACCAAAACCTTGAAAATAGCCGCCCAATCCTTGGGGTCGGTATCTTTTACCATCAGGCCTAAAACCGTAGGAATAAACGAATTAAGAGTGATAGCCCGTACCCGCGAAGTTGCCGATGCGGTTATCCAGAAAATGTTGGTAGAAGCCGAAGGTGTTAGAAATGAAGTAGTAGAAAACTTCATCCTGGAAGGTGGTAAAGAAAAAACCACTAATTCCCGTTTGCCCGAAGGAGTCATCAAGAATTCGGAAAAAATTTACTTAGCACTTACCTCTAACTACCTCAGCCAGACCATGCAGGGATTGGAAGGGTTGCTACAGATGCCTTTTGGTTGCGGTGAGCAAAACATGATACTTCTGGCTCCCAATATATTTATAACCAAGTATTTGAAAGAATCCGGGGAACTTAAAGCAGAAATTATGGCTAAAGCAGAGAAATTGATGCTTACCGGTTATCAAAGACAGCTTACCTATCGCCGCAGCGATGGCAGTTTTTCCGCCTTTGGCGAGTCCGACCAGGTAGGTAGCATCTGGTTAACAGCTTTTGTTATCAAGACCTTCTCGCAAGCTAAAGGTTTAATTTATATTGACGATACAATCATTAAAGATGGAGCCAAATGGATTGCCGGTAAACAAAAGGCTGATGGTTCTTTTGACATGGTAGGATTCGTCCATCATCAGGAAATGTTGGGTGGAGTTAAAGGTAAAGAACCTCTAACTGCCTATATAGCCACCGCTTTATTTGAAGCAGGGTTCCTGGAAGAAGCCAAGAAAGCCTCCCGTTACCTTGAAGGAATGTTAAAAGATATGAAAGACCCTTACACCCTGGCTTTAACCTCCTACCTGTTTGAATTGGTTAAGTCACCTTTGAAAGATGACGCCTATAAAGCCCTGATGGCTTTGGCCAAAGAAGACCCTAACGGTATTTACTGGGACCCTTCAGGTAATGGAATAATCCTGCCTACCTTCCCGGAAAAAGGAATTGAACCCGGAAGCACCTTGAAAATAGAAACCACCGCTTATGCCCTGCTGGCCCTCGCAGAAAGAGGCGATGAACTAACTGCAGGCAAGGCAGCCAGCTGGCTGGTGTCTCAGAGAAACTCTCTCGGTGGATATGGTTCCACCCAGGATACTGTAGTAACTTTACAGGCTTTAACCACCTATTCCGGCAAACTTAGAACCGATGTGGATATTAAGGTAAATATTGAGGCAGGTAATTTCCATCGTAGCGTTACCATCAATAATGCTAACAGCGATGTGATGCAAATTGTGGAATTACCGGCTAACCAGGAGATAAAAGTTAAGGCAGAAGGTAAAGGAAAGGCCCTGATTCAATTGGTCAAAAGGTTTAATCTGCCCAAAGTTGCTGAGGGAAAGCCCATATATCTCATTGATATCTCTTACGATGCTAAAACCATATCCGTAGATGACATAGTAAAAGTTAATGTTGGCATTACCTTCGCTCCTCCCATCTCCATGGTAGCAGAAATGAGCGTGCTGGACATCTCGGTTCCCACTGGTTTTGCCCCCTTAAGAGATAGCCTGGAAGTAGCGATGAACCATAATCCCAAAATAAAACGCTTTGAAATTGCCGGCAGAAAGGTTATTTTCTACCTTGACCAGCTTAAACCAAACGAATCATTATCCTTGAGTTTTAAGGTAAAAGCCTTATATCCTGTCAAAGCCAAAGGCGTGGTTTCCACTGCCTATTCTTATTACCAGCCGGATTTAAAAGGTGAAAACCTCGGTAATGATATGGTGATTAAAACAAAATAAAAATTTATATTGAAAGCTATCAAAAACCATGCGGGGAGCGTAGCTCCCCGCTTTATTTTAGATAATCAGAGTTAAAACTTTATCTGAATCGCTCTTCCAGCCAGATATCACCATGGTCGTGGTAGCCTCGTTGCT
>JBBIIY010000013.1:0-31987 GCA_037446255.1 Coprothermobacterota bacterium
GTCAAATGCGTACCCGACCCCAATTATTCAGTTAATACCTGAATTAATAGTGCTTTTTGAAATAAAAAGGTAATAATTGTATATAATATAATGCAGAACCTAATCGATGGAGGTTAATTATGAATATAACTGTCAAAGGAAAAAATGTAGATTTAACCGATGATTTAAAAGAATATGGCATAAAAAAAATTAATAAATTGACCCGTTACTTTAGCCACATCCAGAGTGTTACACTAACTCTTTCTCTGGAAAGAGGACAGAGTATTTCCGAAATAACCCTGATGGCTTCAGGAAAAATCATCCGAAGCGAAGAAAGAAATACTGATATGTACACTTCAATTGATATGTCGGTGGAAAGCATTGAAAATCAGATAAGAAGATACAAAGAACGCCTAACCTCTCGTTCCCATCCCAATGATATTATTAGAGGAATGCCCGAGCACTCTGCCGATTCCAAAGAAGAAGAAAAGGAAAAACCAAAGATTGTTAAAACCAAAAGCTTTCCTTTGAAGCCCATGGACGAAAACGAAGCCATTGAACAGATGGAACTTCTGGGACACAGTTTTTTCCTCTTTCTCCATCCTCAGACTGGAAATGTTGGGCTCCTTTATAAAAGAACTGACGGAAATCTGGGTTTGATTTTAGGAGAGCTTTAAGTTTTTCCTTTTTCAGGAAAGATTTCAAGGCTCAGGATAAAAATTGCTAAACTTCCTTAAAGCATACTTAGACCCTTCTACAAAGATTTTAAAAAACATTAAACCCTTAATGGTTAAGACTTCATCATTGGAAGAAGAACTTAAACAAAGCAGTGATGATGACCTTAAAAGCAGAATGAACCAGTATCGCAGCCGCTTTCAAAAAGGCGAAAGCCTGGATTCACTTCTTCCTTATGTTTTTGCTCTGGTTCGGGAGGTTTCTATCCGAACTATAGGGTTAAGGCATTTTGATGTCCAGCTAATAGGTGGCGTGGTTCTACACAAAGGGATGATTGCTGAAATGAAAACCGGTGAAGGGAAAACTTTAGTAGCTACCCTTCCTGTCTGCTTGAATGCCCTAACCGGTGAAGGGGTACACATCATAACGGTTAATGAGTACCTGGCAAAAAGAGACGCAGACTGGATGGGACCTATATATAATTTCCTCGGTTTAAAAGTAGGAGTTACCCTCCACGGTCAATCACACCAGGAAAAAAAGAACGCCTACCAGGCTGATATCACCTACGGTACCAACACCGAGTTCGGTTTTGATTACCTGAGGGACAATATGGCGATTGATGCGAAGGAAATGGTGCAAAAAAAACTTACCTTCGGTATTGTGGATGAGGTTGACTCCATCTTAATTGACGAAGCCCGAACTCCCCTCATCATCGCTGGCCCTTCTACTGAATCTACTACCACCTACTACCGCGCTAACCGCTGGGCTACCCGGTTAAAAGAAGGAAGGGATTTTGAACTTGACTTGAAAGCAAAATCCTCTACTCTGACTGAGGCGGGTATAAAGCAGTTGGAAAATTTACTTCATGTAGATAACCTTTATGAACCCGAACATTCTTCTATCCTCAGGCATATTACCCAATCCCTTAGAGCCCATTATTTATTTAAAAAAGATGTGAATTATGTGGTTAAGGAAGGGGAGGTGGTAATTGTTGACGAATTCACCGGCAGGATGCTCCCGGGAAGAAGATACAGCGATGGACTGCATCAGGCTATTGAAGCTAAAGAAAATGTGTTGGTCAGGGAGGAAACGCAAACCTTGGCCACTGTCAGTATTCAAAACTATTTTCGTATGTATGAAAAGTTAGCCGGCATGACCGGTACAGCCTATACAGAATCAGAAGAATTTCGCTCCATTTACGGATTAGAAACGGTAGTTATTCCTACCAACCTGCCCATGATAAGGGTTGATAACACTGATGTGGTATATAAAACAGAGAAAGGCAAGTTTCGCGCCATCATCAGGGATATAGTAAGAAATTATCAGAGAGGAAGGCCGGTACTGGTAGGCACCCGTTCTATAGAGAAATCTGAGGTTTTAAGCTCCCTGCTTAAAAGAGAGGGGGTGCCTCACGAGGTTCTTAATGCTAAATACCACGAAAAAGAAGCATCCATAATAGCTAAAGCTGGCCAGAACAAAGCGGTAACCATAGCCACTAACATGGCTGGTCGCGGTGTGGATATTGTGCTGGGAGAGGGAATAAAAGATATTGGCGGTCTTTATGTGATCGGCACTGAAAGACATGAAAGCAGAAGAATTGATAATCAGCTCCGGGGTAGGTCGGGAAGACAGGGTGATTTTGGAGAATCCCGTTTCTATGTCTCCTTAGATGATGAATTGATGAAAATATTCGGGGGAGAGATGGTGCAAAGACTTATGGAAAGGCTTAGTTTTCCTGAAGATGAACCCCTTGACCATACCCTTCTAAGCCGGGCTATTGAAACCGCTCAAAAAAGAGTAGAAAAATACAATTTTGAAATCCGTAAAGCCCTGATTAATTTTGATGATGTTCTGAACCGTCAGCGGGAGTTCGTTTACCGGGAAAGAAGAAATGTGCTTCATTCTGATAGATTAAAAGAACAGGTTTTAATATTTATTAAAGAAATGGTAGAGGCTTACCAAAAGGAATTGGAGAGTGACAAAACCTCTTTTGAGGAAATAAAAAAAGAACTTCTCCTTATTTTTGGCTCCCTGCCTTATGACCTTTCAGAGGCCAACTTTAACCCGGAGGTACTTACAGAATACCTGATTAAAAAATATCAGGAACGGGAACAACAGTTTGGTGAGGATACACTTAAGTCGGTAGAAAAATTTGTGTTTCTGAGAATTCTTGACGAACACTTCAAGGAGCACCTTCTCAATATTGACCATATCAAGGAAGGCATAGGTTTAAGGGCTTACGCTCAGAAAGAACCTTTGGTGGAGTTTCGCTACGAAGCTCACCGATTATTTTCAGAGATGATGGAATCTACAAAAAGGGAGTTATTACGCGTATTATTCCATTTTCAGATGAAAGAATCTTCCCAACCTGCCCCGGGAACACCTAAAAGAAGATAATTTATGGACGAAAACTTATTCCGAGAATACCTGGAAGAGATAAGGAGGTTTCTTTGAAACCTCGGACTGGAAAAACCATCTGGCTGAACTTGTCCATAAAACAGAATCACCCACTTTATGGAATGACTCTGAGAAAGCCCAGAATCTTTATAAAGAAATAGAAAACTTGAAAAAACTTATAAAACGGCAAGAAAACCTGGAAGCCACTTTTGAGGAATTGCAAACCATTAAGGAACTTATGGAAGAAACCTCTGACACTTCTCTTAAAACGGAATATGAAGAAAAATTAGAGAGGGGTATTAAAGAAGCTTCCGAGTTTAAATTGCTCTTGTTATTCAAGGACCCCCTTGATAAACGATCCTGTTATCTCTCGGTTCACGCAGGCTCTGGAGGCGTGGATGCCCAGGACTGGGCAGAACTTTTATCTCGTATGTATTATTTCTGGGGCAATAAAAAGGGTTATAATACTAAGGTTATAGAAACCTCCCCAGGAGACGAAGCAGGAATAAAAAGTATGACCATAGAGGTTGACGGAGATTATGCTTATGGTTATCTGAAATCAGAAGCTGGAGTGCATAGATTGGTCAGGATTTCCCCTTTTGATGCTAATAGAAGAAGACACACCTCTTTTGCGCTGGTGGAAGTGACGCCGGAAATGCAAGAGGTAGAGGTGGAAGTTGACGAAAATGAGCTGAGAATTGATACCTACAGGTCTTCCGGTAAAGGTGGGCAACATGTACAAAAAACCGATTCCGCAGTAAGAATAACTCACCTACCAACAGGTTTAGTAGCCACCTGCCAGAATGAAAGGTCTCAACATCTGAATAAGGCTACCGCACTGAAAGTTTTAGCCTCCAGGTTATTCAAAATAAGGGAAGAAGAACAGAAAAAAGAGATCAGGATAATAAAAGGAGAATACAAGAGCGCTTCCTGGGGAAACCAGATTCGTTCCTATGTATTCCAACCCTACCAGATGGTTAAAGACCATCGTACCGAGGTGGAAGTAGGAGATGTAGATTCGGTAATGAGGGGGGAAATAGATATATTTATTGAAGCCTACTTGAAATCAATTCAATGTTAACTTACTATAAAGCCAGTAAAATTTATCCCCATAGAAGAGTCATCGCCCTGAGAAACATAACTCTCACTATCGAACAAGGGGAGATGGTCTATATACATGGACCTACCGGGTCAGGAAAAACCACTTTGCTGGAATTAGCCTACCGAGCACAGGTGCCTTCTATTGGACAGGTCACTTTCATGGGTAAAAACCTAAAACGCCTTACTCCAACTGGAGTAGCTGCTATCAGAAGACAAATTGGTGTAATCTTCCAGGATTATCGCCTGGTCCCTTACCGTACTTCCTTTGAAAACGCTTCCCTCCCCCTGGAAATCCAGGGTTATTCCGACAGGTCCATCAAGACAAGGTTGGAAGGCATCTTTAGTTGGTTAGCGCTGGAAAATAAAAGAGATTTATTTCCTGCGGAACTCTCTGGTGGAGAACAGCAACGAGTGGCTATAGCCCGAGCTATCGCTTCTGAACCAATCCTGCTTTTAGCTGATGAACCGACAGCGAACCTGGATAGGGAAACTGCCGATGGTATAATGGGAGTACTTAACAACCTGAACCAACACGGTATGAGTATCATCCTGGCAACTCACAATGAAGAGCTAACTCGTAAAAATCCAGGCAGAATAATAAAGCTTCGCGAGGGGAGAATTGTTAGCGAAGGATAAATACCAACCACTGTTAATCATCTGGGGACGAGCTTTTAAGAAGGCTTATGCAGGTATATCCAGAAATATTTATGTGAGCACCGCATCAGTGCTTTCTATAACTATTGCGCTAACTACCCTGGCGGTAACTTCCGGACTGGTAATGGTTTTTAGAGAAGCAGCTATACATATTCAAACTCAGGTTTCCCTGGTAGCCTATCTGGATAAGAATATTCCTCAAGAAACCATTGATGACCTGATTATTATTTTTCAGAACAGGCCCGAGGTAAAAACTGTCAAATTGGTAACCTCTGAAGAAGCTTTGGGTAGATTATCCTACCTGATGGGAAGTAATGATTCTATTTCTGCCGCTCTTGAGGAAAACCCCATTCCACCTTCTCTGGAAATTACCCTGAACTATCTGGAAGACGCTCCCAAAATGGTCGCTTTATTTCAGGAAATTCCACTGATAACCAGTATATTAAATACCGGTGATACTATAAACCGGGTGAACCTGATAGTTTCCGCTGTTAGATTGGTGGGAACAATTATTTTTATACTATTTGCCATTTTTGCAATTATTTTGATATCATTAACCGTCGGGTTTGCCATAAGGGGCAGACGCGAGGAAATACAGGTTATGGTTATAGTAGGTGCTCCAACCTCTTATGTTATGCGTCCTTTTATACTGGAAGGCCTGTTGTACGGCCTGGGTGGAGGTATTATTACTCTAATATTGATGCTCTCCTTTAACCCGGCCTTCACCGCCATCCTGAAGAATATTTTTTATTTTCTTAACCCTCTCTCTCTCGCTTACATTAACAACTGGTGGTATCTCTGGATATTTATTTCTTCCATCGGCATCCCTATCGGTGGACTGGGAGCTATCCTGGCTACTAACAGGTACCTGAAAGAGGAATAAATGAAAAAAATAGTTTCTTCTTTTATCGTCCTGGTTTTAATTTTAACCACTTTAAATGTAAGTTTGTCTATAGCAACTACTAGTGACGACATTAAAACCAAACAGAATAAATTAACCACTCTGCAAAAAACCCTTAATTCTGTAAATAAACTGGTCAAACAACTATCAACTAAAGAGAAAAGTTTATTAAGAGAGATAGACACCATAGATAAAGACATAGAACGAAAAGAAAAAGACATCGCTTACCTGGAATCCAGGCTGGCTTACCTGGAAGGAGAAAACCAAAAAACCGAGGAAGAAATCAAAAAAATCAACAACCAGATTGAAGAAACCAGTAGTAAAATCAAAAAAAGACTTATTTACATGGATAGGCTCAATAGAGGAGGTACCCTTACCCTTTTCTTGCAGGGAGGCCATAGCCTGACAGATTTAAGCAAATATATGTACGATTTCGGTTTTATAATGTCTTATGATAAGGATTTATTGATAAGAAATAAAAACCAGCAAAAGGAGCTTCAGATAAAAAAATCTGGTCTGGAAAAAATAGCTGAAGAAACAACCACCCTGAAACAGGAAATAGCCCTTAAAAGGGAAAACCTTACTAAGTCGGTAGCTCGTAAAGAGAATATCCTGCAACAGGTGCAATCTGAGAAGGAAGATTATTCCAAAATAGCGAAAGAACTACAAGCTCAAATAGATAGAGAAACCAGAGAAATACAATCCTTATTAAAAAAATTAGAGGCTGAACGAAAAGGCAAAACCATCGGTCGCACTGGTGAAGGCTTCATCTGGCCTCTCTATGGCAGGATAACCTCTCCTTTTGGGGTATACCGCAAATACCTGGGTAAGCATATCGGCCTGGATATAGCCGCTCCCACCGGTACGCCTATATATGCTTCCAAAAGCGGAGAAGTAGTTCTTACTGGCTGGAGAGCTTATTATGGTTTGATGGTTCTGATTTACCATGGAAATGGAGTAGCTACCCGTTATGCCCACCTGAGTAAAATCCATGTAAAAGAGGGACAGTTAGTTGAGCAGGGACAGATAATAGGCCGCTGCGGCAGCACCGGTTATTCCACAGGACCCCATCTCCATTTTGAAATCATCATTGATGGAGTGTATGTTAACCCCCAGAAATACCTTCCCTAAAAGGAGTTGAAATATGTATAAATTACCGCGTATTGCTTTAATTATAATGTTAAGCTCTGTTCTTTTTGCCAGCGGTGTTTTCTATGGCAGAACAACCGCACCTGTAAGGTACGATGATTTTTTACCCCTTTCCGATGAACAGCACGGTGTAATCAAACAGGCTATTGAGTATATAGAAAAAGAGTCCTATTTTAAAAAAGAATTTACTGCCGAAAAAATTTACCAGGGGATAATTAGTGGAGTGGTTAATTCCCTGGGAGACCCCTACTCCTATTATATGGAAAAAGAAGACTACCGGCACCTGCAGGATGAGGCAAAAGGCTTTTACGGAGGTGTAGGAATTCAGATAGGTATAAGAGATGGCCGTAAGGTAGTAATCGCCCCCTTTACCGGTACACCTGCAGATAGGGCAGGAGTAAAAGCCGGTGATGTTATCCTCAAGATAAATAAAATCCCGGCAGGACCTTTGACCTTGGAAAAAGTAGCAGGCACCATCAGGGGTGATCCCGGAACCAAGGTAACCATAGAGTTTGGCAGAGGTGATGAAACCTATGAAGTTGAACTTACCCGGGAGATAATAAAAATAGTATCTGTAGAATATAAAATAATAGAAAATGACCTCGGTTATATCAAAATTACCCTCTTCAACGAACCTACCGCATCCGATGTCCGTAAAGCTATAGATGATTTAACAAAAAAAGGAGTTCGCGCTCTCATCCTGGATTTAAGGAAAAACCCCGGTGGGTTATTGGATTCTTCCGTAGAGGTAGCCAGATTCTTTTTAAGGGGCGAGATAGTCTCCATAGTTTATAGTAACGGTAGGGCTGACACCCTGAAAGGCTACAATCCATTCGTTGACTTACCCCTGGTTGTCTGGGTGGACGGTGGTTCAGCTAGTGCGGCAGAAATTTTAGCCGGTGCTTTGCAGGACCATGACGCTGCTTATCTTATCGGTAGGAATAGTTTTGGCAAGGGGTCCGTTCAAAGAGTTTGGACCTTAAATGATGGAGGAGCTGTAAAATTAACTATTGCCAAGTACCGTTTGCCCTCGGGAAGAATAGTAGATGAAAAAGAATTGACTCCTGATTTAATTTTACCCGCAGATGCCACTGAAAAAAGCTATATTGAAGAGACCTTGAAATATCTTAAATAAAAGAGATTTTGCAGACCTGACCCCAATAACTGTTGATGAATTCTACTATTATTAAGGTAGTATGTTTTTTAAGTTATTTATTTTTTAACTCTCTACAAGTAATATAATACATAACCTTGGATTATTGAGGGTTTTATACTTGACAAGCGTTTATTATTGTTATATACTCCACTTGTGTAAAAAATTTAAAAAGGAGGTGAACTTTAGTGAATAAACCAGAATTAATTAGCAAGGTTGCTGAAAAAACAGGCATCACCAAAAAAGATGCAGCTATGGTTACTAAAGCAGTATTTGATTGCATTTTAGAAGCCAATGCTGTTGGTGAAGCAGTTAAGATTGTTGGGTTCGGTTCTTTCGATGTCCGCACACGGGCAGCGAGAATGGGTGTCCATCCCAGAAAGGCAAAAGAAAAAATCCGTATCAACATCCCTGCCAAAAAAGTACCCGTATTCAAAGCAGGAAAAGAATTGAAGAAAGCTGTATCTCGTTAGTGTCTTATATCTAAGGGCGTTGCGTATAGTTTACTTACACAACGCCCTTTTGCTATAATAAGATAATTATGGATTACTTCCTTTATGCATATGTAGCTTTAGCTATAGCTATTTTGTCTTTTTTAATTTTTCTTATCATTTTTTTCAGAAGTTACAAGTCTAAAATAAAAGACCTTCCCGAGCTTATCAGTAAAATTGAAGAAATGGAAAAACTCCTTCTGGAACTTAAAAAATCAGATACTCGAAGCCTTAAAGGAGTGTGTCTCACAAGGTTTATACCTTTTAATGAATCCATAGAAGGTTATGGCTGCTCTTTGGGAACCCTTAATAAAGAGGGGGACGGTTTTCTAATAACCTCCCTCACTAGCCGTGAAGGCAGTAGAATATATATAAAGGAAGTTGTCCTGGGTAACCCCCAGACATCTCTTTCCAAAGAAGAAGAAGAGATATTAAAGGAGGCCTGGAAAAAAGCCAGGAATGGATAAAGAAAGGTTTACCATTCATCTTCTTCCTCATAGCGGAGGAGAATCCTACAGAATCTCTCTAAAAAGAGCGGTTCTTAAAAACCTTCTTTTAAGCCTCATTTCTATCTGGTTAATAGCAATTATTTCAGCAGTTACCCTTTTGCCCCTTTACCTGGGTGAGAGAAGTATGGGGGTGGAAACCAATAGAAAATTGGAACTTCTGGAATCCCAGAATCGTCAGTTAACAGTACTATTAGCCAGCGTTAAGGAGGATAGTGAGGTTATTCAAACTTACCTGGATCACCTTAGCAAAGTTGAAGAAGAGGTAAGAAAATCTCTCAAATTAGGCCCCGCTAATATATCTCTGGATGATCTCCTATCCCGAAAAAATACTTCTCTCTGGTCGGTAAGCCGTGGTGCCCTGGAAGAAAGAGTTTTAGCCTTACCTGGTGTTATGACCCGCTTAACCCAGGAAGCCCAGGATACCGAACTTAAATTAGCTAATCTGCAGGATGTAACTGATACCATTCTGGAAGCAAAGAGGAAAACCCCGGATATCTATCCACTTTCCGGACCCATCGTATCCTATTTTGGATGGAGACGAAACCCAATCTGGGGAGGTAGAGATTTTCACAGAGGTGTAGATATCATGGGTCCTTACGGCTCAGCAGTGCAGACTTCCGCGGAAGGCAAAGTTATTGATGTGGGTTACCTGGGAAGCATGGGCTTAACAGTGACCATAAGCCACCGTGATGGCATCACCACCGTTTATGCTCATTTAAGTAAGAAAGTGGTTAAAGAAGGCCAGCTGGTGAGCAAGGGTCAGATAATTGGTTATGTGGGCACCAGTGGTTTTTCCACGGGACCCCATCTCCATTACGAAGTACGCCTTAAAGACAACCCCGTTGATCCTATTCCCTATCTGCCATAGGAGGTATATATGCCCTTTTTTGGTCCAAAAGAAAAAACCAGCGACACCAGCATAGGTACCGTTATTGGTGAACATACCCGCTTCCTGGGAAACCTGGAAGGCAAAGGCGGTCTGAGAATTGACGGTGAAATGGAAGGAGAAATAAAGATTGAATCCCATTTAGTCATTGGTCCTCAGGGAAGAGTCAGGGGAGGAGTATTTGCTAATACCATGACTGTTGCTGGTAGGGTAGAGGGGGATATATTTGCCAAAGAAAGGGTGGAACTGCTCAGTTCAGCCCATATAAAAGGAAACATTACTTCTGCGCGCATAGAAATGAAAGAAGGAGCAATCTTGCAAGGAAAGGTGGAGATTATCCAAAATGATATTCAAAAATCGTGAAGATGCTGGAGAACAACTATCCCGCTTTATTCTTAACTGTGGTATTAAGGTAGAACTGGTTATAGGGCTTCCCCGTGGAGGCCTGGTGACTGCCCAGATGGTGGCAGAAAAATTAAACGTTCCTATGGATTATGTATTATCCAAAAAAATTGGACCGCCTGGAAACCCTGAATATGCTATTGCCATAGTCACTATTGACGGGGAAATTTTAAAAGGAGACGACCTCTTTACCTTCAGCCAGATTTCTGAAGATTACCTAGCGAGGATGGCTTCCAATTACCTGAAAGACTTAACCCTTCGTGATGAAACTTACCGAAAAGCCCTACCAAAACGGGAAATAAAAAATAAAAAGGTTCTGGTGGTAGATGATGGACTGGCCACCGGCCTCACCGTGGAAGCGGCTGTGGATTACCTTTTACGAGAAGGAGCAGATGAGGTTTATATAGCAGCGCCGGTTGGTTCCACTGAAGCGGTAGAGAGATTAAAGAAAAAAGCCAGTGAGGTGTTGGTGATACATACTCCCGATATTTTTTATGCGGTAGGCGAGTTCTACCAGGAATTTAACCCTATCAGTGAAGAGTCGGTCTTAGATATTCTAAAAAAAGAGAGGACAGGATAAATGCAAGAAAATTTTCTTTTTACCAAAGAACATGTGTGGGTAAAACCCAAAGAAGAGGGAGTTTTCACGGTGGGAATTTCCAGTTTCGCCCAGGACCAGTTGGGTGAGATACTTTTTGTGGAATTACCTGCTATTGGTAAGGAACTTAAACAGGGTGCTGTTTTAAGTATCGTGGAATCGGTTAAATCTGCCAGCGAGGTATGTATGCCCCTGGATGGCAAAGTCCTGGAAGTTAACAAGGAACTTGGTGATAACCCGGAATACGTAAATCAGGACCCTTTTGGTAATGGCTGGATTGCGGTCATCGGTATTTCCAACCTGGACCAGTTAAACAATCTGTTAGATAACAAAACTTACCAGGAGTTCACCGACAGCCTCTAAACCATAGTGGGGACAGCCCCAGAGTCCCTATTTTTTTACTTTACAACCAACCACCGAGAGGTTTTATAGTTATTTCGTTATCTTTCAGGTTCTGCTGTAAATGCTGGGCTAAACTTACTGCTTCGGGCGTGTCTCCGTGAAGACAGATGGTGTCTGCTGTAAAAGGTAAATGTTCACCTTCTATAGTAATAACTTTACCTTTCTTTACAAGATAAAGAACTCTTTCAACAACTAATTCTTTATCAAGAATAAGAGCTCCTTCCTTTCTTCTGTCCACCAAAAAACCTTCCTTATCATAAGCTCTGTCAGCAAAAAACTCTCTTCCTACCTTCATTCCCGATTCTTCAGCCAGCTTACCCATTTGAGAGTTAAAAGGTGCAAAAATAATCAGGTTTTTATCTACTTCTTTTACCACTTCTACTACCGTTTGAGCCACCTGTTCGTCTTTCAGAGCCAGGTTATAAAGGGCGCCATGCATTTTTACATGTTGAAGCTTTAATCCTTCTCGGTGGATAAATGCCTGTAAAGCGCCTATCTGATAAATAATACAGGCTTTGATTTCTTTTAAGCTCATCTGCATATATCTTCTGCCAAATCCCTGGAGGTCTGGATAACCCGTGTGAGCACCAATACCCACGCTATATTTTTTAGCCAGCGTGATAGATTTTTCCATAACCAGGGGATCACCAGCATGCATCCCGCAGGCAATATTGGCTGAGGTTATAAATTTCATAATCTCTTCATCACTTCCTACGGTATAAATGCCGAAACTCTCACCAACATCAGCATTCAAATCCAGATACTTCACAATATTTCCACCTCTATAGTGTACTCTTCATCAACTATGTTGAATATATATTTTTTAAGTCTGGCAGATTTTTCTTTCAACATAGTAATTATACTTTCCAGGTCTTCCTCTTTCAAGGTGATCACGATTGGAGGCTCTTTAGTTAACTGTTCAAACTTTTTTTCATATTCCCGGTAAATCTGGTGAGATTTTTCTATACTTATTTTTTCAAACCTTATCCTGTCACCTGGTTTAACCTGAGCCAAGAGGTCCAGGTCAGGGGTAATGACGGAAGCAATTTTGGGATACCCACCGGTGGTAGGCCCATCTTTCATTATAATCAGGGGTAACCCGGAACCAATAATCTGTATTGATCCAGGTGGAGTGCCATCGGAAACAATCTCGCCAACATCTTTGCGTTCTACAAGTGGTCCAGCAAGCCTTAATCCCCTGCGGTCAGATTCAACGGTTATTTCATATTCTGAACTTAAGAAGACATCAAGACCTTGAATGGTGAAGTGATCATCCTGCGGGCCTATAACTACCCGAATTTTTATAGGCAAGGTAGTTGAGGGGTTAGTTAATGAAATTGACTTATCAAAAGATGGCAGCAAAGAAGTGGTGTAATCAGCAGTATTTATCGGGATATTAAAAGATATGACATCTCCCTTTTCAAGAATTCTCCCTTGAAAACCTCCCAGGTTTCCTCCTACGTAAGTAGAACGACTTTCCAAAACTGCAGGTACCTCTACACCTCCTGATACTGCCAGGTAAGCTCTAAATCCTTTTTCAAATGCTGAAAAAGAAATAATATCCTGGCTTTTAATCGGAACTCCTCTATCCTGAGGAACATCTTGACCATTAATTTTAAAGGTTAGCCTCCCTCCCACCACCGCCACCCTGGCTGGATTATGGAACACAAACTCTGCCTCTTCCCCCATAAGGGTTATCTCTAATACCGCTTCCTTTAATTCATTCCCTACCAAGCAGTTGGCCAGTGCCATAGAGTAGCAGTCCATAGCACCTGAGAAAGGCACACCATAGCGTGAGTAACCATAGCGCCCCTTGTCTTGAACCGTGGTGAAGATACCGCCTTTTATTACAGAAAAAGTACCCATTTTTCTACTTGCTTTTATGAATTTTTCCTTTTCTTTCACCCTTTTACTGAGGTTAAGTTCTGTTTCTACTCCTTTTACCAAGATATCTCCTTCTTCTTCCTTAACCGGTAAGAAACGAATCCTGTCGCCTATCTCCAAAAGAATCGGATTTACTCTATCAGGGTCGTAAAGCTTAAGGGGTGTCCAGCCTATAATTCTCCAGCCACCAGGACTATCCTGAGGATAGATTCCAGTTTGAGAACCAGCAATGCCTACCGAACCCGCACTCACTTTTAGTCGTGGATTAGGTAGCCGGGGAGTAGATATTTCTGGTGACATACCACTAAGGTAAGGAAATCCGGGAGTAAAACCCATCATAGACACCTGATATTCTGCAGAGCAATGTAATTCAATCGCCTTTTCTATGGAAAGATTATTGTGTTGAGCCACAAATTCTAAATCAGGTCCGTATCTTCCCCCATAGATAGTAGGTATACTGATCAGACGAAAGGGGAAAATCTCTGTTTTTATCAGGGATAACTCTAATTGCTGGAGTTGTTTTTGAAGATCTTCAACTGATATTTCAAGCGGGTTGTAGTAAATAAGCAAAGAACGGTAAGTGGGAAGTGTGCTTTCTATCCCGATTATAGGCCTTTTCTTCAAGGTTTTATCTAAATTCAGGACTTTCAAGCTATCTTCCTGGCAAATCTTTTGGCTAAATTCAATGGAGAGGGCTTTATCTCCAACAGGAAGATATCGGGCTAAATTACTATTTGAAACCATTGGGGACAATCCCCCTTTTACCCTTTTATATTGTTAAAGCTTTTCGCCTTTTTCGTAGGGAACCCCGCTGGCTGCTGGAGGTATAGCCCTACCCACAAAACCAGCTAAAACAAGAATGGTTAACATATAAGGCAGGGCGAGGAAGAATCCCCGGGGAATTATAGTTAAAATTTGTGGTGCCAGAGTTTGAATATATATCTGAACAATCGAGGCAAAAGTAAAGAACAGGGCTGCTGCCATCGTTCCCAGAGGTTTCCATTTACCGAAAATCATAGCCGCCAGGGCGATAAAACCCAGACCTGCAGGCATATGGTTATCAAAAAGGCTAAGCTGTCCAATGGCAATGGAAGCTCCTGCTAAACCCGCAAAAACCCCTGAGGCAGTTACCGCCAAATATCTAACCAGGTACACATTCACACCCAGGGTATCAGCCGCTTTAGGGTGCTCTCCCACTGAACGATGCCTTAATCCCCAGGGTGTACGGTAAAGGTAAAAATGAATTACAAACGGCATAACTACTGCCAGAAAAACAAACACATTCATATTCATAAATATTTCACCAATATAGGGAACTTTGGCTAAAGATGGAAAGATGGGTTTGTTCATAAAAGAAGCCACTGAGGGTGAATGACCGGTAGTATTGAAATATCTCTCCAGGAAAAAGGTAATTCCACCCAGGGCAAACACATTTATGGCTACCCCGCTGACAATCTGGTTACCCCTTAGAGAAACTGAAATATAGGCATGCAGAAGTCCTGCCAGTCCACCAGCTACCATGGCTAATAAAATCCCATACCAGGGGTTACCTGTTACATAAGTACCAAAAACGGCAAAAAATCCACCAATGCGCATCATCCCTTCCAGGGCAATGTTTACCACTCCTGCATTTTCGGTAATAACTCCCCCCAGCCCGGCCAAAATAATGGGTGTACCAAACTTCAGGAGGGACGAAATAACAGATATAATTATCGTTATAATGAATATCATTTCGGCTCCCCAGGTTTAACTAAGTGTTTTTTCTTTTTAAGTTTTACTTCCAGGAGATAAACCAGATACCTGAACCCTACCTGGCTGGCCACAAATAAGATAGCTGTTCCCTGGATAATATCAGCAAAGGTTTTATGAATTCCCATTAATTGCATACTGGTAGCTCCTGCCCGGACAAACCCGAAAAATAGGGAAGTAATAAAGGTACCAATTGGGTGGGTAAGACCAATCAGTGCCATGGCAATACCATCAAAACCATATCCTGGCCTGAAAACCCCGGGGTACTGTTTTTCCGTACCTAAAATCATGCAGGCACCAGCCAACCCTGCCAGGGCACCTGCAATAAACATAGATAATATCATTGATTTACCGGTATCTATCCCGGAATATCTGGCTGCTTCAATATTTTTACCTATTGACTGTATCTCGTATCCGATGACTGTTTTATATAGTAAGTAAAAAACAATTATCACCGCAATGAGGGCTATAAATATGGAAGCATTAAGCCTGGTAGTTTCCATTAAAGGCATAAGACGGGAGTTATCATTCACATAAGGAGTTCCTGCTCTGATGGCACGGGGGAAAAATCTCAATATACTGAAGGGTCCTACCACCAACCAGTTTTCTATAAGATGAACTGCTGTCCAGTTTAACATGATGGTAGTAATAACCTCATGCACACCTTTTTTTACTTTCAAATAAGCAGCCAGGGCTCCGTATAAACCTGAAATAATAATCACTGCTAATAAAATTAAAGGGATGTTAATCCAGGGAGAAAAATTAAGTTTAAAGCCAAAATAGGCAGCGGTGATTGCTCCTACCAGGAACTGCCCTTCAGCACCTATATTAAACAAACCTGCCTTAAAAGCTACGGTAACCGACAAACCGGTTAGAGCCAGAATACTCCCTTTCAGAAGACCTTCTCCAGCCAGACCGAGAGATATAAATTCCTGCCAATTATGGCCCAAAGCTCCCTGCAACAGTAACTTATAAGCTTCCAGTGGGCTTTTACCGGTAGCCTTTATCATCAGGGCCGCTACCAGGAAACCAGCCAGGACTGCTAATATGGGCATCATAAAATCAAGGATATTCTCTCTTCTTTTATACCACCAGTTTACAAATTCAGCCATTTATATCACCACCTTTAATGTTGACGGGCGCCTAACATCAATAAACCAAGTTCATCTTCGGTAGCGTCTTTCCTGTCAAGTATGCCAGCAATCTCACCATTGTACATAACTGCAATTCTATCGCATAACAGCATTATTTCTTCTAACTCCAGGGATATTAAAAGGACAGCTTTCCCCGACTCTCTTTGCTCAATCAGCCTCTGGTGGACAAACTCGGTAGCACCTACATCCAACCCCCGGGTAGGTTGAGAAGCAACCAGAACCTCAGGATTGGATGAAATTTCCCGAGCAATTACTACTTTTTGCTGGTTTCCACCGGAAAGAGCATCTGCTTTCAGGTTTTTATTCCTGGGTCTTATATCAAACTCCTGTATTTTCTTCTCTGAAAAATCTGAAATACTCTTGCTTTTTATAAAAATGCCTGAGGAAAAAATCTTTTCTTTTTGCCTGCCCAGTATCAAATTATAGGAAACGGTAAAGGGTAATATTAAACCCCTTCTTCTTCTGTCTTGAGGTATATGGGCAAACCCTTTATTGCGGAAAGTCCAGGGATGAAATTCTTTGATTTCCTGCCCTTTTATTTTAATTACCCCTGAAACAATATCCCTTAACCCGGTTAACGCTTCCACCAGCTCAACCTGGCCATTACCTTCCACACCTGCTATACCCAATATTTCATTTTTCCTTAGAGCCAATGAAACTTTTTTCACCGCTGGTAAGCCTTTCTCGCCCATCACCACGATATCCTTAACCTCCAGAACAACATCTCCGGGCGTTGTTTCGAAGCGAGGCGATTCAAACACCACATCTCTTCCTACCATCAGGCGTGCCAATTCTCTTTCATCAGTTTCAGCTTTATTTTTAATACCTACTACCCGACCATTCTTCAAAACCACAATTCTATCAGCAATTTCCAGTACTTCTTTGAGCTTATGGGATATGAAAATTATAGTTTTCCCCTGATTTTTTAAATGATTTATGGTTTCAAATAATTCTTTTGCTTCCTGGGGAGTCAGCACTGCCGTGGGTTCATCAAGAATGAGTATTTCCGCTCCACGGAAAAGTACTTTGATTATTTCCACTCTCTGCTGCATTCCTACCGAAAGAGTCTCCACTCTCTGGTCAGGCTCTACCCTTAAACCATATTTTTCAGAAATGCTTTTTACATTTTCTATTGCTTTATCTATATCCAGGACAATGCCATTTCTGGTAAATTCTTGCCCCAAAATTATATTCTCGGTAACTGTAAATTTAGGTATCAGCATAAAATGCTGGTGAACCATCCCTATTCCCAACTCTATGGCTCTTCTGGGAGAATGGTGGTGAATATTTTTACCGCAAATAGTAAGGCTTCCGGTATCGTGGGTGTACAAACCATAAATTATGTTCATCAGGGTGGTCTTGCCCGCACCATTTTCCCCGACGATAGCTAAAACCTCCCCTTTTTTGATATCCAGGGAAATATTGTCGTTAGCCACAACTTCAGCAAAAATTTTATTTACATTTTTAATCTCAATTACCGTTTCCACTCCTGCCACCTCCGTATAAAAAGGGGATGGGCATAAAACCCACCCCCTTTATTTACCTGATACTTGAACTTCTAAATTACTCCTACTTCTTACCCTTAAAGAAAATAAATTTAGCGATAGCGGCTACTACTACAACAGCGATAGCAATGTAAAGCCAGTTATTCGGTTTCTTTTCTTCAGGTGGTGTTTCTACAGGTGTTAAAGCAGCTTCCCAGGTGGCATATTCGTCGCGGTTAGACGGAACTACGATTTCCCCGGATATTATTTTAGCTTTGAGGTCTTCAACTTTATCCAGAATTGCCGAGGAAATTAGATTTTTGGTATGTTTAAGAGGTGAGATGCCTACTCCGCCTTCTTTAACACCCAGGATAACATGACCGGAAGTAAAGGTGTTTTCGGCAATAGAGGCGATAGAAAGCCAAACGGCATAGTCAACATGTTTAATCATGGAGGTTAGAACTTTTCCGGGTGCCATATAATCCTGGTCAGAGTCCACGCCTATGGCAAAGTAACCTTCAGGTCTTCCTTTGGCTTCTTCAATGACACCAATACCGCAAGCACCTGAAGCATGATAAACAATGTCTGCTCCCTGGTCAAATTGGGTCTTGGCCACCTTTTGTCCGTCTTCGGTGCTGCTGAAGTTGCCGGTGTATCCTTCAAGAATGGTAATATCAGGATTCACCGTTTTTATACCCGCCTTGTAGCCAGCTTCAAATTTATGGATGATGCCAAGGTCCATACCGCCTACAAATCCAACCACATTCTTCTTGGTCATCTGGCCAGCAAGAGCTCCTACCAGGAAAGACCCTTCCTGTTCTTTAAAAACATAGCAAACTACATTGGCTGGAGGAGAGTCAATCCAACCGTCAATCAACATAAACTTGACATCGGGATAAAGTAGAGCTACTTCCGCAATAGCATCGGTAAGCATGAAACCAACACCAATTATAAGGTTTGCTCCTTTGGCTGCCAGGGTCTTCAAGTTGGGGACATAGTCTTCATTAGCCTTGGATTCAAGCACCATGGGTTCAACATTATACTTCTTGATGCCCCTGTCCAATAAATCAGGTGCTTCATCTACGATTGATTGCAGGTATTCAGCATCGGTCATCGCTTGATAGCCAACACCGGCAACCATTTTTAAACCGGCTCCCCAGTTCTCCAGGCCTCTTAAAGCAGAGTCGTTGAAAGATTTATCACCTCTACCACCAACATCGGTTACCAGACCTACCTTGATCACTGCCTGAGCTTCTGCAGTTTGAGAAAGATTAAAGAAAAACATAAATGAGCCTAACACTAAAGCTGCAACTAACGAACTTACTAAAATCTTTTTCATAAAACCTCCCTGAATCTCTTATTACTCATTGAGAGTAACATATAAATTTCACACTTAATTCTATCCTGACAATCAATTACTGTCAATTAAAATCAGCCCACTCTCCGTGGAATTACACAGATAAATTTCAAAATCTCCTCGCCCTCGTTTACGAAAACATGCTTCTCGTATGGAGGTACAAAAATGGCTACCCCTGGTGTTAGTTCAGCATCCCCCTTTATGCTTTTTACTTTACCCTTTCCAGAAAGTACATACACCTCGTGTTCCCAATGATGGGTATGTTCAGGTGTTTGTCCTTCAGGTTCAATTTCCAAGATTCGCATTTCAAAATTGGGAACTCCAATACCTTTGTGAAGAAGCCACTTAATGGAGGCACCAGCAGCTCCTTCTACCATCTCTCCTTTTACTTCTGCTTCATCAATTTTATACATAATTACTCCTTGTAAATAATTCTAACAGGTTGACCCATTAGTTTTGAAGGCTGGAAACTTGTTTCCTTCCAGATACTCGTACTCCCCCAGATGACAGGCAGGGCAGGGCTTGGTTTCCTCCCGCTTGATATCAGTCATTTCCAGGATAGGATGCCATAAATCAATAAAAGCCAGCCCTTTATCAATGTACTCTTCACCCAAAGCCAGGTATTTGAGTGCCTGGGTTGCAGAAAAGGCAGTTACTGCTGCTATGATGGGTGAAATGATGCCAATTGCGGAACAACTTAAGGCTTCACTGCTAACTTCTTCCAACACTATCTCCCTCAGGCAGGGAGTTTTCCTGGGAATTATTACCGAAGCCATACCAAAAGACCCCGCCACAGCGGAAAATATCCAGGGGATATAATGTTTGATAGCCACATCATTTATAAGGTAGCGGGTTTCGTAGTTATCGGTGGCATCAAGAATTAAATCGTGGTTTATGAGAAGTTTTTCAGCGTTTTGGGGGGAAAGATAAGTGGTAAAACCTGATAACTTCACTTCGCGGTTAACCCTGCTCATCTTCTCCAGGGCTGCTTCCACCTTTAATCTTCCTTCTTCTACATCCCATTCGTCATAGAGAACCTGTCTTTGCAAGTTGGAAAGTTCAATAGTGTCGTGGTCGATGATAGTAATTTCCCCGATACCCGCTCTAACCAGATATTGAAGGAAAAAAGAACCCAGACCTCCCAATCCCACTATAACTACCTTACTTTGAGCCAGCCTTTCCTGCCCGGACTGACCGATTCCGAGGAACTTGATTTGAGCCTTATACCTGTCTAAGTCAAACACTGGTAAATTATAACATTCACCATTAACTCTTTAACTCTTTTCGCTTCTTTTTATCTCTTAAGTACATGGTGTAACCTCTTATTATGAGAGTAATTCCCATGGCCAATATAAGGAGAGTATAGGGGTAAAATCCCCAACGAAGAAAAACCAACACCAGGAGAGTTATTACCGCAAAACTACCCATAATAGGGGCTGGACCTATAAAAGGAAGGTATTTAGGAAGTTTGGTATAAAAGTAAAGAAGCGCTGATATTAAGGCAGGTATAGCTGAAATCAGAAGCTCTATCGGGAAAAGAAACAGAGACAGACCAAAAGTTGGAGCTAAACCTCCACCTCCACGGAAACCAAAATAAATAGGCCAGTTATGACCGGCAACCACTCCAATCCCACAAAGTATTAAAGTAAGGTTGTTGGTAGCATATCGGGTTACCAGATAACCTACCAGTACTCCTTTTAGGGCGTCCAGAACCCCTACCGATATGCCCCAGGCCCAGCCATACTGCCTGATAGAACCGGAACCACCGGGGTTGTCTTTACCGCGGATGTCTTCTCCCTTTATAAACTTACTGCCAACCACGCCAAAAAGCACAGAACCCAGAAGATAAGAAAAAATAACTAAAAGGGCATCAATAAACATTTTAATTCCTCACCTGTTTTTAATAATTTTAACACGCAAGGGGAAATAAGTTTTATATTCAGGTGACAGAGGTGGTTGAAGGTCGTCTCGAGAGCCCGTAAGGCTCGTTTTGATCTCAGATTTTCTACGCCCCTGTCCTGCTGGATTTGATCCAGCATTTGAGGTTTCAGGTAATTAAAGCGGAGTTACCGGGTTAAACCAGGGAAGACAAAAAAACAGGATATATTAACTTCTATATTATTTTATTTATGCTAAAATACTTGAAAGGGAGGTGAATTAAAATGGCAAATAATGATGCCAAATTATTGTTAGAATTGGCCCAGATGCGAATGTGGGATAAAGTTGATGAAGCCTTCACCTGGATGTACACGCAATTTCATATTAACGATTACATTCAATTTAAAGACAGGTATCCCAGAGGTTCAGCAGAAAGAAGAAAATTCACCACGGTCTGTAATTTCTTTGAGCTGGCAGGAGTTTTTGTGCTCAGAGGTCACTTAAGTGAAGACCTCTTTTTTGACATGGGTTTTGGATTGGACATAATGTGGAGTAAAGTTAAGGGTATAATGCCCGGTTTCCGTAATGACACCAGCCCACGTATGTATGAAAACTTTGAGCTTCTCTATCTAAAACACGAGGAATGGCTGAAGAAAAACCCGCCCAAATTAAGTAAAAAACCAGTTTGACAACCTACGCTGTAATTTATAGTATTGTAATCAATTAGCCCCTTCTATTCCCTGAAGGGGCTTTCCTTTATTTACTTCCCGCTATAAAAATGGCTGGGGTCAACTGCCACGTTCCTGATTCTCATCTCAAAATGAAGGTGTGGAGCAGTGGTTATTCCGGTATCGCCTGCTTTTCCAATGAATTGACCCTTTTTCACCCTATCACCCGCTTTTACCATTATCTCTTCCAGATGATAATAAAGAGACATAACTCCCATGCCGTGGTCAATTATAATAGTCCCACCTCGCGCTTTGAGGAACTCCGCAAGCACGACAAAACCACTATTAGCCGCTTGAATATCTGTTCCTCTCCTGGCCCTATAATCTAAACCTTTATGCTGGTCAATAAGCAGTCCTCGATTATATATTCTTGTAAACCCAAAAGGTGAGGTTATGACCGAATTAACTGGTGGAATAAAATCTCCCTCCCAGTAGATTCCTTTACTTATCATATTTAAGGCCTCTTCCACAATTTTTCTTTCTTCCTGCAACAGTTTTATATCAAGAAGTGGGGTTTTCTCCTCAGCAATGGTTAAGTGTTCCGTAGGAAATTTTCTGTCCTTTAACTGATATGTTAATAATTTGCTGGTTTTGTTTCCTACTTCATCCACTGCTTCAATGAATATTTCTTTGAGTAGTGATTTCTGGTTTAAGGGGATTCCATATATGAAAAAGAAAGATGATAAATTAGACCCAAAGCTTTGAAGGTTAGCAGGTTCGGTCGTTAATAAAATCAGGTTTTCTCCAGCAATTTTTGCTTCCACTGAAGCCTTTTCCTGTAAATTAATCCAGCCCTGAAGAATACCTCCCGGCTCCAAAATTTCTTTCTCCAGAACAATTTCTACTGATGGCGGGGTGTTGTCTATGGTAAATTTAGCTATATCAATAGCCCTGTTTTTCCTGATTGACGAATCTGTCGCTTCAACAGTTAAAGTATAATCTCCATCAGAAAATCTGGTGGTGTCAATTATCAGAGGGAAAATAGCATTCACCTTTTGCCTATCAAGATGAATATTTATATTCAGGGGGTCGCTGGAATCATATACCAGAATATCTATTGTTATAACGCCCCTGACTTTATCATCTACGGGGGAGATAATAATAAGCGGGATATCTTTATCAAAAAGGAAATTTACAGCCCTATCCAATATTGAACTGAATAGAATAATTATCGCCGCAACAAGCAAGCAAAGAAACCGCATTATCATTTTAGACAATTTATTCATCAGGTTTTTATCTACCTTTTGAAGGAGTATCTATTATTTTAGAGAAAACAGAAGTTTTAAGTATTCTATGGGGTCGCTCGGATGCTTGGAAACTTTAGCATACCAGGCGTCGTCTGGAAATATAACCAGGTTGTAATCTGGATAGGTTTGAGATACAGGTTTATCGGAGTTAACCTGCCCCACAACTTCCCCTTTTTTATAGACATCAGGCAGTCCCATGGTAAAGTCTTGGGCTATAAAATAAAGCTCTCTTTCACTACCTTCGTCTTTCAAGACAAATAATTCTAACTTAACACCTCCCACTTCTGAGGTGCCCGAATCCAGGGTTCCCGATTCAAAGGGCATAAATATTTTGGCTCCGAGTGGTAGAGAAAACATAATATCAGGATAGGCTTTTCCATCAGGGGTATCTCCTCCGGTTATGCCTTTGCGGGAATTTTCCTGAGATAGAATCAGGGCAACCCCGGGTTTTTCTTCATCAAGTCCAGAGTTAACCGGGGGTTTGTTTTCTCCCCATTTAATTTTTCCCAATAAAAACGCTGCGGACACCCCAATTATCACAAACGAACATATCAAGGTAATAATTATTGACTTTTTCAACTTATATAAACCTCACTATTATCAGGTTAAATTAAATTCATTATACCAGAGAAAAAAATGTGTTAAAAATGGTTATTCATTAATAAATATAGCCCATATTACTCTCCTCTACAGGATTATTTGAGAAACGTTCTCAAATTATCTACTTGATTTCTCATTTATTGACATAATTATTATGGTATAATTACATATGCCATTACCACCAAGAATTAACCTACCAAACATTCATTTTCATATACTTAACCGTGGAAATAACAAAGAACCGATATTTTTAGATACATCGGATTATAAATATTTTCTCAGTCTTTTACTAAGATTCAAAAAAGAAATGCTCCCTAAAATATACAATTATTGTATTATGCCAAACCATTTTCATCTTCTTCTTGAACCAGGTCCAACTGGAAATCTTTCCAAAATAACACAAAAATTAACTTTAGCTTATGCCAAATACTTCAACCAAAAATACAACAGGGTTGGGCATGTCTGGCAAGGAAGATTTCGCAGCTCATTAGTTGACAAAGAAAATTACTTCATTTATTGTGGTTTATACATAGAACTTAACCCAGTAAGAGCAGGTTTAGTTAATAGACCCGAGGAGTGGCCCTGGTCCAGTTATCATTATTACACTTCTGAAAAAAATGAGAATATTATCAATAATCTAATTGATGATAACCCATATTATCTTGAATTAGGGTATGACCCTTCTTCGCGAAGCAATAATTACCAGCGCCAGGTAAATAAATTAATGGAAGAAGAGTGTTTAAATAATATAAGAAGTCAGCTTGAAAAAGGGATTCTTGGCAATCTGGAATTTCAAGAAAAATATAAACGCTTACTTATGTTTATAAATACCTCTTTCAGACCCCGGGGAAGACCCAAGAAACTTTCATAATACTGAAAAATACGAGAATCATTTTTATTTATTTCTTATGAATTATTCGTTCTCAATTACTCAGATCTTTTGATTATGAAATGATACTCATAAAAATTATTGCCTAAAATACTGTCAGTTACAAAGATTTTAGAGAAACGTTCTCATTTATTTACATTTATTTAACGGTATAAATCGCCTTTGAAGATGTCCAGAAATCTCTTTCTCTTATCTATCTCTTCCCTGGTGGGTAACTTTCGTTTAGGAAACATCCTTTTCAATATATCCCTGCCCCTGATACCCAACATCCTGAGAGACAGTTCCAGAAGGAAAAACATTATAGAAAATAATAATAGTAAAGACCTCAAAAATATGGTATTTTTCCCGGTTGGCACATATAGTTTACTTATATCCTTAAAGCTTCCCAATATTGTCACCCCTTCCTGATTTTGCATTAGTGGAAGGATAAAACTTTCCGAGGTAATTAAATATTCCTCAGGATAGGAGACCCCTAAAGGCACCTCTTTCAACAGAGTTCCTTGTTTATCGGTCAGGCGAAGAAAATAACTTCCCGAAGGTAACCCGGGCAAAACCGCTTCATAATTGTTAATCCCCTGGCGCACAAAACTGATGGCGAAAGTCTTGAAAGGAGTTTGCCCTCTGACTGTTCCGACAATAGGGGTATTTAAAGGTAAAGGAGGTTCGCTATAATAAAAAACCTTTTCACCGATTACTTCCACATCACCATATTCCTGAAGAAAAAGCTCTCTTACCATACCCGTTAAAAGTCGGGTAAAGACTGTAGAGTTAAGAAATTCTCCCGATAATTTCCCCTCACCATCAGCAGTATATACCAGTGACTTACCCAGCCCGACCTCTTTAATTGCTACCAACGGTTCATCAAGGGAAGTAGCTATAATCATCTGTGAGCCTTCTTTGAGGGTTGTTCGCAGATATCCAGAAAGAATAGATTCTCTCAGTTCTTTATCGCTAATTTCTTTTAATATGTTATGGGAGGAAGCCCTTTTAGGGTTAAAAGGCTTGAGATAAAGATAGCTGGCTTTAATCCGTCCGACCTCACGACTGGCAATTTCTGGAAGGTTTTCGCCTTCAGGTGAGTAATAAACCTTACCTCCCCAGGGAGCAGTAATTTTCTTCAAGAATTCCAGGTTGGCATCCTGCCCCACACCGATAGCAATCACTTCCACCTTCTGATCTTTTAATTTAAGTAATACTTCTTCTAAACCCTCTTGCGGGGCAATGCCATCAGAAATCAGCAACAACTGTTTGTTGGTAGCTTCAATACCTTCAAAGGTTATAGTGGCTTCTTTCAAAGCCTCTATGATGTCCGTACCTCCTCCTGCCTGTAATCCATCTATTTCTTCATCAATATTTTTCTCTCTTTCTTTCAAGGGATAATCAAAAGGTAAAATTAATTCAGATTTTGAGTGAAACGCAATAAGAGAAAAAAGGTCATCTGGAGAAAGCACTTTCAAGGCACGCTTCACCCCTTCTTTGGCTAATTTAAGCTTGGTACCATATCTTCCTTCAGTTGCCATGCTGCCTGAGGTGTCCATCACCACCAGAAGAGCCACTTCAGGGATACGATGGGGAACCTGAACTTCCGAAAAAACCGGCAATAGCTCTTCCAGGGCGCTTCCTTTATACCCACCCAGACCAAAACTTCTACCCCCACCTATAGTTATCATCCCCCTTCCTTGCTCCTTCAGGTAACGGGTAAGAAGCAGTAAATTTTCAGTCTTAAAATCCATTGCTGATACATCCAGCAAAATAATCCCTCTATAACCCATCAGCTCTTCATAGGTTATCGGGAAACGCTTAACAGGACGGGAGTCCACCTCAAAACCCTGCTCTGTCAATAGACTATCTATCCATTTACTATTAACTTCCTCACCGTAAAGCAAAAGGAGGGGATAAGAATCGTCCATAAACAGGGAAATCAGGTAATCATTATTCTGAGTCCAGGTGTCCACAGTTTCCAACAAAGATACCTTTAATTGAACATAAGAGGAACTATTTTTAATTTTAACAGTCGGAGAAAAGGAGTTTAGACCAGGAAACAAAGATACTTCCATTACCTCCAGGGTTTCATATACTGTGGTTTCCGGTGAATAGATTTTCACTTTCAGCATGCCCTGAGTTCTTTCGGTTGAATAAATCTCTACTTTCAGGGAAAAAGGTTTCTGGCGAAAGATTCGTGAGGGTGCTTCCACTCTCTTTATCAGCGTTTCTTTTAAATACCCTTCCAATGGTAAAAGATAAAGAGGAACCTGGCTCCTTTTATAATAAGGAAGCATTCGGGTAATCTCGCCTGAAGTCTGTACCATATCTGAAACCAGGAGCACCGCCTGGGGGTGGTGACCCAGAGCCACCGTAAGGGCTTCTTCAAAATTGGTGGTTTCTTCGGCTTCTCCGGCAATGGTTGAACCAGCAAAAGGAATTACTACCACATTTCCCTCAATATTTTTCAGGTAGGAAGCAACCAGTTGATTGACATCCCCCGCCAGGTCTTTCACACTTCTGGATTCGTCTACCAGAACTACCAACTTACCACGGGAAGACCTAACTTCCAGGGTGGGATTTATAATTGTCAAGACGAGTAAGCCTAAAACAAGTGTTCTAAGTGCCGGGGCCAGACTCCAAAACCTTTTCATAACAAGACTACCATCTCTTCCATAAAAGATAATAACTCAAAGAAAGTAGCGCAATACCTAATATAATGATATAAGGCACCAGGGAAAGCGGCTTCAATTTGGCTGACTCAGGAAAGGGTAAATTGGTAAGAGTTGCCTGGATAGATGACTCTTCGGGTGGATAATTAACCGAAATATAATAACTGCTGAAAATATTCTTTATCTCATAAACACCAGCTTCCATTAACTTCAGCATCCCTTCGGGAAGGTAATCCTTTTCACCGGAAGGAACGATTATTTCACCTTCCAACAGACTTATATCTTCCCCCAGGTAGGCTTCCATATTCTTACTATCAACATAAGAGATGATATTTTTTATCAGAGTGGGAAATGCTGGAAGTAAGGTTAAATTGGAAGATGACAGGGGAAAAGCAAAAGTAAGGCGAAGGGCGGGTTCTTTTTCCATTATTATCAGGGGAATTTCTGCTTCTCCCTGCTTGAGAGAAAGAAGCACCTCCCCTTTATATTCTCCTTGATAGGCTTTATCAATCGCTAAATTTTCTAAATCCACATATTTGAGGAGTGGATGCTCTTTTATAATATACTCGGAATCTTCCCAGTTATCCTCCGTAAGGGATATCTCCTTGATGCCCTCTCCTTCCTGATTTATTAGCACAACTGGCCTATGAGGCAGGGTTGAGGGCTTGCTTCCCAATAAAAAATAGACATCGTAGCCTCCAAAAACCATATCTTCCGGTTTCAGGTTGAATACCATTACTTCATCTTTAACCGCTGAAAGGGCAGCTTTCAGAAAAAGATTTTCCCTACCCACCATAGCTACCTTCAAAGGTTCTTTCCTGCCACCAGAAAAATAAGCCTGATTATCCATATCCAGAAAATCAAGCCCGGAAAGGAGAGTAAATTCGGCTTTAAGGTAGGGAAAATTATCGGTCAACTTGTACAAAATCTCTCTTCCTTCCCCAGCAATAAGCGATATTTCCGTTTGAAAAAGGGGTTCCTGATGACTTACCGTCAATTTCAGGTTAACTTCCTTTTCACCGTCGTTTTTTAGCACCAGGAATAGATAATATTCGCCACCGCTTTCTTCTATGACCATCCTTTTGAAATAGACATTGTCGCTACGAGTTAATAGCGGCAAACCTGATAAACCAACTCCTGTAAAATAATCAGGATATTTGTTTTCTTCCTGTATTGCTGGAAGCGCAGAGCCATCGGTTAGCAGGTATACAAGAGCATCTCCTCCTCCCGCAGATTTTGCCAGGGAGGAGGCTTCTTTCCACATAAACCGTGTAGCAGTGGGTTTAATCTCCTCCAATCGTTTTATTAGCAAGGAAGCGTTTTTTGCTTCAAAGAGTTTCGGGTAAGGAGGCTCCCCCACGATTAATGAGTATTTTGAGGAGGGGTATTTTCTAACCACCTCCCTGGCTTCATTTATTAAATAAGAAAATCGGCTGGGTTCAATGTCTTTAGCGTTAAGGGAAAATGAATTATCCACTACCAATATCAAATGAGGCACACGGTAGGCTTGTATATAGGGCAGGCTCAGGCTAACTATCAGTAAAGCGCTAATCAGTAAATCCAGTATAAGTTGAAATAAAAAAGGGGGTTTCTTCCTGCGAAAGATAGAAGTAGTTTGTGGCTCCATATCCCGAAAAAATCTCAAAGTAGGATAGTTTTTCGGGCGCGGTTGCCGGCGAAATAAATAGAGAAATATTATATATCCCCAGACAGGCATTATTAACCAGAGCATCCAGCCTCTTTCAAAACTCATCTCAGTAAATAACCCCCTCCTTGAGCAACCTGTAAAACAGGGCATCTTCACTATCTTGATTGTTTATGAAAAAACATCTACCCCCTGCTTTAACTATCTCTTCCTGCCTCTGGACAAAATAATGGTTGTACTGCTCTTTATACAGCTGAATACTTTCTTTTTGGAAATAAAAAGATAGTTTAGCGTCTTCTTCCAGGTCTTTCAAATTTACTTCACCTATTTCTGATGGCTCTAATTCTTCATAAGACTGGATCACTATCACCGTGAAGGCTAAAGAATGGAGTTTTAATTGTCTCCAATAGGAAATAAACTCCGAGGGAAGAAATAAATCGGTAAGAAGGTAAACACCTCCACGGAAAGGGATTGATTCCAGCAAGTTTTTAAACTCCGAAAGTGGGGGAAATTTACCTGCTGGTAAAAGATAGGTCAAATGCTCTTCAAAGTAGCGGTAATGATTTATATGATTCAGATAAACAGGTTTTTCATTATCCTGTGGAAGAGGAAAAAACAAGACTTTCTCCCTCTTATTTAGAGCCAGAAAGGTTATTAAAGAGGCTACCTTTTGGGCAATGAAAAATTTGGAGGGCTCTCCAAAATCAAGCGAGAGGCTTCTATCAAGTAAAATAACAAAGTTGCCCTCCTCCTCTTCTTCGTACACCTTAACGAACAGTTTCCTAAGCCTGGCGTAAGCTTTAAAATCCACCCTCTTGAGTTCATCACCAGGTGAATAAGACCTGAAATCCGCTAACTCCAAGGAACGGCCTGTCCTTGTGGACCTTCGGCTTCCACCAACGGTGCCCCTACCTTTAAGCAGATTAAGATGGTATTCTCTAAGTTTTTCCTTAAACCCCGGGGAAAGAAACGGCATAAATATCTTTATCTTCTAACCAGTTCAACTACTTTCTCGATCAGAGAATCGTGCCCAACTTTATCAGCCTCACCCTCGAAATTGAGAATAAGCCTGTGTCTTAGAGCCGGGTAAGCCACTTCCTGAATATCGCTAAAACTTAAGTTTGGCCTGTCTTCCAGCATGGCTTTTACTTTTCCCGCCCTTAATAAAACCTGTACTCCCCTGGGACTTGAGCCATAGCGAACAAATTTCCTTACTTCAAAAGGGGCTAAATCTCCCTCGGGGTGAGTTCCCATTACCAATCGGGAAGCATAATTTACCACTTCAGGGGCTACCGGCATAACCTCTATGAAGGAAACAACTTCCCTTAGAAGATTTTCATCACCTACTTCTTCCACATTCGGTTCGGTATAAGGAGATGTCTCTATGCCAATTCTCCTGAGGGTATTTAGATCCGGGAAGGGAATTATGATCTTCAGGCTAAACCTGTCCAGTTGAGCTTCAGGAAGCGGGTAGGTGCCTTCCATTTCAATAGGATTCTGGGTGGCCACCACAAAAAAAGGGTTGGGCAAGGGATAGGTGATTTCTCCAGCAGTAACAGTCCTTTCCTGCATCGCTTCCAGCAGGGCTGACTGAACCTTGGGAGTAGCACGGTTTATTTCATCAGCGAGCAAGAGATGGGAAAATATAGGACCCTTCATAAAAACAAACTCCCGCAGGCCTTCCTTCTCAATAAGCAGGTGGGTACCCGTAATATCGGCTGGCATTAAATCGGGCGTGAACTGAATTCTCTTGAAAGTCAGGGAAAAGGTTTTAGCCAGAGCCTTCACCAGCATGGTCTTACCCAGCCCGGGCAACCCTTCCACCAGGGTGTGTCCCTGTGAGAAAAAGGCAAAGAGAAGCTCTTTAACCACTTTTTCTTGACCGAAAAGTATGGAATTAAGCTCTTTTTCCACCTTGAGTAAAACGGTGCGTACTTCGTTAAAATTCATTCTTGTTTGCATAGTTATTCCTTCCTTGACACTTCCGATGGTTATCTGGATGGTATTTATATTTACTCATTTTATTTATCATGATACGGGCGGGGCTTAAAAAGGTTAGTTTTTCAGGGAGAAATAAGTTCAAAATAACTCCTGATAACCCCACGATAAGAGGTGGGAAGAGGTGCTGATTTTATATACAGAAGCGCTTCTGCCCTGCTTAATTCTATCTTTAACAGTTCCCCTGTGTTAAGCTCGCCCTTTATCCCAGGGGTGGAGCGAAGTTTCAGGGTAAAGATGTCTTTAAAAAGCTTCAGTTCGTCAATTGAACTAATGGGAGTAAAGGTGTTTTCTTCGGCTTTCTTCCTCCTTATGGTAGAGTAGGAAGCTGAGGATTTACCAGTTTCAGTTTGAGATACAGAGCTGGAAGTATTACTTTTGGAAGGGGTGGCTTCAATAGCCGGACCAGAACCTGCTCCGACGGTTCCGCTTCCTTCTCTTAACTCGGCTTCACCCTCTTTTTCTTCAAGAGAAGCACCGCTACTGCCTTTAAGGCCCTCTTCCAGCATCTTGATCAGCGGGTTCAAGAGAGCCAGGGTTTTTTCATAATTTTGTTCTTTAACAGCTTTATCCAGTTCAGCTAATTTTTCTTTAATTTCCGGGGTGGGATTTTTGAGGTTTTTAATTAAATCTTCGGTAAGGGTTTTAAGGCTTTTTCTCAGTTCTTCTTCCACCGAGTAGGGAGTTGTTTTTTCATCTTCTTCATTAATGTTTTCAGTTTCTGCTTGAAGTGCCCCATCGTTAGCCAGGTCTTCTCCCAACTGGGGTATATTAAAAATATTTTTTTTATTTCTTGGAGGTAAGAAACCTTCCTCCTGTTCGGGTATTCCCAGGTAGTCTCCGTTGGAAGAGAACAGGTTTTCATCAATACCTTCCTTTCCGTTATAATCAAAACCGAGTGTTCCACTTAAAAGGTTGGCTACTATCAGAATGGTTGTGGATAAAACTATCAAACGCAGGGGAAATTTCCTGAAAAATAATTTCCATAATGAAGTTTTGATAAATGAATTCTCACGCATAACCATTTTTTCCACATAGGGAGAAGAAGGCTCTGCAATATATCTGGTCAAAAACAGCTCGCCAGTTTTTAATTCTTCATCCAGAAGTAGATATTTTCGGCGTCCGGGTAGGGTAAGATAATAAAACGAAAAAGGTAATAGGCATAAAATCATTATAAATACCAACTGGAAAGGATTTTGCCAGGGTGACCCAAAAATAGACCAGAGCAGAATAACAAATGAAGCAATTAACAAGCCCACCGAGTTAATCCGCAGGAATTCTCTCAGGTAATAGCAGGTAAAAAAGAGTATTTTTCTAATTTTCATATATTATCGCCCATCATAATTATACAACTTAATAATGGGTATATGTCATGCTGAACCACGATCCAGCATCTCCGCCTTTAAGCCCCTTACTATACTGA
>JBBIIY010000014.1:0-26422 GCA_037446255.1 Coprothermobacterota bacterium
GGCAAGAACCATCAGGATGGCTTTAGGTGTGGATAAACTTATAATCAACTATATTTACAGCGAGTTTGGATTTATCATTCTGGCAACTATGATAATAGTCTTCATAGCCAAGAAAAGAGTTTTCCAAATTGAATAAACTACCAATTACCATTTTTGATTACAGGACAAGATTATGACAGAAATAGTTACTAAACTACAACAAAGTCAGGAACCCTGTATAAGATTAAAATTATACAGGGATATCCTTGATAGAGAAAATCCAGAAATCCTGAAAAAACTTGAAGAAGAGGTTAAAAACTCCCTCAGGGTTTCTTTGCTTCTATCGGAAAGAAATAAAGAAGGTGAAATATCTCACCACCCCTATGGTAAATGGTACGGTGCCCATTGGGTACTTTCTATCCTGGCAGATATAGGTTACCCTGCTGGAGATAAATCTCTGCTCCCTCTTAGAGACCAGGTTTTAAAATGGTTGTTATCCAAAGACCATGAAAAACACATTAAAATTATTAGCGGTAAGGTTAGAAGGTGCGCTTCACAGGAAGGAAATGCACTCTATTCAATGCTAAAGCTCGGATTAGCTGACGAGAATGCAGAAGAGCTTGCTCAACGCCTTATGAAATGGCAGTGGCCTGATGGAGGATGGAATTGTGATAGGAACCCCGAAGCTATAAACTCCTCTTTCATGGAAACCCTTATACCCCTCAGGGCCTTATCTCTGTATGGCAGGACTTCGGGAGACAATAAAGCTATAGTGTCAGCAAAAAAAGCTGCGGAAATATTTCTAAAACGCAAAATGTTCAAGAGATCAAGCGATGGTTCTATAATTGAGGAAGACTTTATAAAACTGCATTACCCCTGTTACTGGCGCTACGATATACTGTTTGGTTTAAAAGTGATGGCAGAGGCTGGTTTTATATCCGACCCTCGCTGCATAGACGCCCTGGATTTGTTAGAATCTAAAAGAGTTACTGATGATGGTTTTCCTGCAGAAGGAAAATACTACCACTTATCCGATAAACTGGTTTCCGGGAAATCTCTGGTTGATTGGGGCGGAGTTAGTAAAACTAAAATGAATGAGTTTATTACCATAGACGCTCTCTGGGTGCTAAAAAAGGCTGGAAGGTTTAAATAAATAACCAGGAATTAAGAAATCAGGTGATTATAAGACAGGGAAGGAAAGAGGATGCTGAAGCATTCTCTCATCTGGCGATGCTGTTTTTACCCTCATTTATACCGATTGAATTTAAGCCTTTCGTAAAGTATCTTATGAAACGGTTATTCTCAACTAAACGAAATCATTTCAGTTTTGAGTACAGTTACCTTGCCGAAATAAACAGCAGGGTCGTAGGAGTTATAAATGGGTTTCCTGGGAAGGAAAAAAGGAAGGAAGAATGGAGAACCATACTTTTGATGATAAGATTCCTTGCCTTACCTATGTTGAAAAATATGGTTAATCTAATAAAAATAAAATATCTGAAAAAAGTATCTCAATTAATTGGTTTACTAAAAATCTGGGGTAAATTTGATGACGCTGACTACTATATAAACGGTCTGGCAGTTATCTCCGAGTATCAGGGAATGGGTATAGGAACCATGCTTCTTGAATATGTTAACAACAGAATAACACCAGAACAAACCAGGCTGTTTTTAGATGTGGAAATAGACAACAGCAGAGCAATAAAGGTTTATGAAAGACAGGGTTTTACCAAAACTGGAAAAACAATAATCTTTGATTTTGACGGAAAAAAACTTGGTTTCTTTAGAATGGTGAAGGAATGATTTATATTTACACCTTAGGTAATTCTCGGGTCAAGTTCTACAATAACCCCTATTTATTTGCACAAGAAAAAACCTGAACCTGCTTTCTGAAGTTTCCACAAATGTAGTGGGACTAAGTATGTTATAGCAAACCATAAAATCTTAAAATCAGGGTGGCAACTGAAAAATAAATACCGAGCGTGATTACATCACTTATCAGAGTGGCAAATGGCCCGGTAGCTACTGCGGGATCCAGGTTAAATCTCCTGAATATCAGGGGTAAGAAAGTAGAGATTAATACAGCACCGATTATTCCTAAAAACATGGAAAAACCAATAATTAAACTTAAAACAGGATTTCTCCAACCAATCAGGGCTATCAAGAAAATAATTACTCCCGATACCAGAGCTAAAAACATAGAAATTTTAAATTCTCTCAAAATATAGTTTCTTATAGAAAGGTTAGGATTTAAAGCCAAGTTTCTAACTATCAGGGTTTCCGATTGTGTGCCCACAGCATCACTTAAATAAACCAGCACAGGTATAAATGAGGCTAATAATAGGAATTTGCTCAAAACTTCCTCAAATCCGCTAACTACCGAAGCAGCTAGTGTCCCACCAATTGCTCCCAAAACTAACCAGGGGAGCCTGGATTTTATCATCACCATAGCCGATGCTTTGATGTCCAGATGCTCCCTACTTGAGCGTTGAAATACGATACCTCCGAATCGAAAAACATCTTCACGAACTTCCTGGTTAAAAATTTGCAGTATTTCATCAAAAGGCACAATACCTAATAACTGTTTTTCTTTATTTACAACAGGTATGGCTTTCAAACCTTTAGCCAAAGCCAGATAAACTACTCTTTCCTGATGAGTACCCGGGTGCACCACTGACAGGTTTTTCTTCATAACTTCCTCAACCCTGACCAGTTTATCTTTTACCTTAAATACCTCTTTGATGGTAACCACCCCCAGAAGAACTTTGTTTTCATCAACAACATAAATGTAATCAATGGATGCGAAATCCAAGGTGTCTCTTGCGAGTAATTCTTCAACCAACTGAATGCTGGAACCTATTTGCACTATGGGTATATTGGTTATCATTCTTCCTTCCGCTTTGCTATTGTGTATAATTAAAGATTTTTTCATCTTAACCCCTTAGTTATTGTTTCTTTCTTTAATATTACCAAAAAAACAGGTTATTCTTTACGGAGTTATTGGGGTCAGCCCTTGACTTAGGACATATTCGCCATAATTTCTTCACTTTTACTTAAATGGAAAGAAAAATGTAATCCTCAATGAACAACTTGCTGTCTTTTAGTTATCGGAAGGCGAAGGAGAGAAAAAGAATAAATATAAAGACTATCTTTTTCTAATAAATAGAACCGTCCCTTTTTTACATTTACTTTTTTATTTTAACTCTTAACTTCTGGAATCTCTGTCCAATTGGTTGTGTAAGAAGGAGACTTTTTTAACTGCCTCATTTTCCATTTACGCTCCACACCATTAGACAGGGGGTAAATAGTATTCTTGCCATACTTGGTATTAATAATATCCAGAACTTCCATAAGCTTTTTTTCTTTACTCCCCTGGTAGGAAGGAAGGAAAAAATCTAACTGAGTAATATCATCGGGCACTAAACCAAAAAGTAAAATTCCTGCTTTCTTGTATTTTACCCCTTCCCTGAAAATAGTTTTTAGCCCCTGTAAAGCGTAATTTATCAGCTCTGAAACAAAGGCAGTGGGACGAGGAAGATTAATAGAGACTGAGTTAAAATACCTGGGACCTTCTTTAAAAGGATTAGAAATTACAAAAATCTGTATTCCCGAAGCAAGAGATTTCTGTTTCCTTAAATACTCTCCTGCCATAGTCACGAAAGTGGACACAGCTTGATTTAATTCTTCAAGAGTAAATAAATCTGTTCCGAAAGAACGCGATCTGCCAATAGCCTTCTTATTTTTCTGCATTATTTCCAGCTCTATGCAGGGAATCCCTCTCAACTCTAAAACCGTTCGCATACCTACAACCGTCAGGTTCTTATGTAACCAATCATCTGGAGAGTTTCTTAATTGAAGGGCATTCATCACACCATTCTTCTTGAGGAATTTTGAATATTGCCTGCCAATACCCCAGATATCACCAACCTCTATATTCTCCAGAATTTTATCAATATCTGGATGGTCAGTTATATTAAAAACACCCCCTGTGGCTTTTTTGTTTTTCTTGGCAATCTTGTTAGCTACTTTGGCAAGAGTTTTAGTAGGCCCTATACCAATAGATATGGGGATACCCACCCACTTATAAACAGTTTTGCAGATTAACCTGCAGTACTCATTCATTTCCTGCTCGTCCATTCCAGAAAAAGATAAAAAGGCTTCATCAATAGAGTATATTTCAATCTCCGGACAAAATATGGAAAGGGTCTTCATAACCCGATGGGACATATCTCCATATAAAACAAAATTTGAAGAAAGAACCTGAATTTTGTGCTTTTCTACCAGTTCCTGGCACTTAAAAATTGGAACTCCCATTTCTATGCCGATTAATTTAGCTTCATCAGAACGGGAAATTACACAACCATCATTGTTTGATAACACCACCGCAGGCTTCCCTTCCAGTTTAGGATTGAAGACTCTTTCACAGGAAACATAGAAATTGTTGCAATCAACCAAAGCAATGATTTTACTATCTTTAGACATTTGTTTTTTCAGCCTAAAAAGGATTGTATCTAAATAAACAGGGATTATTTAAGGGGGTGAATAGCATAAGTAACCACGCCCCAGATACGACAATCCATCTCCTCGGTTAATTCTATAGGGGTAAAATCGCTATTTTCTGGTATCAGGTAAACTTTTCCATTAGCCTGACGAATTCTTTTTACCGTGAATTCACCGTCAACAATAGCTACCACGATCTTGTTGTTGGCTGGTTCAATAGCCCTATCCACTATGAGAATATCCCCACTATGGATACCGGCATTTAACATGGAATCACCTACCACCTTAACAAAAAAAGTGGCTGATTGGTGTTCAATTAATAATTCGTTGAGGTCCAATTTCTTATCAATGTAGTCATCTGCTGGAGAAGGAAAACCAGCAGGAATGCGCACCAGGTAGAGAGGAAGCTTTAGGGTTTGTCCTTTTTGTAAAGAGTATATTTCGGTTACGGTTACTTCGTTTTTCTTTTTCATAGTCATTAGCATATCATTATAACCTCTTACGGGTTAAACAACAAGAAAATATTCTATCTGTCAAAATTAAATTAAGTAGAAGAACATTCCCAGGAAATGGAGGGTGCTTCCTCCCAATACGAAAAAGTGCCAGATGGTATGGTTGAAAGGGATTTTCTTCAAGGCGAAAAAAATGACACCGATGGTATAACACAAACCACCAGCTAAAAGCCAGTAAAATAGGCCTCTGGGTACGACAACCAACGCTGGTTTTACCACAAAAACAATCATCCAACCCATAAGCAGGTAAAAGGCAACCGCTACTATTTGTAATTTCTTGAAAAAAAGCACCTTAAGAATTATCCCCAGAAAAGCCATACCCCAGACTAAACCCAGTAAAGTGAAGCCCAGGGTGTTACGCATAGAGATAAGAATTACCGGGGTATAAGAACCAGCAATAAGAACATAGATGGCAGAGTAATCTATAACCCTGAATATATGTTTAATTTTAGGGTTTTGAAAACCATGATACAGCGTTGAAGAAGTATAGAGAAGTATTAAGGAGATTCCAAAAATACAAAATCCTACTATATGCCAGGCATTTCCGTATAGACTGGCAAACACCAGAGAAACAGTCAGGCCAGCAATGCTCAAAGCCACACCAATACCGTGGGTGATGCTACTGGCGATTTCTTCAGCTAAATTATACTTTTTTGACTCGCTTTTAATGGTCATTTTAGTAATAGAAATCATACCATAGTTTAAGTTGACCGGTAAATAATATATACTGAAAAGAGTTCAATGAAATTAAATATTGATATGAATATTATTAAACACCCGGAAATAGGTATATGCGGGCTTTCCTGCAGGCTTTGCCCCAGATATCACACCGAAACGGATAGTAAATGTGATGGCTGTAAAAGCCAATCCAGGATGGTAGTTGGCTGTCCTTTTATCACCTGCGCCCTGAAGAAAAAAGGTGTTGAATTTTGTTGGGACTGTGACGAAAATACCACCTGTAGTAAATGGAAAAGTCATAGAGAATTTGGAAAAAAACATGACACTTTTATATGTTATCAAAAGCTTGAAGAAAACATATATTTTATAACCTCCAGGGGGGTTATTGAATATGAAAAAGAGCAGAAAATCAGAGAAAATATATTAAAGGATATGTTGAAGGATTTCAATGAGGGTCGTTCCAGGAGTTATTACTCAATTACAGTTACCGTATTAAGTATAAAAGAATTAAAAGAAGCTATGGCCAAAGCATATTTATGCTCAAAAGAGACTGATATTAAAGCCAGAGCAAAAATACTCCATTCGTTAATAGATGAAATAGCTAAACCTAAGAATTACTGTTTACATTTACGGAAGTAATATTATTTACTTCCAGGTTCTCGTTAACCCACAATCCTATAACCTCGCACTCATAACCCCAGGATTTAACCACAGCTAAAGAAGAAAGGATCTGAACAACCTGCTTTTCTTTGCCCACCGGATTACCTGCACAATCATAATGCCCTACCACTGCCACCAATTTTGAATTATGTTTGAATAGCGAAATTTCTATCTTTTTTCTTAAGATTTCAATGGTCAGGAGATCGGTATTTTCCGAAAGCACCTTTTCGGGTCCTGGTTCGGTAACCATATCCACATAAGCTATCCCATATTTTTCCTTTAGATATTTAATCACCGGTTCCTGAGCCCTACCATCTATACAATTTATGGCTGTAGCAAACAATGAATAATCACCTCCCCTTATTCCCCTCCCTTTAAGGAGGGGAAGATTATGAGATCGCCACGCACTCTATGAGTGCCCGCGATGACAAAAATGCAAGAAAACCGGAGACCCTGAATCAAGTTCAGGGTGACAAAGAGATGGTCAAGAGTGGCCGAGGAAAGAGGAAAGTTAGGAATGGAATTTTTTATAAACCAGCGCCGCATTGTGTCCTCCAAACCCAAAAGCATTCTTCAGGGCTACTTCAATTCCTCCAGCTGGTTTAACTGCCACCTGGGGAACATAGTCTAAATCACACTCCGGGTCAGGAACCTCATAGTTAATAGTAGGGTGTATTACTCCCTTATAAAGAGACAGTATGGTGGCTATACTTTCTACCGCTCCAGCACCACCCAGCAGGTGTCCAATCATTGATTTAGTTGAACTGATCTTTAGTTTATAGGCATGTTCACCAAAAAGCTTCTTGATGGCTAAGGTTTCTATCCGGTCATTTAAGGGGGTAGAAGTACCATGGGCGTTGATGTAGTCTACATCTTTTAGGCTTAGCCCTGCATCTTTGATGGCGTCCTGCATAGCCCTGATGGCTCCTTCTCCCTCCTGGTGGGGTGCGGTTATATGGAAAGCATCGGAGTTGGTCCCGTAACCAGCTACCTCAGCATATATGGTAGCTCCTCGCTTTAGAGCCTGGTTTATCTCTTCCAGAACCAGTATCCCTCCCCCTTCACCCATAACAAAACCGTCTCTATCTTTATCAAAGGGCCTGGAAGCCCTGGCTGGTTCAGAATTACAGGTAGAAAGAGCTTTCATATTATTAAATGCGGATACTACAAAGGGAGTCAAAGAAGATTCAGCTCCTCCGGCTAATACCTGGTCCAGACTACCTTCTCTGATAAGTTTGAAAGCCTCACCGATGGCATTTAGCGAAGCAGCGCAAGCAGTGGAAATAGTCAAAGCTGGACCCTTAATACCATGTTTTAAAGAAACCCAGGCTGAGGAAATATTGGGTATCATCAGAGGGACAGTAAAAGGAGATACGCGAGACGAACCATCTTTGAGATAACGAGCGTACTGCTCCTCAAAAGATAAAATTCCCCCAAACCCGGCTCCCAGATATACTCCTACCCTGTAAGGGTCAAGATTTTTAATATTTAATTGAGCGTCCTGAAGAGCCAGATCTGCACAAGCCAGGGTAAACTGGGTAATCCGATCACATATTTTAACCTCTTTAAAATCCAGATAATCAAGAGGTACAAAATCAGTAACTGCTGAACCAATAATCACCGGACAACCAGCTTCTTTTAGGTGAGGCACTTCTCCAACTCCAGATTTACCCTGCAGGAGAGAGTCAAAATAGATGTTTTTATCCTTACCCAGGGAAGTTATAACGCCTACACCGGTTACCACAACTCTACGCTTCAATTTCCTAGCCCAGTTTCTGGAAGATATAATCAACTGCGTTTTTAATAGTTTTTAACTTCTCAAAATCACTATCTTCTACCCTTACCTTAAATTTTTCTTCCAGTTCCATCACTATATCCACCAGATAAAGGGAGTCAGCACCTAAATCTTTTACAAATTCTGCTTCTTCTACCGCCTGGTCTTCAGAAACACCCAATTTTTCAATCACCGCTTGTCTAACTGCATTAAAAACCTCAATTCTTTCCATTTTTCTTATCCTCCTTATATTAATAAATCAGGCAGTAAGACCGCCATCTATTACTATCACCTGCCCGGTTATATAATCTGCTTCCTCAGAAGCCAGATACTTTACTAACCGGGCAACTTCAGCTGGCTTGCCCAATCTTCTTACCGGTATTCTTTTAAGAAATTCCTCCTTTATAGTATCAGGAAGTTTTCCGGTTAACTCGGTTTCTATATAACCAGGGGCTATGGCGTTTACCGTGATACCAAAAGGAGCAACCTCTCTGGCTAAAGACTTTGTAAAACCTACAAGAGCTGCCTTGGAAGAAGCATAATTGGTCTGTCCAATATTTCCCACCATGCCCACTACCGAAGCCAGGTTAATAATCCTACCCCTTCTAACTTTTACCATTAATGGCAGAACCTCCCGGGTTACCTGGTAAGCACCCAGAAAGTTAGTACTCAAGACAGCCATAAAATCTTCCTCCTTCATTCTAAGAAAGAGATTATCTCTGGCTATACCTGCATTGTTCACCAACACATCAATACGAGGATAAATCTCTTTTACCTGAGAAGCTACCCTCTTAACCTCTTCAGCCTGAGAAATGTCGCACTTAAGAACCAGCAGTTTTCCAATTCCCCCAATCTTTAACCGTTCTGCTTCTATTTCCAATTCCTCCCTGGCCTTTTCGTCGCCACGGTAAAGGACTATCATCTTGACACCTTCCTGCAAAAATTGCAAGGTTATAGCCCTGCCTATCCCTTTGGTTCCACCTGTTACTAATGCAATTTCAGGAAACATGCCCCAACCTCCCTAAAACCTCCAAACCTTCTAAATCAATTGAACCCACCTTAACCTCGGGTAAGACTCTTTTGGTAAGCCTGCTTAATATATCACCAGGACCAACTTCCAAAAAACAGTTAGCTCCAAGTTCTCTAACTTTTCTTATGCTGTTAACGAAATGCACCGGAGTTATCAATTCTTTCGTTAGAACCTTTTTAATAGTTTCTCCATCTGTTAGAACCTGAGCCAGGCTGGGAGAAATATAATAAACAGCGGGTGTTTGAAAAGAAAAATCAGCCAGAAACTCTGCAAACAGGGGTACCATCTCTTTAAGGTATCGGGTATGAAAAGGATGGGAGACTGAAAGTTTAACCGCCCTTATCCTTTTCTCCTTGAGTTCCACCATTAAGCGGGTAATATCTTCTTCTTTACCACCTACCACCACCTGGTCCAGGGCATTAATATTGGTAATATCCAGTAGGGGGTGGTTATTCAAGATTTCTCTTACCTGGGCTTCTTCTAATCCCATCACAGCCACCAGTTCACCCTTAAAATCCCCACCTAAAAGTTCCTCCACCATCTCTCCCCTTTTTCTGGTTATGCTCAAACCATCCTTAAAAGAGATTACGCCTGAGGCCAGGAGAGCCGTATAGGAACCCAGACTATGCCCGAGTACCACTCCTTCCCTGGCTCCCTTTTCTTTAAGAACCCTTAAAATTCCATAACTTACCGTTAATATTAAAGGCTGGGTGAGGGAAGTTTGCTGTAATTGTTCGCTGGAACCCTCTTCTAACAGGGATAACAGGTTTAGTTTCAAATAGTCTCCGGCTTCCTCCAGTGTAGAACTGAACGTTTTATATTCCATCCATTTTTGGTGCATTCCGGGGTACTGAGAACCCTGTCCGGGAAATAATAAAGATAACATCAGGCTAATTCACCTTCCTCGTTTTCCATGGAAAGATAGTTTTGCAGGTAAATAATGGGTTCTCCTATCTCTATATCCGTCTGGTAAATTCTTTCCTTCCATTTTTTTAATATAGTGCCCCATCCCTCGCCAGGAATTAATTTATAATACTTATTAAAGTTTTGCATTATTTCCTTTAATAATACAGAATTTTCTATTTCATAGCCCAATATTTCTTTGAGAGAAGTGGCTGGATACGGTAAATCAGCATTCAATCCTTCTATACTGCTGTTTACATTTATCCCTATCCCTACCACTACATATTCTACCGCTTCTCCCATAACCTTGCTTTCAGTTAAGATGCCGCACACTTTTTTCCCCTCAAGTAATAGGTCATTGGGCCATTTCACCTGGCATCTAAGCATGGTTAATTCTTCAATAGCTTCTAAGACCGCTACCGCGGTTAATAGGGTCATCGGTGATAATTCTTTAACCGGAAGGGGAGGCTTTAGAACCAGAGATATATATAGACCACCTTCGGGGGATATCCAATTTCTACCTTCTCTGCCTCTTCCCTGAGTCTGTTTCCTGGCTAACACCAGAACTCCTTCTTCTTCACCATTTTCCACAAGTTTCTTGGCGTAATCGTTGGTGGAATCAACTTCTTCTAACCAGATTATTTTATGGCCAATTTCCCGGTAAGGCTTCATATTTATACCATTTTCCCCAGATAATCCGTGGTGAAGTTACCCTTAATAAAGTGTTTATCCTTCATTATCCTTTTGAGGAGAGGGATATTGGTTTTAACCCCGGCAATATTAAACTCATCTAAAGCGTTATAACATTTAGCAATTGCTTCTTTTCTGTCTTTACCCCAGCAGATCAATTTTGCCAGCAGGGAATCATAGTAGGGAGTAATCTCGTACCCCGAATAAATATGAGTGTCTACCCTCACCCCGAAACCACCGGGAATGTATAGGTCCTCGATCTTTCCTGTGGAGGGCATAAACTCTTTATCTATATCCTCGGCCAGAATCCGACACTCCAGGCAATGACCTTTGGGTTTGGCCTGTGTTTGTTTCAGGGATAATTTTCTTCCAGCTGCTAATTGGATTTGTTCTCTAACTAAGTCCAAACCAAACACCATTTCGGTAACCGGGTGCTCGACCTGGATACGAGTATTTATTTCTATGAAATAAAAGTTCCGATTACTGTCCACTAAAAATTCCATAGTGCCTAAATTTCGGTATTTAAGAAATCTGGCTCCTTCTATGGCAGACTGAGCCATCTCTTCTCTTAACTGTTCATCAAGGAAAGGACTGGGAGATTCTTCAATAATCTTCTGGTGGCGTCTTTGAATGGTGCATTCTCTTTCTCCGAGATGTATTATTTCACCATGATTATCAGCTACTACCTGAAATTCTATGTGCCGCACATCCCCTAAGTATTTTTCTACATAGAAATCTCCAGAGCCAAAACTTATCTCTGCTTCCTTTCTAACTATGGGAACCAGTTTCGCCAGTTCTTTCTCATTATGTACTATTCTCATGCCCTTGCCCCCACCCCCGGCAGAAGCTTTAAGCATGACTGGAAAACCTAAACTTTTTACTCTTATTATTAATTCCTGTTCATTTTCGGTGTTCTCACGAAAACCACCAACCACCGGTAAACCGGCAGTTTTCATGGTATCGCAGGTTCGGGCTTTGTGAGAGCCTAACTCGATGGATTCCTGGGAAGGACCTATGAATTTGAAATTGCATTCTTCCAGTATTTTGACGAAACGGGCGTTTTCCGAGAGAAAACCATATCCGGGGTGTATGGCTTCTACCTGTAAAACATCTGCACCACTCAGTATATTGGGTATATTGAGATAACTGTCCCGGGAAGCAGGACCTCCCACACAGAAGGCTTCATCGGCAAATTTCACATGCAGGCTGTCCCGGTCAGCTTGAGAATAAATAGCTACCGTAGGGATACCCATTTCCTTGCAGGTCCTGATTATTCTTACCGCAATCTCTCCCCTATTGGCAATCAGTATTTTTTTAAACATCCTCTTCCACTAAAGCCAGAGTTTGCCCATATTCTACTAACTGTTTTTCTTTTACGATAATCCTGACTACCTTTCCCGATACCTGGGAGGAGACTTCATTCAATATCTTCATAGCTTCAATCACACACACGGTCTGACCTTTTTTTATCCGATTCCCCTCTTTAAGGTAAGAAGTGCCATCATCTTTGGTTAGCCTTACGATTCCCACCAGGGGAGAGGTTATTTCCAGGTAACCTGCTTCTTTGCTTATTCCCATGGGAACCTCCAGCTTTGATAATGGCTGGATGGCATTTACAGGTACATTTACTGAAGTAGAATCGGAGTTGTTTCTTTTTATGCTTACCTTGAACTTATTATCTTCAATAGTAATTTCTGATAGATTTTCCTTTTTTAATATCTCGATCAGTTCTTTTAACCGCTGTAAATAACTATTCATTTTACTCATTCCCATCTCCTTTTCACAACTTACCTATTTTAAGGTATTTTTCTTTTCTTAATTGTATCAAAGTATCCAGAGGCAGGTTTCTTAGAAGATTCAGATGATGGCTTAAAGATTCGGAAATATTTCTGGCTGCCTGTTCAGGATGGTAATGGGCTCCCCTTAAAGGTTCTTCAATAATTCCATCTATTATTTTTAAATTCAAAAGGTCCCGGGCAGTAAGTTTCAATTCTCCTGCTGCTTTCTCTGCATATTTCTCGTCTTTCCATAGTATGGCAGCGCATCCTTCAGGTGAAATCACCGAAAAGATAGAATACTTTAACATCAAAATCTTATCTGCCGAGGCCAGAGCTAAGGCTCCACCCGAACCACCTTCCCCGATAACCACGGATATGGTAGGTATCTTTAAACCTAACATCAAGGAGATACTCAGAGAAATAGCCTCTGCCTGTCCTCTTTCTTCACTTTCTATACCCGGGTAAGCACCAGGCGTGTCCACCAGGGTAATAAGAGGTATCTTCATCTTTTCGGCTAACTTCATCAGCCTCTGGGCTTTACGATAACCTTCAGGATAGGGCATGCCAAATCTTCTAAACAGATTATCATCTACTCCTCTGCCTTTTTGTTGAGCGATAACCATTACCGTATGTTTATTAAAAAAGGCTAAACCCCCAACAATAGACGGGTCATCGCCAAAACGCCTGTCACCGTGAAGCTCAAGGAAATTCTCAAATATTATATTTATATAATCCAGGCTTCTGGGTCGTCCCTGATATCTGGCTAACTGGACAACCTGCCAGGGAGATAAATTCTGGTAAATCTCTTCTTCCTTTTTTTTCAAAAGAAGAGTAAGTTTAGCTGAATTTTTAGTTTCGCCCTCTTTTTCAACCAATAACCTGATTTTTTCTTCCATCTCCAGCAGAGGTATTTCGAAGGTTAGTTTATCTTCCATGATTAAACTCCAGAATGTTGGTGAGGGTAGCTTTAAGGAGTTTTCTATTAACTACCCGGTCAATCATACCCCTATTCAATAAGAAATTTGCCCTTTGAAACCCCTCGGGTAATTTCAATTTGGTGGTTTGCTCGATAACCCGGGGACCAGCAAAACCAATAAGTGCTCCCTCTTCCGCTAAAATTATATCGGCAGCATAAGCAAAAGAAGCAGTCACCCCACCGGTGGTGGGATTGGTCAAGACAGAGATATAAAGTAGGGACTTGGAAGAAAAATCGTTAAGAGCATAATTTATTTTTGCCATTTGAAACAGGGAAAGAACACCTTCCTGCATCCTGGCTCCACCTGAGGCACAGATTACTATCAAAGGTAAGTTTTCCTTCATTGTTTTATAGATAATTCTGACTAATTTTTCTCCAACTACAGACCCCATACTTCCCCCGAGGAAGTTGAAATCCATAACTGCCAGTCCCACCCGGTAACTGCCTATCTGGCCAAGACCGGTTATTACTGCTTCGGAAAAGCCTGTTTTTTTCTTAGCTTCTTTGATCTTCACGGCATAACTCTGGGTATCTTTGAATTTGAGTATATCCCTGGAGGTCAGGTCGGCATCTTCTTCCTTGAAAGTCCCCGAATCGCAAATCTGCAATAATAGTTCAGGGGCTGTCAGGCGATGATGATAATTACAATGAGTACAAACTTTTAAATTTTCTCTTAAATCATGATAATAAATCAATGTCTGGCAACTTTCACATTTTATCCAGATATTATCGGGAACAATGGAAGTATAATTGCCTATTCCGGTTTTAACTTTGGGTTTTCTAAGCCAGTTCAGCCAGTTTAACAGTTTCATTTTATGCTTCCTACCATCTCCAGATGGTTACTCCCCAGGATAGTCCCGCTCCAAAACCGGCAAACAACAAAAGTTGTCCTTTTTCAATTCTCCCATCACTCACGGCTTCGGTCAAGAGGATGGGTTGCGAGGCAGCAGAAGTATTACCATATCTATCTATGTTAACCAGGATTTTAGACCAGGGTATTTTTAGTTTTCTGCTTATACCTTCCAGTATTCTCAGGTTTGCCTGGTGCAAGAGAAAATAATCAATATGCTCAATATCAAGACCTGCTTTGTGTAAAACCTCCTGAATTACTTTGACTGTTTTATTTACAGCAAACTCAAAAACAGCCCGACCATCCATCCTTACATAATGGCTTTTATTTTCCACGCTGGTAATTGAAGCCGGATACAGGCTTCCCCCTGCCAGGACAATTATGGAATCGTATTTCTCTCCATCAGAACCGAGGGTAAAAGCAAGGGGACCACTTTCACCTTCATCTCTTTGTAAAATAACCGAGCCTGCGCCATCACCTAAAAGCACGCAGGTGTTCCTATCGGAAAAATCGGTTATTCGTGAGAGAAGGTCCACACCCGTAACCAGCACATTTTGGTAATTACCGTTAATAATAAACTGACTGCCCGTCATAAGCCCGTAAGTAAAGCCTGAGCAACCTGCATTCAGGTCAAAAGCTCCAGCTTTGGTAGCTCCAATTTTATCCTGCAAGAGGTTAGCGCAGGCAGGCACGGGATAATCGGGCGTTACGGTAGCCACTATAATTAAATCTATATCTTCATTCTTTATTCTTGCTGATTTTATTGCCTGCAGGGAAGATTGAACTGCCAGGTCTGAACTGGCTAAGCCATCAGGAGCGAGGTATCTTTCCTTTATTCCTGTTCTCTGGAGAATCCATTCGTCAGATGTATCAACCATCTTTTCCAGGTCCAGATTGGTCAATTTTCTTTCAGGAACAAAAAAACCACAGCCAGCTATTTTAACACCCATATTATTTTAAACCTGAATCGCCACTAAATTCAGTCCTGACTCTCAAGTTGAAACCTAAGCGAATCAAAAACTGCTAAAAACTCTTTTTCTATCCTGCTTAGAACCTGCGATACCGAAGGAATATCTTTTATTAAACCTGATATTTCTCCAGCCATCAGCGAGCCTTCTATTGTATCTCCGTTATATACAGCCTTTTTTAAAGCGCCCACACCGATGGCCTCAAACTCTTCCAGGGAAGCCCCTTTTTTCTCCAGCTCCAGTATTTTATTGGCCAGCTGATTACGAAGTACTCTTACCGGGTGCCCTATTGCTTCGCCGGTAACTATGGTACCTAAATCTCCGGCTTTAATAATAGCCTCCTTGTAGTTTGGATGCACCTCAGCCTCTAACGTGCAGATAAATCTTGTACCCATCTGCACCCCTACCGCTCCCAGCGATAAAGCAGCCAGTAAACCTCTTCCGTCAGCAAAACCACCTGCGGCTACCACCGGTAAATTGGTCGCATCTACAATTTGAGGAATAAGTGGTAAGGTGGCATTTTTGCCTACATGTCCTCCCGCTTCTCTTCCTTCAGCAATAATTCCATCCACGCCGGTTCTTTTAAGCCTCATAGCCAGGGCTGCATTGTTAACCACCGGGAAAACCATTATCCCCATTTCTTTGAAAGCAGGGATATAGATGGCAGGGTTTCCAGCCCCAAAGGTTACCAGGTGTACTTTCTCTTCTAAACACACTCTGATAATCTCTGAAACCCGGGGTGACTGGAGCATTATATTTACCCCGAAGAGTTTAGAGGTTCTTTCCCTGGTTTCCCGGATAGCTTTCAGGGTTTCAGTACCATCAAGATGTCCTGTACCCAATACGCCTAAGGCTCCTGCTTCTGATACAGTAGCTACCAGGGTAGGGGTAGCCACCCAGGCCATACCCCCCTGAAAGATGGGATATTTTAAACCTAACATTTCTGTTAATCTGGTTTTAATCATATTCATACAACCTTGAAGATGATTTTCCCTTTTACCGCTATCTCATTACCCACCAGGGCTTCCCCCGAACCTTCACCAAAGCCAGCTTTTAACATGCGGACAGCGGTTTTCAATATCACTTCTTCTTCCGGTCTAACTACCCTTAAAAAGCGGGCTTCTTCTATCTTAACCAGAAAAGCTTTTCTTCTTTTATATTCGGTTTGAGCTAAAACTGCAGCAGCTCCTACCTGAGCCAAAGCCTCCAGCAGAAGCACTCCTGGCACTACCGGTTCACCGGGAAAGTGTCCCTGAAAAATAGGGTCGTCTTTACTCCACTTTTTAACTCCTGATGCTGAAGTACCAGCTTCCAGAGTTAAAAGTTTATCTATCAGGAGAAAAGGATATCTATGGGGAATAAAATCAGCAGGGTTCATGCAGCTTTATTCTTTCTTGCCAGACGAATACCTAAAACCAGTAGTAATCCAGGTATTATGGTTAGAGCACCTATCCAGGGAAGATAATTATTTTTTTTGGTAAGTTTTTTTATCAATTGTTCCCGGTAACCAGTTGGTACTGGATAGATTTTATCGCTTAAATGCTCCATTTTAGCCATATATGATTGCCACTCCAAAACTTTCTGTTTTATATAGGGTTTGGTATTAATAAGGTTTTTCATTTTCTGGCTGGTAAGAGGGCTTAATTCGCCCTTCAAGTAAGCCAGCACGGCAGTGTCTAAATCCATTTCTTTACCTCGTTTAACCCGGCTTCTCCAAACCTGTTTTTTAGTTTAATTCTACCCCTGTGCACCAGCACCTTGGCAGAACTTAAAGATATTTTCATAATCCTGGCTATCTCCTCATAGGGATATCCATAGATGTCTTTTAAAGATACAGCGCTTCTATACTTATCGGGTAAATTTAGAAGCTCACTCTCAATTTCTCCATACTCTTCCGGAAACTCTCCTATTATCTCTTCATCCAAAGGTAGTGAGGTTAAACGGTGTTTTTTCTTTAATTCTGACAGGGAAGTGTTGAAGGCTATACGATAGATCCAGGTTTTAAGTGTGGATTCACCCCTGAAATGGTTCAATCCCCGGTAAATCCTAAGCCAGGCTTCCTGGGAAGCGTCACGGGCATCTTCGGCATTGCCTGAAATCCTTAAAGCCAGGGTATAGACATCTCTCTCATATAGATCAAGGAGGCGAAAAAATGCTTCTTCCTGTCCTTTTTTAAACTGCTCTAATATTTCTTTATCTTCCATATTTAATATTTAGACCTTTCCATAAGGAAAAAGGTTACAAGTATCATAACAGTTATTTTTGTCTATAAATCATCTCAGAGAAAATAATTGTTTATTACTGCCTTTTATGATGCTGCACTGCAAGAGGCTGTCCCATAATTATACTTTCTTGATCAGTAAATTAGAATTAATTGAGAACGTTTCTCATTTATTATATAGATTATTCCAGTATTTCAAAGCCTTAGGGACAATCCCCGATGGTTACAGATAATTGAGAACGTTTCTCATTTATTACAGGAGGAAAAAAATCCCGTGTTGTCTTTCAGTTATCTATATTATTCTTCTACGGATTTCTTTTTATTATATTTAGTATTGTGCTGATAGTACCTTTAAAATCTAATTTACCTTCCTTGATAGAGAATGATTTAATAGAAAAATTGGGAAGTTTTCTGATTCCATTAGTTATAAACTCATCTATGGCTTTACGTATATTTTCATTAAAATACAGTTTTTTCCCTGGTGTCTCAGCATAAACCACATTAACTGAAGAAAATAACTCTGATAGAACAGCTACAAAAACGTTCTGCTGGTTGTTTTTAGTCAATAAATTTATAGGAAGGGGAATTCTGCCCAATTTAAAATCCTCAACATTTAACTGTATTCCCGCTTCTGCTGAATATTCAGGTTTAGCTTTAACATATACCGGAATACTTTTTAGTAGAGCGGAGGGAACCCTTTTTTTCACTTCTCCAAGAACTTCGGATAATTCTGTCCATACCGGTGGGTCGTAATTATTAACTGCTTCCAAATTTTCCAGTATAAATTTTGATGAATATTCAAACGTTCCATCCTGGTGCATTTTAACCTGGGCATCTTCAATAAAAAGAAAGAAAGGGTGATAATTAAAAATAGAGGAGAGTTGAGATTCAGTTAAAGTGGTATTAAAAGTCTTCTTCCCTTTAGGTATAAAGGTATAATCTTTAAAATTAGCTCTACTATAGCCCTCCGGTGCAATTATCTCGGTACCAGCATTTTTGACTACTTCATTAAAAATCTCCTGGGAAGAAGTAACTCCTAAGTCAACTGGCCGGAAAATGCTTATGTGCTTTGATAGAAAAGGCACATAACCGAGAAGACCAGCAATGATTACTCCCAGAACAACAAAAACCAAACCTAAAACAAAAATTGTGTTTAAACAGCCTTTTAATATTTTTAACATCCTTACCTCCAAACATAGGGAGACTGTCTCCTTGAGAACAGTCTCCCATTTACATTTATTTTAATACTTGGTGGCTACGCTGACCTCCTCAAAGAGTATGGAAGGGAATGTCCCCATGCTGGTAGAAGGGTGGTAAATATTTTCTACTGCCACAACATTTTTCATGACTTCATAAATATTACCCGCCACCATAGCATCTTTAACATGACCTACGATTTCCCCGTTTTCCACATAAATACCCGGTGAAAGCCCCACAGAAAAATCCCCATTGGATAGGTTCCCGCTATGGGCACCCAGAACACCGCCCACAATAATCCCTTTATCCATCATCTTCAGCATTTCCTGGAAGGTTTTATCTCCTGGTTTAATAAAAAGATGATTCAGGCCCGGGTTTGGCTTTACGGTTATAGGTTCACTAACACCAAAACCCATACCACCCCGAAAACCATGACCTGTAGAAATTGTATTTAACTTCTTTGCATAATGTAAATCATAATAGAAGTTTTTCAGTACTCCTGCTTCAACCAGTGGGAAGTACTTACCAGGCACTCCCTCATCATCAAAACTCCGAGCTCCTGGAAGACTGTCATCTAACGGGTCATTGTAAATAGTCAGTTTAGAATCGAATATTTTCTCACCAATTTTTTCAGCAATGGGGGTCTCTTTGTCATACACACTTTTTCCGCTGGTACCGATTTTTAACCTCCAGATGAGTACATACATGGTTTCCGGGAGGAATAACACCTTCATCCGTTCACCTTTTGGTTTTACTTCTTCCTGCGACTGGTTATATAAATCAATTACATAGTTTATTGAACTATCGGGCATCTCCTGGAATTTCTTTCCAATAAACAATTTATGCACACCTGCATATGAAGCCGGGTAAAAAACTGATATATAGGAGTAATAAAAACTGGAATGGGTTGATAAGTTAGTCCCAAGGTGGTTAGCGATAGACAATTTCTCTAACACTTTACCAGCATCAACATTAACCTGCCCTTTGGTACTTAAGGTAAGTAAGTCCACCAACCTCTGGCATTCTTTTACCATCATTGTATTACTTAATTCGTCCAGAGAAGAATCATAGGTGTTAACTCTGGCTACCTCCGAAGTAAGGGGAAGGTTGAACTCTGCTTCCACCCCTCCCTTGAGAGAAGAAAGGGCGTTATTAACCAGGTCTTCAGGATTTAAAAGGTTTTTGGTGTAAGCAAATCCAAGTTTATTATCTTTGATTAACCTGAGGCTTAAGCCTGACTGAATCTTGCTATCAATATCTTTCAACTGAGCATTCTCAAAAGAGACAGAATCGCTTTCCTGGCTATTATAGTACACTTCTGCTTGATCGCTAACTGCTGAGGTTATTTTCAATATTTCCTTCATTACACACCTCCGATGACCAGGTTTTTAACTAAGATATGCGGACCACCATGGCTGGAGCGGATATTCAACTGCCCCTTTCCACATCCTCCAATTTTACCTAACTCGAAATCGTTGCCCACCGAAACAATATTCTGCATAGTTTGATATAGGTTGCCAACAATATTAACATCCCTGACCATTTCGGCAATTTTTCCACCCTTAACCAGGTAGGCATACTGAGCCCCGAAAGTAAAGTTCTCTCCACTGGTTTGTCCGCCTTTGGCATCCAGGATATATAGACCATCGCCCAATTCACTTAGTAACTCCTCAAAAGATTTATTTCCGGGCTTTATAAAGATATTCCCCATCCTGATGATAGGCGCATAACGATAATCTTCAGCCACACTATGCCCATTGGGCGGTTCATTAAAATTATTTGCAGTTCTCCTGGAATGCAGACGGCCGCTAAGAACACCTTTATCCAGTAAGGTAACTGGACTGGCCAACACACCTTCGTCGTCATACTTGTAAAAACCGAGTTGATTGGGGACAGTGGGGTCGTCAATGATGGTTAAAACCTCATTGCCCAGTTTTGCCCCTATTTGCATTTTCTCTCTCATAGTAGGAGAATCTTCAATCAGATCAGCTTCAGAAAAATGACCGAAAGCTTCATGAGTGAAGACTCCGGCCATACTGGGATTGAGGATAACATTATAAACTCCCCTGGCGACCGGTTTGGCTTCCAGAAGTTGCAGGGCTATAGAGGTTTTCCTTTCAAACTCGGCATCCTGGTCTTTAATCCGATTAAATCCATCGCTGCCACCGATGCCCACCCTGACATTTTGCAGAAGATTATCCTTTCTGGATACAATAGAACCATTAACTCCGTTAGTTACTAAATCTTCCTTGATTTCCGCACCCTCGGTGCTAACAAAGTACTTCTCCCGGGAAACTTCAAAGTATTGAATAGTAGTGGTGCTAATACCTTCCTGCTTCAGGGGAATACTGTTATAGTGTCTGGTTAATTCCAGCTTTTCATCTATGGATATCTGCCTCGGGTCTTCCTTTAATATAGGTTTGAACTCGTCTTTAACTATAGCAATCGGAGCTAACTTTACGGGTTTCCTTAAATTCTCTGCTAAAAGTAGGGCATTCTCGGTAGCTTTTTTTAAGGCTTTTTCACTTTCACTTTCCCTGGTAAAAGCTATGGTGGAAAAACCACCATTTTTTAAAACCCGCGCCACATAACCATTAGTTGTGTTTGAACCAATCTGGCTGAGTTCCTTGCCATTAAAAACAATTCTGGTTTCTTTTTTTATTTCATAGCGAAGATCAGCATAGTCAGCATCTACTTTAGATAGAATTCTTTTTAATTCATCTAACACTAATAATTCCTCCTTTGTTTATATTATTTTTTAACTTATTATTCATTTTCATAATATTATAAACCTTTATCAGAGATGTATTTGATAAAATAGAATACAAAAATAAAAAATGGGGACCTATAAAAAATATGCCTGTCCCCAATTTATTTATCCTTTTCCAGCAGAAAGAATTATTCCCTGCAATATATTCCCCTTCAAATGATAATGGTAAAAGTAAGAATTATGCTGATAAAATAAATGGTATTGTTGTTGATACAGGTATAGGTTCGGATGTTTTTTCATACCCTTTTATGCCATAGGTTAAAATTCTGTCAAGTTTCCTGCAGAGGTGTTCGGGACAGGTTGTTTGAATAACCCGGTTAATTGACCGTTTGAAACTGGTTCTAACTCTCATAACCTTACTCTATTAAGGTTTATAATTAACTATATCCAAACTTAAAAAAATTAAACTGCCTATAAATTGAGGAAAGGAGATTTACCTATGAAACTGGTGGAAACTGTTCCAAATTTCAGCGAAGGAAGAAGAAAGGATGTTATAGAAAAAGTTATTGATGCCCTTTCTTCCATGAAAGGGACGCATCTGCTTGACTACACTTCCGACCCGGACCACAACCGTTCGGTGGTTACCCTTATTGGTGAACCCAAAAGCATTGTAGAAGCACTTTTTCGGGGAACTCAGAAAACTACCGAACTTATAGACCTTACCCGACAACAGGGCGCTCATCCCCGAATTGGAGCTATGGATGTTATACCCTTCATTCCTTATAAAGGTATCACTATGAATGAATGTATTGAACTATCAAAATCTTTAGGTGAAAGGATTGCCGAAGAGTTAAAGATTCCTGTTTATCTCTATGCTTATTCAGCCACTATCCCTGCCCGAAAAAGGCTTCCTGATGTAAGAAAAGGGGAATTTGAAGGGCTAATAGAAGAAATCAAATTACCTGAAAGGCATCCTGATTTTGGTAAACCGGTTATGCACCCTACCGCTGGAGCTACCGCGGTAGGAGCTCGTAAATTCCTTATTGCATATAACATTAACCTTGATACCAGAGAGGTCAAGATAGCCGAGAAAATAGCCCGAGCAGTTAGAGAAACCTCCGGTGGACTGGTTAATGTACAGGCTAAAGGCTTGTGGCTGAAGGACCAGGAAATCGTGCAGGTAACCATGAACCTGATGGATTTTGAGGTTACTCCCATATATCGGGTTTACGAACTCGTTAGAATAGAAGCACAAAGATACGGCGTAGAAATATTGGAAAGCGAAATCATTGGCTTACCACCAATTAAATCACTTCTGCAATCTCTTTCATATTATCTTAAAATTCGGGGTAAAGGATTTGAATTCAGCTTGGAAGAAAGATTAACCGAGAAACTACTTGAGTAATTAAAAGATGTTTTTAGGAATACAAATTTTCAAGGTAACCAATTATCACTTGATACAAAATAAGGGAGGCATAAATGATTAACTGTGATTTAATAATCAAAAATATTTCCCAGCTGGTTACTCCAACAATGAACAACAGTTCGGATAATCAAATTGAAAATAGCCTCATAAAGAATTGTCATGGAGTAGCATATTTAAAAATTATTTCCCCGGCCGAAGTAGGAATTGATGAGGGAAAAATCGTCTATGTAGGTTCACCCTGTGACAACCTTCAGGTTAAAAATGAAGGAAAAATAATTGATGCCCGGGGTTATATTGCCCTTCCTGCTTTTGTAGACCCCCATACTCATCTAATTTTTAGCGGCTACCGCGCTGAAGAATTCCACCTTCGGCTTCAGGGTACCACTTACCTGGAGATTCTTCGCAGGGGGGGCGGTATATTAAGTACGGTTAAAAAGGTAAGAGACTGTAGTTTTGAAGAACTTTACCAGGATTCAAAAAATCACCTGCTAACCCTGGTGGAAAACGGAACCACCACCGTTGAAGTTAAAAGCGGATACGGATTGGATCTGGACAACGAGGTAAAAATGCTGGAGGTTATCCGGGCTCTAAATAATGAGGGTATAGCCAGGCTCATTCCTACCTTTATGGGGTTACATACCGTTCCTTTTGAATACCAGGGTAAAACCAGAGAATATGTTGAGTATATGACCGATGAGGTATTACCGGTAATTGCTGAAAAAAAACTGGCGCACTTTGTAGATGTCTTTGTGGAAAAAGGGGTGTTCACTCCCGAAGAAGCCTTGCCTTTCCTGGAAAAAGCCCGGGAATTAGGATTTGAAATCAGGTTGCACGCCGATGAGTTCAGCGAGATTGGCGCTATACCCCTTGCCTGCCAGGTGGGAGCTGTAACCGCTGAACATCTGCTTACTACCAGCGATGCCTCACTTCTGGAAATGGCAAAAAATAAGGTGATGGCAATTTTATTACCCGGAACGATTTTTTCATTGGGCTTGGATGGTTTTCCTTTCTTCAACCGCTTCCAGAAAGCTGGACTGAAGGTTGCCCTGGGAACAGACTTTAACCCCGGTACCTCTATGGCAGAGAGTATGGAGTTTATTATTTCCCTCGCGATTACCAGAAACAAGATGCCCCTGGAAGATGCTATCATAGCTTCTACTCTTCACGGAGCAGTTTCTTTGGGACTCAATGATATTACAGGTTCTCTGGAAACAGGTAAAAGCGCTGATATTATTTTACTGGACCTACCCAACTATCAACATTTGGGCTATAAGCAGGGCGTGTCCCATGTGAAAACTGTTTTCTTTGCTGGCAGATTGGTTTCTACGGGCTGTACGAAACCTGATAAACTTAACCTTTAACCAGCCATAATGCCTGTGAGTAAACTTTTCAGCAATATTTTGAAGGAACTTAAAGAGCTTATACTTCCTTCCAACTGCCTGTTATGTAATATCTACAGCCAGGGATATCTCTGCGCTGATTGTCAGCAAACATTAAAAGAAATGATTTCACCTATGTATGAATATGACCTGAAAGTTCGTAGCCTTTTCCAGTATCATGGTGGGATCAGGAAAGTTCTTCACAGGTTCAAGTACGATAGGTTTCGGGAAGCAGGACTGGTGTTAGGCAGTTTTATGGGAGAGTACTACCGGGAGGTGATGCAAGATAAATATGATTTAATGGTACCGGTACCTCTTCATAAAGATGAGCTCAGGGAGAGGGGTTTTAACCAATCGGAAATATTGGCCCGTGGTTATATATCTGCCTTTCCCCAGAACCTTTCTCTCACTACACTGGTTAAAATTAAAAAAACCAGGCCACAGGTAAACTTGAATCTTACAGAAAGACGGGAAAATTTGAAAAATGCTTTCAGCGCTCCCGGTTCCCTGATAGGAAAAACAGTACTTATAATAGATGATGTGTTCACTACTGGGGAAACATTCAAAGCTTGCAAGTCTACCCTTATCCGAGCTGGTGCCCGGGAGGTTCAGGGGATTACCCTCTGCAGGCAGATTTAATAATAAACCAGTCTCCCTTCAACTTTACTGCTCAGGTTTTGGTTATTTCTCAGATACTCTTCCAGTATTTCCCTTCCCGAGGTGGAAACAACTTTAGGTATAGATATTTCCTGGAGTTCTTCCCTGGAAATCTTAAGGTAGGGAGCGGAGTTATTATAATGGTATCCCTGTAAAGTTATAGAGTAAACATCTTCCTTATTTACCAGTTCTCCTCTGATGGATAAATGCTCCAGGTGCTTTTCTTTCTCGTTGTATATAGCTTTTATTCCCTGGTTTACCTGATAACACTCCCCTTCACCAGTCCTGTTTTCTGGTCTCATTATATGTGAGAATACCTGATAAAGTTTATCTCCGGATACCTGACATTTATAAATGGGGTCGTCAAAAGCATAACAGGCAAACAGATCTCCTAAAGTTACCAGGGGTCCCAGTTCTTTTGACCTTATTGACCCACTGGAAGTAAAAGCTACATCAGCATTAGTTCTCTTTGCAAAAATATCGGAAAATAAATTTCCCAGGGATGTTTCCACTTCCCTCCGGGGATGGGTTAATTTTTCAGCCATCTTACATACCAGGGTGTTGTATTTTCTATCAACTATTTCCTTAAAGGAATTGATATATTTTTGCAGTTCCTCATCAGGCCTGGCGATAGAGTTGTCAATGGGTATCAACTGCCAGCGGTAGTCAACTATGCTGTTGGTATCGTCATCAACAACAATATCAAACCTGCCAATCTGGTTGGTTCCTACTCCTGCCTGGGTTATTAAAATATTGTTAATTTCTTCAGGCTTATCCAGAATGGTATGAGAATGCCCACCGATAATCATATCCACACCCCACTCGGGCTTTAGAAGTCTGGCTAATTCTTTATCGGAATCAAAACCGATATGGGTAAGAAGCACGGTTAAATCTATATCTTCATCCTTATAGGCATTTATAATTCTTCCGACTTCCTCGCTGGCTTCAGTTAAAGTGATGAAACTGCCAACCTCTTTATCCTGAGCGATGGCATCAATCACTTTTTCAGTTATTATACCTATAAAAAGTATGTCAAAACCAGCCATATTTATTATATGATGGGGTTTCATAAGCCTCTTGTGGAAGTTTTTCATGTACAGGTTGGCATTAACTATGGGAAAATTAGCCATCTTTTCCAAAAATAACAGATGAGGAAGACCATAGTCAAATTCATGATTACCCAGAGTCACCACATCAGGGGCCAGATAATTCATTATCTCTATGGTGGAAATGCCCCTGTATTCAGTATCTATGATTGATCCCTGAAGCATATCACCAGAAATAGCAAATATAACATTCTCTTCTTCTTTTCTAACTTTATTTATATAGCCTGAAAGTAAAGACAGCCCACCTACAAGGGAACTATCTCCTGCTTTTACTTCAGCCAAAAAATCACCGTGCATGTCATTAGAATGGAGGATGGTAAATTTTTTGGTAACCATTAAACACCTCGTTTTTAAAAATGTATAGTGTTATTTTACTCTAAATGTATTATTAAAAAAGTAGAAACGGCACTGGAAACTTTGTCAAATGCGTA
>JBBIIY010000015.1:0-3123 GCA_037446255.1 Coprothermobacterota bacterium
TCAAGCTCTTTTCCACTATTTCTTCCAATAATATCTTATCTTTAATTCCGTGGATTCGGGGACCATAAGCCACATTATCAAAAACGCTCATAGGAAAAGGGTTTGGTCGCTGGAAAACCATTCCCACTCTCTTTCTTAGCTGAACCATATCAGTATTATTATTGTAAATGTCCTCACCAAACACCCTTACCAGGCCCTCAATCCGGGCTTCCGGGATAAGGTCCAGCATCCTGTTTAATACTTTCAGAAAGGTTGTTTTACCACATCCTGAAGGACCTATTACTGCAGTAATGTGATTCTTCTTGACTCCTATGGTAAGGTCTTTTATTACCTTCCTATCACCGTAATATATATTAAGATTTTTTGTGTCAACAACCAGTTCTTCACTCATTAACCCCACCTCTTCTTTCTAAAAACATTTCTAAAAAACATAGCCACGGTATAAAAAAGTAAAACCACCAGAAGTAAAACCAGAACACTACCAAAGATCATTTCTATTTTTATGTCGTGTACTTGAGTTGCGGTTACAAAAATATGGTAAGAAAGAACCATAGTCTGATCAAATGGCGAGGCGGGAAGACGGGGAAGATAAAAAGCAGCCACAGTAAAAATTATGGGAGCGGTTTCCCCTGCAATCCTACCCATAGAAAGAATGACTCCTGTAAGTATCCCTGGTAATGCATAGGGTAAAGATATATTCCTTATTGTCTGCCACTTTGTGGCTCCGAGAGCTAAACTTCCTTCCTTGAATTCAGGAGGAACGGATTTTAGAGCTTCCTCGGTTGCAGAAATAATTATTGGTAAGGTAAGAACACCCAAGGTCAATGCTCCTGATATTATTGAAGATCCTAATCTTAAAGCAATTACAAATAAGGATAGACCAAAAAGCCCATAGACCACGGAAGGGACTCCAGCCAGGTTCCATATAGCTACCCTGATAACCTCGGTACTGAACCTTTTAGTAGCATACTCCGACATGAATATCCCCGATAGAACTCCCAGAGGAAGAGAAATAAAAAGTGTAAATAAAATAAGAAGTAGAGTGCCAACCAGGGGTGGAAGTATTCCTCCTTCCCTTCCCCCTTTTGAAGGAAAAGAAAGAAGAAAAGAAAGGTTTAAAGCACGGAACCCCTGGAAGAATATGAAAACCAGTATAAGAACTATTGCTAAAACAACCAGTAGAGAGACCAGAGTAAAGATGAGAAACATATATTTTTCCTTTTTAATCTCTCTCATTTTTTTCTACCCAACAGAAAATAAGAAGTTATATTAATTATTGTAGAAATAATTAGCAGAACTAACCCGAGAGTAAAAAGAACATGATAGTGAGCACTGCCAAATACTGCCTCTCCCATCTCTGCACCAATGGTAGCAGTCAGAACCCTCACTGGTTTTAAAAGAGAAAACATAACCTGAGGAGCATTTCCAGTAATCATTAAAACTACCATGGTCTCGCCTATAACTCTACCCAGAGATAACAGGGCTGCTGCAATAATCCCGCTTCTGGCTGAAGGTATAAGTATGTATCGTATTGTTTGCCACCTGGTAGCACCTAAAGCCAGAGAATTCGCTTTGAGTGAAGGAGCTATGGAACTTAAAGAGTCTTCCGACAATGAAGCCATAGTTGGTATAGCCATAAGAGAAAGCATCAGAACTCCAGCGAGTGCTGTGAGTCCAGTAGGAATGTTAAAAAGATTTCTGAGAAAAGGGACAAGTGTATATAATGCCACAACTCCAAGAATAACTGTGGGTATCCCAACCAGAATTTCTAAAGAAGATTTAAGGAAACTTCTAACCCAAAGAGGAGCAATTTCGGATATATAGACTGCCACGATAAGACCAGTTGGTATAGTTATCAATGAAGCAAACAAAGCTACTATAAAAGAGCCACTTAGAAGGGGAAGAATTCCAAATTTAGGTGGTTCTGAAACCGGGTACCACTGATTACCAGTGATAAATTCACCTAAGGAGTATAACTGAAAAAAGGGTAGTGATTCTTTCAAGATATAGTAAAAAATAGCCAGAGAGAAAAATATGGCGGAGTAGCCTGCAATAAAAATAAGTTTTACAATAACTTTCTCTTTTAATTTCAATATTTTTCCCTATAAATTATACCTTAAAAAAAGAAAACTCCTACTTCAAGGAGGATGGTGTAGGAGTTATCAATAACCAAATACTTCTTGGTGGTATTCTATTTTATGGGTACAAATTCAAGTTCTTCCAAAATCTTTTGGCCATCGGGTCCCAGGACAAAATCCAGAAAATGTTTCACAACACCAGTGGGCTCTCCTTTTGTATAAAAAAAGAGAGGTCTGGAGATGGGGTAATCTCCATTTTTTACAGTTTCAATGGTCGGATAAACATATGGTAAATCCTTATCTTTTGCCACCTTCAATGCCTTTACCTTGGGATTAACAAATCCAAGACCCACATAACCTATAGCGTACTTATTAGCAGCTACTTCTCTTACAATTGCGCTGGAAGCGGCTAAAAGAAGAGCGCCGGGTGAAAATTCAGCTTTTTTATCAATCAACTGTACTATATTTTCTTTAAAGAAAATGTGAGTTCCTGAAGTGGCTTCGCGTGATAGAAGTAATATTGGTTTATCCTCCCAGCCTAATTCTTTCCAGTTAGTAATTTTTCCCTGAAAAACAAGAGATAATTCGTTCTTGTTTAAACCTACAATAGGATTATCTGGATGAACAATAACTGAAAGGCCATCTTTACCTACCATAAACTCGTAGGGTTCTATCCCTTTGACTTTTGCCTTTTCTATTTCATCAGACTTCATTGCCCTGGATGATTGAGCTATGTCTGTCGTACCATCAATAAGCGCTTTTATGCCCACTCCTGAACCACCTCCGCTAATAGAAACGCTGACACCCGGATTTTTTCTCATAAATTCCTCTGCCCAGAATGCCCCCAGATCTACCATGGTATCGGAACCTTGTATAACAACCGTACCGGATAATCCTTCATCAGCAGGTTTCTTAACACAAGCAGATAAAACAATAGAAGTGGAAACCACCATGATTAAAAGAATTTTTAACTTGAATAGTGTATTCATTTTATCCTCCATTATCCTATATTTTATATTAAATTATAAAATATTTCGTCTGGTTT
>JBBIIY010000015.1:3223-24549 GCA_037446255.1 Coprothermobacterota bacterium
TTATCCTCCATTATCCTATATTTTATATTAAATTATAAAATATTTCGTCTGGTTTAGTCAAGTTTTTCTTCCCCCATCAACCACTACTTTTAGGGGTATTTCTAACTTTTTGGGTTTCCCATCTTCCCCAGCAGAGTAAACGCCCTGGGTCCACCCTTCCACCCAGATGGCATAATCCCAGGATTCTTTTTTATCAACCACAGCATGCCTTCCGGGTAATAACTGGGTTAACCCACTACCATCTTTCCTATCAACATCAATGTAAATATCAAAAGTCTGGGAAGAAAGACCGATGGGTGAATTCCATTGATTCTCCAGAGGTCCATTGATAGAAAAGGTAAATATCAAGTATTGAGTGGATAATTTAACAGAAAACTCCTTCAGGTCAAAAACACCTTTTTTAAAGACCGGGTTATCAGGGTAAACATAGGTTCCGCCTCCATAATCATCATTTATGGGGTCCTGAACCAGTAAAACCAGTTCAGCTTCTTCCAGCTCGGGCACTATTACCTTAACGGGACCCTCTGGAATGTTATATTTATTATCAAATACAGTTGTAAATAACAGGGTATCGTTACTTTCTAAAGTACCGAGAGAAACGAGGGGTATAGAAATTTCCAAGCTATTCTTAAATATAATTGCTTTCCCAGGAAATCTCACTTCTTCCCACTTTCCATCTCCTGAAGCATTAACCCATTTTAACTCCCTGGATTTCAGGTCATAAACAATCTGCTGGGATAAACCAAAACCCACTGCTTTCCCTGAATATAAAGTATAAACATTTTTTTGAGGAAAGCGATTGTTAAGTACCGCTATTTCTAAAACTCCCTCTTTAACTTCAGGTTTAATATCCATTCCTATATATAAATTATCTCTATCCATACCATAAAGAAGTCGGTTTAGAGGCTTTTCTTTGATAATATATTCTCCTCCTTCTGCCCACTCGTTATCCACCAGTCTGCCGTCAATCACTGGAGAAATGGTGGCAGTTATTTCTTTTTCTGGAGGAGGTATGGGTTTGCTAACTATGGGAATAAACAGATAATCTCTGGGTTTTTCACCCATAACCTCATATATTTTAATCAGCAGTTTTCTGAAAATCTCATCAAAAGAAACATCATCCCCGCTATCCTGGTCCGACCCATACCACCAGAACCAATCTGAGCCTTGAGCCTTGTAAAGTAAATCAAATACTTCATTCTTTTGTGTTTCGGTTAGAAAGTTTATCTTCTTTTCAATATCTTCCCTGGTAGTTAAAAGGTATTGCCAGGCTTTATTTTCTTCCTCTTCACCTATCCATGTTTTAAAGGTTCCATCAATCCAGGAACCAGACCACAAGGAAGGGATGTCATCTTTGGGTGGAAATTTTTTGATAAATTCCCCGGGCTGGATAGTTACAATATCTTTCTCCTTAGAAAGCTTTCGGTAAAGGGAGTTCAAGAAATCTTTACCATCGTTTCTATACCATTCCCAGGCATTCTCACCGTCCAGGATTACCGTAACCAGGTGTGGTTCTTTTTTCCCTTTCAATTTATCTCTAATGGCCCGTACTCTCCTCAAGAAGTCATCTGAAGCCTTTTCGCCCTCCATTGCGGAGTAAGCAAAACCGATCAAATCAGATATGGTATGGTCGCGAAAAACTATAGGTAAGGACTCGTCTCCTTTTAGAGTGAGAGCATTATATGGTTTATACAATAACTCAGGTTCTTTAACATTATCCGAGCTATCTCTGTCAAACCTTTCCTTCCCCAGAGAGCTGGCTAATACAAATTCATCAGAAGCAATCCACTTAATTCCCTTATCTTTTATCATCTTTAAAATATCCCTGGAAACACTTCCTTCAGCAGGCCACATTCCCATTGGCTTTTTACCAAAAAGCTTTTCGTAATATTCAATTCCCAGCTCCACCTGCTTAATAGCATCCTCGGGATAAGAGTATCTTTCAGGAAGTTCCAATTCAGGGGTAGCTACCTTGGCCGAGTTGGTATCGTAAATCAGGGGTAAAATAGGGTGGGCAAAAGGAGTTACCGTGATTTCTACCTGACCACTATCTTGAAATTTTTTATATTCACCCAGGGTAAGACTGGTTATCTCTCTGATTTTATCCAGGACTATTTTTCTATCCTCTTCAGTAAAGTTCTTCTCTTTCTCCTTAATCTCTTTTAAGGGTGAATCTTTCAGAAAATCAGGGTCAGTCCAGGCAAGGTGAAATAAAGTTGTCAGGTCAAGATAATCCTGGTCAGAATATTTTTTGAGCGCATTATTAATAGTTTCATCATCAGCATTTTTTCCCCTTTTATTAAGCAGTTCCAGATACCTCGGATAGGTGGTTACAACATTATCCCAATTAGCATCAAAAAATCGTCTTAAAATAAACTTTTTATCATCTTCACCAAGATTAGTTACACTTTTTCTGGCTAATTCTTCGTATTTATCGGTTGCCCCTAAACTAAAATCCTCTATCTGTTTTATTAGAGTAGGGGTAAGATTGAAAGCAACCTTAATGTCGGGATACTCTTTTAGCATATTTACCATATCAAAATAATCCTTGGAAGCGTGAACCCTCACCCACGGTTTGGCATATACATTTCCTTCTTTAAAATAGAAAGGTTGGTGCATGTGCCAGATTATGGAAAGGTATAAAACATCTGTTTTTTTACATGACGGAAGAAAAGGAAATGATATCATCATTATTAATAAAGCTATTAAAATCTTTCTCATTTCTCCTCCTTTTTTATAAAAGCATCCTTTTTAAATTCGGGATGTAGTCCATAAAATGCTTCTCTTATCTGATTAACCGAACCTTCTTTCTCATATTTGATAACCATATCTTTAATATATAAAACCAGGTTAAGTAGCTTTTGTTTTTCCCCTGAATCCTGTTTAACAGCCTCTACTGCTTCTCTATACATATCTAAACCTTTGTAAATCATATCTTTACTCCACCAGGGCCTGGCGCTTGCCCACCAGTACTGACAGGAGTGAAGAGCTTTATCAAGTTTGCTTCTCCCTTCCTGAAAGCCTTCCTGGTTTGAGTTAATATTCTTAAAAAAATTAATCACCCCATAAGTTAGCTCCCATTGAAGTTTGTGTATTTCATTGGTCAGGTCAAACCAATGACGCCAGCTAATACCGAGAAAAAAATCTTCTGGAAATGAGCTCCAGGATGAAGAGCGTATCGGTATTTCCTTTTGCTCTTTAAATATTTCAGGAAGCTCAGATATAGTAACCTGGGTAAATTCCCCGGTATTTAAAAACTCAGATAGTAATTTTTCTTTACCTTCATGATGATGACCATAAAACTCACCATCAGAAGCGATTATGGTATAGGAGTTATCGGGTATGGAATCAATTACCCCTTTTATATCTTTTAGACTCATAATGTCTGGGGAAGCTATGTCGTCACTAAGATGCCTGTTTCTTACAAAAAAGGAAAGATTTAACCCCTTAGCCTTATAAATATAATTTCTATAATCAGTAAACTCTCCAGTTGATATTTCATCACCAATCACATAATTAAAACCTGAAGAACTAAGAGTCCCGAGAAGTTTTTCTGAAATACACATTTCTGGGGGAAAGAAACCATTTGGTGAATATATTTGACCTATTAACTGTTTGTTGGTTTGGTTATTCAATTCTACTTGCCGTAATACCTCTTCTTCAGGAATTAAGGGTAATATGGGGTGATATTTACCTGAAGATACAAATTCTATTTTTCCTTCTCTCCCAAGATGAGAAAGACTCTCAATCACTTCCTTATACCCATTTTCCTCTAACATTTCCGTTAGACAGGCATTGATATTGAGAGTAATTTTTCCTTTTTTTGATTGATTAAGGGTATCAATAATTTTGGTGTAAGCTTCCTGGGTTACCTGTTTAAGTATCTCTCGGGTTTGAGTGGGAGGCTGGTAAATGTGTAAAAATAGAGCCAGGTATTTAATTTCTTACCCCTTAACTGCCCCTAAGGTCAGCCCTGAAACTAAATATTTAGCTGTAAATAAGAAAATAATAACCACAGGTAGAGAAACCAGTAATGAAGCCGCGGCAAAAGTCCCCCATTCTGTCTGGTATTGCCCTTGAAGGGTATAAAGACCAATAGTCCAGGTATGCAGTGATGATTTTTGAATTATAACTCGGGCTACCAGGTATTCGCTCCAGGCAGTCATAAAAGAAAAGAGAAAAGTAATAGCCAGCGCAGGTGTTGATAAAGGCAATATTATTTTATAAAAAGCTTGAAGTTGGGTAGCTCCATCAACCATGGCTGATTCTTCCAGGTCGGGTGGAATGGTATCGTAGTAACCTTTTAATATCCAGATACAGAAGGGTAAAGCTGTAGAAGTGTAGGCAATGACTAACCCTATATAGGTATTTATTAATTGCAACCTGACTAACATAATATAAAGAGGTAGAAGCATCAAAGCTGCAGGAAACATCTGAGTTACCAACAAAAAAACCAGACCTGGTTGCTTCAATGAAAATCTAAAACGAGAAAAAGCATAGGCTGAAGTTGCGGCCAGGGATGTGCCCATGAAAGCTGTAATGAAAGCAATAACTAAGGAGTTTTTCAGCCAATTAAAAAAATCTATTTCAAAAAGAGTCCTGTAATAGGCTTTTAAAGTTGCGCCTTCGGGTATAATTCTTAAATCTGTAGAAAAAAGAGTGCCTAATGGTCTAAGCGATATGGTTACCACCCTTAACACTGGCCAGAGAATAATCAGGCAAACTACTACCAAAGCTAAGTTTACGAGTAACAGTTTAAAAGGAGAGTCCCCTCTCGCTCGGTAAAAGAAACTTCTCTTTGTTTTTTTCACTCGTAAACTCCCTTAGCTCCTCTGGTCATCCTCATATAAAGGAGGGCAAATATCAAAAGCATCAGGAAATTAATCATAGAGAAAGCTGAGGCAAAACCATAGCGGTAATATTGGAAGGCAGCAGAATAATTAGCAGTTACCAGTATGTGAGTTGTTTCCGCAGGGCCACCCAGGGTAATGATAAAAGGCACAATCAGTTTATTAAAAGTCCAGATAGAACCAAGTACAATAGCCGGGGTAAGTACCGGGCGGAGCATCGGCAAGGTGATATTTATAAACTGTTGCCAGGCAGATGCTCCGTCAATTTGAGCAGCCTCGTAATATTCTGGTGAAATACTTTGTAACCCACCCAATATAACAATGGACATAAAAGCAAACCCTAACCAAACATTAGTTATGATGATAGCTATAAATGCTTCAGGGTAAGATTTTAACCAGGGAATAGGCATAAGTCCGATTCTATTTAATATTATGTTGATAGAACCAAATACCATGTGAAATTCGTTTTTCCAGACCAAACAGCTTATAAAATCGGGTATTGCCCAGGGAAGTATTAGAATAGCCCGATATAGAGGAGCTATTTTTAATTTCCTGTTTAATAGTATGGCAATACACAACCCTATAAGTACATGGAAAAAAACATTCACTCCTGTCCAAACCACAGTTCTTCCCAGAAGCTGCCAGTAATTAACCGCATGAAGTATTTTATCGGTCAGTACCCTTTGATAGTTTAATAGTCCAATGAATTTTGGCTCCCAAACTGTGTACATATTCATATTGGTAAAAGAGATCTGTAATCCATATATGAAGGGATATATCACCAGAAAGAGAACCACAATGATAGCAGGTAAAAGCAGAATATAAGCGAGGCCGCTCTTTCTCACTACCGGTTATTCTCCACGCATCTCTTTAATTTTCTTTATGGCATCACTTTGCATATCTGTAGCTGCAGTTTCAGGTGTTTTGATTCCTGCTAAAACGGCTTCGTAGTGAGGTCTTATTGAGTCCCAGATAGCTCTCATTTCAGGAACTACTGGCATGGGTTTACCCACTACCATTTGATCCATAGAGCCTTTAAGTATGGGATCATTGGCAATTTCAGGTAAGTTAGCTGCATCTTTCTTTGAAGGTAAAATTCTCAGTTTTCTAACAAACTCCATCTGGTTTTCGGAGAGGGTAATGAATTCAATAAATTTCTTCACTATTGCTAACTTGTCCCCAGCTAAATCCTTGCTGAAGAAGTAAGCTTTGCTGGAGGTCATAGGAGACGGCCATAACCCGGTTTCTTTAACCATGGGAATCCTGGCAACCCCCATATTAAGTGCGCCATAACCACCCAATGACCAGTCACCGTTGATTATCATAGGAGCTTTTTGTTCTTTGAACAAAGTGTCAGCTAAGTTATAGTCACACTCGGGTGGGACAATTTTATGAGTATCCTTCAAATCTTTGAGCCACTTAACGGTTTTTACCATGGCCTCTGTATCCAATGTGGGATTATTGTCTTCATCCATAACCCATCCACCATAACCACCAAACCAGGGAACTAACCAGAATGGTTCAGCCAGGTTGAATACAAATCCGTACTTGCCTGCTTTAGCATCGGTAAATTGTTGGGCAATGGTGATTAACTCATCAGTATTTTTTGGAGGTTCAGGAATCATATCTTTATTGTAGATAAGCATCAAATGATTGCCATTTCTATCAGGTATACCCCAAATCTTTCCAGTCAGCTTGGTGGAATTTAATGCAGACTCCACGAACAGATTAAGAAAAGCTGTGTCAAAAATTTCATCTGCAGATTTTAACAGCTTCATGGTAACAAAAGGTCCAGCGAAATCATTAGGTGCTAAAATAAAATCAGGACCCTGTCCTGCCAGAGTAGCAGTTTGGAACTGGTCCCTCAATTCTTCATTGGTGTAATGGGTAACCTCAATCTTCATGGTTGGGTTATCAATTTCAAACTTGGCCACCAGCGCTTTAAATACTTCTAATTCAGCTGGATCCATCTGCTCCCAAATAGTTACTTTGCCCTCCAATGGTTTTGCTTTAGGTTTGCAGCCTATACTGGGCAAAAGTAACAAACCAACAAGTGATAATACTGCCAAAACAACCAAAAACCTTTTCATTTTAGACCTCCTATGGTAATTTTTGAAACTAAAAAAATAAATTCACCTCCTTTTAATAAATTAGATTTATACCACTCTCTAAATCAAAAATGTGTATTTTACTGGGATTGATATAAATATTTACCATATAATCTACCGAAACATTTGATCCTGCGTTAGTTTTAACAATCAACGGATTATCAAGACCTGTATTGAAATAAAGGTTTGCTTCTGCTCCCAAATCTTCCTTAAAAACAAGTGGTAGCTGAAGAAAAAGAATTTGAGATTTTTTATCAGCATAAGCTTCTTCAGTAAGATCTTCAGGTCTAATACCAAACACGACTCCTTTGTTTATTGATGATAATTGGAAATTGTGTTCAGGAAAAAATTGGGTAACTGAAAACATGTTATCTAAAATAGAAAGCTTTATTTCTCCATCAATTGAAATCAACGATGCTGGGATAAAATTCATAGGTGGAGTTCCTATAAAAGAGGCCACAAACTTTGTCCGGGGGTATCTATAAACATTATCCGGAGAATCAAACTGTTCCAGGTTTCCGTTATTAATCACCGCTACTTTCTGACCGAGGGTCATAGCTTCCACCTGGTCGTGGGTTACATAAACCGTAGTAGTTCCTAACCTACGATGAAGACTTGCCAACTCAGCCCTGGTTTGCACCCTTAACTTGGCGTCAAGGTTAGATAAAGGCTCATCCATCAGGTAAACAACGGGATTCCTTATAATTGCTCGAGCAAGCGCCACCCGTTGTCTTTGACCTCCAGATAATTGCCTTGGTTTTCTATAAAGAAGGGTGTCAATTTAGAGCATCTTTGCAGTTTCCTTAACTCTTTTATCTATCTCAGCTTTAGCGACTTTTTTTAACTTCAAAGAAAAGGCTATGTTATCAAAAACATTCATATGCGGGTAAAGAGCATAACTCTGGAAGACCATAGCAATATTTCTTTCCTTAGGAGGTAAATCATTAACTATTCTATCCCCAATAGTTATTTCCCCTTCCGTAGCTTCTTCCAAACCAGCAATCAACCTAAGAATTGTTGTTTTACCACAACCAGATGGCCCTAAAAGAACGACAAACTCACCCTCATTGATTTCCAAGCTAACATTGTTAACAGCTATTACTCTGTCAAACTTTTTAGTTACATTTTTTAATGATACTTTGCCCATTGTCCTTCCTTTATTTTATGTCTTTAAAAACTCAACCGAAAACGAGGCAGGATTGATTTATATATAATCGTTAAATATTAAAGATTATTTGTCAATAGTGTCATGAATGTTATGAACAAAGCAGATAATCTCGTTTTTGCTGTCATCCCGGGTTTTACCTGGGGATCTGTATCTCTTCGTCACCCCATACTTGATACGGAGTCTCCGCTTTTGTGTCAAGAATGAAGACTTGATATTAAAATGCAGGGTTATAAAATTGAAAAATCCCTGGTTAAGGGATTCTTCAATTTTTTTATAGACTTAATTAACTATCTTTTAATTAAAAGCGTCTTCTACGGTTGTCGCCAAATCCACCGCCACCACTTCTGCGATCAGAACCGCTTCTGCGTGGACGATCTTCTAATGGACGAGCTTCGTTAACAGTAATAGATCTTCCGTCTAATTCTTTACCATTAAATAATTCAATGGCTTTCTTAGCTTCTTCTTCTGTACCCATTTCCACGAAACCAAATCCCTTGGAACGGTTGGACATTTTGTCCACAATAACCACTGCTGATTCAACAGTTCCTGCTTCAACGAACAACTTTCTCAAGCTTTCTTCGACAGTGTCATAAGACAGTCCGCCTACAAATAACTTCTTTCCCATTTCTTTCTCCTTTAAAACATATATTGTAAGCTGACCTGTCCGATTTTAACCTTCACTCTCTCATATACAATATGTAGGGAAAGGGAACAATAAACTTACAGATGGTTATTATACACTGTTTCCATATGATTGTCAAATTTATGTATGTCAATCTTTAAAGCAGGATAGAAAAAATAGTTGGATCATTTTTGTAATAGTTTGAATTTTTCAAATGCTTGACCTTAACCTATGTTACTGGTCGGGGCGGGCGGATTTGAACCGCCGACCTCTTAGTCCCGAACCAAGCGCGCTAACCAGACTGCGCTACGCCCCGAAAATAGAATTTAAAAGTAAAGCATTATACCATAGCTCATATTTTGTATGTTGTTCACTTAATCTTCTGGTACTTACAACGACTGCGAAGTAAGATACTCTGGCTTGGCATCCAATAGCAGAGAGAAAACGAGACCCTGAATCGGGGTTCAGGGTGACAGTAATTAAAAGAAGATTGCCACGTGCTATGCCCCCACAACGACCTTTCAGGTCGGATCGCCACAACGGACGCTTCGTGTCCTCGCGAAGACGGGGAGGGACAAAATATGAACTGTGGTTATTATTGTTAATTTATTTAAAAGCTTGCTTAAAGAATTCGGCCATTTTCAAAAGAAGAACTTTCAAATTTACAGGCTTGCTTATTCCATGACCTTCATCTTCAAAAGTTAAAAGGTCATAATTGATACCAAAGTTATCCAGCTTTTCCCTGACTACCCTTACATTTTCAGGGGTAACATTGGGGTCTCTTAGCCCCTGTACAATCAGTACTTTTCCTTTTATATTGTGTAAATAATTAATGGGAGACCTTTCAAAATATATTTGGGGGACCTCTTCAGGAGTACCTCCCATCATTTCCTGGCTATATGGCTTTAAATCAGGTCGGGTGGTTTCGTAATCTATAACCAAGTCGGTCATGCCACAAATAGGCATAGAAGCTGCTACAATACTCGGATCCCAATGAGTTATAGCATACCAGGAAGAATATCCTCCATATGAAGTACCCATTATACCTACTTTTCCAGGATAGGCAATGCCATCGTTTATTAACGATTCAATACCTGTTTTAATATCTTCTTGCTCTTTGGCTCCCCAGCCATCTTTTTTTATAGCTTCCTGAAAATCAAGCCCAAAACCTGTACTCCCACGATAATTAGGGTCAAGCACATTAAATCCCTGTGAGGTTATAAATTGAACCATCACGGCAACCTTATCTTCGCTATGAGCAGTAGGGCCTCCATGAACATAAATAATTGTCCCTTTTGGTTCTTTAACCTGATAAAGCCATCCCTGAACATTCAAGCCATCAGTTGAACTCCACCAATAGTCTTTTGCTTGTGTAAAATCCTCGGGCTTAAGAACCGTTTTCTCCCAAACACGGCTAATACTGATAAAAGATTCAGGATGTATATTATTCAAGGAAAATATCACTATGTCTGTGGGTTGACAGGAACTATAATACAGACCGACCCATTGTTCATTATCTACTGGAGCGAGGGGTATTAAATTTCCTTTTACGAAGGGAAGAAAAATCTCTAATCCTGATTCAATATCTAATAACGAGGTGCTTAATTTTGCTTCTTTAACCTCAACCACAACTGCTTGCGTGGAACCATAGGGAACAAAAACCTGTTCAATGTTTCGCTCGGGATTATCCACTAACCAAAGGTGTTTCCCAGAAGCAATACTGTATAATCCTACCCGGCGATAGTTGCCATGCTCTGCTAAAAATATTATATTTTCTCCATCGGGATGCCAGGAAGCCTCAACTTTAACCTTATCTCCAAAATTTAATATTTCTTTATCCTCTTTTCCTTCTATGTCCACCAACCAGATCTGCTGACCAGCTGGATGAAGATCTCCTCTTGAATAAATTATGTGTGTGCCTATGGAATTAAGCTGGGGAAAATAATAATGACCCCGTATCGGTCTTGATAATGTTTTTCTTTCACCATTTTCCAGATTATGAAGGTAAAGCCAGGTAGGTTCAATTTCCTCTTCCTTTTCAAAGTCGTAATTGGCTGCATAAATCAGGTGTTTACCCTCTGGATGAAGCTGACCTCCCCTTACAAAATAAGGAGGTGAGGGTTCAGTAAGGGGAATCGTTATGTTTGGTTTATCTATGTCAACTTTAAATAATTGGGCTCTTTCATCTCCACCTTTATCTTCCTCTACCACCAGGGAAAGGCTATCCTGAGTCCAGGACACTATAAAGGTATTTTCGGGAGTATCGGTTAACCGAAGTGGTGGCTTGGAACCATCAGTGGGTGCAATAAAAACATCAGCTGCTGGACCTACCCTGAACCACGACCAGGCAACCCACTTACCATCAGGAGATACCTGGGGTTCTACCATGCCAGGTAAAGATAATAACGCATCAAGATATTCTTCAGGTCTCATTATTTACCTCCAAATCATGATTTAGTTATTTTTTAAGTGCGAATTATATTAATAAAATAATATTACAAAGAGTTGAATTAATCTCGGGATAAATAAAATAAAACCTATAATAAGCGCAATAACAGCAGTAAATATGACAGCTCCTGCCGCTACATCTTTAGCAATTTTCACGGTTCCATTGGGGTTGGAATCTATTAAATCCAGGGTTCTCTCCAGGGCAGTATTAAATAACTCGGAAACTATAACCATAGAAATAATCAATAACAAAATCGCCCATTCTACCAGGGTAATTCTGAAACCTATTCCTAAAATCATAGCTACTAAACCAAAAAATAACTGAATCCTTATATTTTTTTCTTTGGTGAAGGCTTCCTGGAAACCGGCTATGGCGTGCTTAAAGGACGCAAATAAAGATCTTTTGCTTGTTCCCATAATTTTTCTCCTTCGTTTACCATTTTTTTATATCCTTTAACTGAATCATCTTCATAGCCTATTATATGCAACAACCCATGGATTAATAATTCTCCTAATTCATCTTCCAGTGTTTTCCCCAAATACTTTGCCTGTTTTATAGCCATATCCAGGGAGATGACTACTTCACCGGAAAGATCAATATCTGTAGGTTTATCCTCATAAGTAAACGATAAAACATCGGTTGTCCCTTGCTTCTGGCGATAGGTTCTGTTTAAATCAGCCATGGTTTTATCATCAGTAAAAAATATGCTTAATTCGGTTCTTTCCAATTTAATCTTATAATGTTTTATAACTTGTTTTGTAGCGAACATCAATAGTCTTGCTCTTACTCCCTCAGGTCTTCTTTGCCAGAGAAAATTAATCACTTCAAATATTTCCGTAATCTATCCGACTGTGATATTGAGTAAGAAGGTCATCTAACAAACTTTCCTGAACTAAGTTCAATTCTTTGAAGGAAATCACGGAATCAGAGAATTGACCATCATCGGTTCTTTCTTTTACAATCGCATCTATAGTCTCTTTAATTCGGGTTGGATTTACCTCGGTAAGAGAACGAACAGATGCCTCACAAGCATCAGCTAACATAACTATAACTTTCTCTTTGGAATTTGGACGGGGACCAGGGTAACGATAGGTTTCTTCTTTGGGATAGGTTTCTTTAAGTGACGCTTCCTGGAAAAAATAAGGTACCAGATAGGTGCCATGATGGGAATTAATAATATCTATGATTTGCGAAGGTAGCTTAATTTTTCTTCCCAATAAAGCTCCCTCCCTGGGATGGCTGATAATTACACGCGCGCTTAAAGAGGGTGAAATTTTTTGGTGGATGCTCTGACCACCGGTTTGGTTCTCATTATAAAAAAGCGGGTGGTTTATCTTGCCCAGGTCGTGATATAACCCTCCAACTTTACAGAGTAGTGAGTTAGCTTTAATTTTACCTGCAGCATGCTCGCTTAGGGTAGCTACCAATTGAGAATGATGGTAGGTACCAGGAGCTTCCATCAGCAGTTTCTTCAGGATAAACTGGTCTAAATCAGCTAACTCCAGAAGTCTAAAGGGGGTAAGCATTTTAAGATATCTCTCAAAGAAAGGTAATAATATCATCGCCAGGATATAAGCAACTGCACAACTGGCTGCTAATTTAAAAGAATAACCAAAAGAGGTTGTTAAACTTAACCCTTCATATAATTTAATAGGTAAGTAAAGCAGAAATAAAACAGAAAAAGTAATAGCGGATAGTAGGATAAATTCTGCTCTGTGTCTTACCTTTTGCATATAAAAGAGGGCTGGAGCAATTCCTATTAAAAGTAGAATTACCTCTAACCCTTTCAAGGGAAAAATAAGAACGAATACTCCGGTGGAAAAGAAAATAAAAATCACGCTTCCAGCAATGTTTGTTGCCATCCCAATTATAATACCAACTGTGAGTATGGGGAAAAAGTGGTACTCTATGGGTAAACCCCTGTAAATATATGAGATTAAAAGAACTGTGAAGGTAGCTCCAATCCAGATCCAATCATTCAAGGTGTTTCCCCCGAGTATTTGTTTTTGTTTAAATAGCTTTAGATAACCAAATGCTAACAGGGCTATATAGGGAAAAAAATAAACGGGGTTGTAAAATAAGAAGGGGTTTTTTCGGTAAAGACCAACCGCTTCCAATATATCAATGTGTCTTGGACTCACAACCTCCCCTTCCTTGAGGATAGTTTCACCACGAAAAACCGTACCTGTAATATCCGCTACCGAAAACCGAGCCTCCATCTTTTTTTGTTCTGTAGCACTGCTATCCACCAGGTAATTTGGTTCAGTCACCTGATAAGAAATAAGCTTGGAAGCGATATCTATCTCCTGTGGGCTATATATTGCCAATGTTGGAGAATTAATTACTAAACCAGTAATTTGATTGACTTTTTCCTCTTTTATTCCTTCTTCCAGAAGCTGTTTTAATAATTGGGTGCAGCTCAGAGAAAAACCCTTGAAGGTTTCATCAGGAATGTCTAAAAGATGTAGGGCGTCTTCCTTGGATAAAACTTTGGTATCCTCTATTAAAAAAGTAATTTTTTGTTCTTGATTTATAGTTTGCCCTCTAACTTGAGAAATAAACTCCAGGGTAGTGTTCAGATTTGTAAGAATATTCAGGGTTATGGTGGGATTTATACTATATACCGGGAGCACTATTTCCTCGGCTTTTTTCTTTAACTCCTCTGTTTTCACCTGGTCAACAAATATAGCAGTGCGAGGAGAAACCACTGTTTTTTTACTTACATCTCCCACATTTAGAAAGTGCATCTGGGGAGTGGTAAATAGAAAGATAAAAACTAACCAGATGGCAATTAAAATTGCTGGTTTAAATAGGGATAAAATAAATTTATAAATAGGATTATTATTTATATTGACTTTTCTCATACTGCTCGTAGGATTTGACTATTTTCTGGACTAAGGAGTGACGGACCACATCTTTCTCGCTTAACCTTATAATTTCTACTTCCGGGATAGTTTTTAATATCTGTACGGCTTCAATTAACCCTGAAGTAACTCCCTTCGGTAGATCTATTTGAGTTATATCACCGGTAACCACAAATTTGGAACCAAAGCCCATGCGGGTAAGAAACATCTTCATCTGTTCAGTAGTGGTATTTTGAGCTTCATCAAGAATTACAAAAGAGTCGTTGAAAGTTCTTCCTCTCATGAAAGCCAACGGCGCAACTTCCAAAGTGCCTTTTTCAAAAAATCGCTGCAGGACATCGCTTTCTACCATATCGTACAGAGCATCGTAAAGTGGTCTGAAATAAGGGTCAACTTTTTGTAGAATGTCCCCCGGTAGAAAACCGAGTCTTTCTCCAGCTTCCAGAACCGGTCTGACTAATATGACCCGACTGATGATTTTGGCTTTTAAAAAATGAATAGCTACTGCTGCTGCTAAGTAAGTTTTCCCTGTTCCTGCAGGACCTACTGCTACAGTAAGGTCGCTTCGTCTCATAGCTTCAGCATACAACCTCTGCCCTTCGGTTTTAGGGGTGATGCCTTTCCCTCTATGGGTGGTCAGTATAACATCACGGAGTATTTTTGAAGGGTCAGCATCTTCATCATGAAGGAAATACTCTACCTCTCTATCTGAAAAAGATCCCCCTTTCTCTACCACCTTTAAAGCTTTCAGAAGAAGTGATTCCACCCGAAGAGTATCGTCATCAGTTCCAACAATAATCAGTCTGTTATCTTCTGCAAATAACTTAACTCCGCTCACCTTCTCTAAATGTCTCAGGGTAGCATCACCTATACCAACAAGTTTCCTTAGATTTTCAGGATTACTGATTATAATCTCTCTTTCTACTTTTTTTCCTCCCTGATATAAATATAAATGGTCCCGCTTTCTAAGTTGCTGTTTGTAGCTTTAAAGGTTTCAAATAATTCAACTTTTTCTTTAAACAGGGTTAATTCTTCTATAAAGTTGTCCATTTCTTTTTCAGAAACAATTATATTATATAATACCTCTTTTTCTCTTATTTCCCTGGATTCAATTACTACCGAAGAAATTATCATCAGTTTTTCCAATTCCTGGGAGGTACTTTTTAAATTTGCAACCTCAAGGATAGTTGGAGATATGGCTAATAACGAGTCGCTTAAAGTCCGTTCCTGGATACCTGAAGGTTTCGCTGATTCTGGCATAGAACCATACCAGGTAGGTAAAGCATAACGAAGCCCGATAGTTATCAAAAGAGCAGCGGTGAGAAATACCGCAACCCTGATTTTTTCGTTCAAAAACCATAACCTCTTCAATTTCTTCCTTTTTATTGCTTCCAGAACCTTGAATTTTAATTCCAGAGGAACCTCAACTTGAGTGGTTTCTTTTAGAGCAGTGTCAATAAACTGATAATCACTCAAAACCACCCGGCAGTAAGAGCACTCTGCCAAATGCCGGGTAAATTCAGTTTTTTGAGGCTCATTTAACTCACCATCAAGGTACTCGTTTAGGTTATTTTTTACAATGTGGCAATTATTTTCTTTCATCATATTATTTGACGATTATCCGTCCTTTATGGTTCCCTCTCCGGATAACCAGGATTTTAATATGGACCTGCCCCGATAAATACGAGACTTAACTGTACCCACAGGAATTTGTAGTATTTCTCCGATTTCTTCATAGGAAAGACCGTCAACAGCTTTCATAAGGAGAGGCAGCTTGAACTCTACCGGGAGATTCATTACTTTTTCTTGAACCTTTTCTTTTAACTCTTCCTGCTCCAGATTTTCATATATATTTTCTCTTTTATCCTGTGGATTAAAACCCTTTTCTTCCAATTCATCAAAAGAGAGCTCTTTGATTCGTTTCTTTCTTCTCAAATAATCAATACTTGCATTCACAGTAAGGCGGTATATCCAGGTTTTCAGGCTGGACAAACCCCTAAAACCTGGTAAAGCCTGGTATATTTTTATACAAGCCTCCTGAACAACATCATCTGCCTCATCCTTATCTCTTACTATTCTAAGAGATACCGAATATATAAGTGGTAGATACTCTATGACTATTTCCTCAGCTTTATCTCTCTCCATCAGACCTAAACAATTAAGATTATAGTTTGCTTCCTGTATAAAACAGGTTACTTTCATCTTCAATTCTAAGAAGCTCGTTGTATTTTAGGGTTCTTTCTCCTCTGGCAGGGGCTCCTGCTTTTATACCCTGAGCTCCTGTGGCTACAGCGAGGTGAGAAATAAAGTTTTCTTCTGTTTCTCCTGACCGGTGAGATATTATAATTTTGTAACCAGCATCTCGGGCAATTTTAATAGTTTCCAGGGTTTCGCTGATAGTTCCTACCTGATTTACTTTAACCAGTACGGCATTGGCCATTCCTTTACTGATACCTTCTTTTAACCTCGCAGGATTTGTTACAAACACATCATCACCCACCAGTTGCACTCTTTTACCTATCCTTTCTGTTAAAAACTCCCAACCTGCAAAATCGTTCTCACTCAAGGCATCTTCAACTGATATAATCGGATATTGCAGGGTCAAATCCTCATAATAATAGGTTAAATCTTTATAATCCCAGCTTTTACCTTCAAAGTGGTATTTACCATCTTCATAAAACTCGGAGGAAGCAACATCTAACGCCAGGAATATTGATTCGCCCACCTTGTAGGGACTCATAGAAACTGCCTCCATTATGACTTTTAAGGCTTCCTCGGTAGTTGACAATCGTGGGGCAAAACCTCCTTCATCACCTACGCTTATAATATCTTTTCTCTGCTTTAAAATAGATTTAAGTATATGATAAATCTCTACAGATGCTCTCAGGGCTTCTTTAAAACTTTTAAATTTTACCGGCATTAACATGAACTCCTGTACATCAAGTTGGTTATCCGCATGTCTTCCACCGTTAAGTATGTTCAAGTAAGGAACCGGTAATGTAAAACCTGTTATACCTCCAAGATAACGATAAAGTGGTATGCCTATATAATTTGCTGAAGCTCTGGCAACCGCCCCCGAGACAGCCAGGATGGTATTCGCACCCAATTTTCGTTTATTAGGGGTCCCATCAAGGGTTATCAAAAGGTTATCAATTTCCAGCTGATTTATGGCTTCCTGTCCTATAAGCTCGGGTTTAATTATTTCCGAGATATTTTTAATCGCCTGTAAAACCCCATCGCCGCAATATCTCTGTGTGTTTTTATCTCTTAACTCCAGGGCTTCGTGCTCCCCGGTTGATGCTCCCGAAGGAACAATAAATGTTCCCTGAGTTCCATCTTCTAAAGTTACCACTCCTTCTACCGTGGGTTTTCCCCGGCTATCGAGAACTTCTCTGCCTTTAATATTTATGATGGTGCTCATTGGTTTCCTCCTTACCTTTTATTTCCTCCCATAAATCATCAAATTTATAAGGGTCTAACATATTTCCATCGGTTACTGACTCGCAGATCTTCTGGAAGCGGTCAGCAAACTTTATAGTGGATGATTTTAAAGAACCTTCAATATCCACTTTAATATGTCTGCTCAAGTTGACAATGCTAAATAATAAATCACCTACTTCGTTTTCCAGGTTTTCTCCTTGAATTATAGCTGTTTTTAATTCTTCAAGTTCTTCTTCCACTTTTTTAAGGGTATCTTGATAATCTTTAAAATCAAACCCCTTTTTACGGGCTTCCTCTTGAACTCTCTTGGCTCCTACCAGAGCTGAGGGCGTAGCTTGAGTTATTTCATTAACTTTATTGGAGGTAATTTCACCATTTTTGTTTCTTTCCCAGATAGTTATAGCTTCTTCGCCCGACATAACCACTTCATCTCCAAAAACATGCGTATGTCTCCTTATCAACTTATCTTGCAATTGATTAATAACCGACTTGATATTGGTTTTATAACCTTCCTTTTCCTCAAGCATCAAACTATGCAAAATAATGTGCAGGAGCAAATCGCCCAACTCTCCTACTATTTCTTTCGTCCTGCCATATTTTACAGCCTGCCAAAGTTCAGAAACTTCTTCCCAGGTTAAAGGTAGGATATCAGTCATTTCAAGGGAGCAATCCCAGGGGCATTTTTCTCTCAGTGTTTTAACCAAAATATACATTTTTAATAGAGATTTGCTTAAAGTATCATCTTCAGGAAAAGGGGGCACTGGCAAATCTTCAACCTTTAAGTCTCCGAAAATTAAACCTTCAGCTCCTTCCTGTAAAGTTGATAGGGCTCTACCTGGAGAATAACCAATCTTCATAAGAAAATATCCTAATAATTTACCAGCGGTCCCCAAGCTTAAAGAATCCGGAATAAGGCAAACTAATGGGTAATTGCCTATATCAATCTCTTCCAGGATTTTAGAGTAAAACTGTTCATATTCAATGTTTTCTGAATCTATACCAAAGTATGATAGGTTTATTTCGGAACAAAACTCATCATAGAATACGGGGAGATGATTTTTTTTTGCAAATGCCACCAGCCCGGGTATTAACCAGATGATGCTACTTGTCAATAATATTTCCTTTTTCCGAAGGAGCGATTTCAGCTTTATTCTTCAATAGAGATATCTCTCGTTCCAGCCTTTCCACCTGGTACTCTAATTCTTCAATTTTGCTTTCATATTCATCCTTTTGTTTTCGTAACTCTTCCCGGTGTTGAGCATTCACTGAAAGCCTGTTAAAATATTCCAGAACTCCAAGAATAATTAAAGCTGCCAGCAGGACCAGACCAGCACCTACAAAGATATTTGCTATCATTGTTTCAGTTACCCCTATCAGTGGTAAATTTATTTCAACTTTAGCTGTATTATTAAGCGCCATGATAGCTCCCAGCAAGGCTACTGATAGGCCAAAAATAATATAGCGGTTCAAAGCGTTACCTCCTTAAAAAATATTTTCAATATTATTATAACTGTTAAAAGTGTTAAATAGACCCCTTCATCTTTGCAAAGCGTTGCTGAAGCAAACTCATTTCTCCCCTCTTGACTTTGCGAGATAGCTGTTAAGGCGATGAAGCAATCTCATCTTTTCATTTCAGGTTAGAACTTTAAAAACGCAAAAAGGACCACACATGGAGCAATATCCAGCATCAACCAGCAAAGGATTTTTCTTGCACTCCATATTTCTGAGTTTCTTAAATCTTTCTTTATCCAGAACATATTTGCTCATACCTTGCCAGTCAACTTTTTCTCTCGCTTTAGCCATAGATAAGTTTAATTCAAGGGCTTTCTGGTTACCCCGGGCAACATCAGCAATGTGGGCTGCAATTTTAGTGACCACCACCCCTTCCCTGACATCTTTTAAATCTGGAAGTCCAATATGTTCCATAAGGGTTAAATAACAGAGAAAATCTGCGCCCTTCCATCCTGCCAATGCTCCTCCAATAGCCCCGGCAATATGGTCATAACCTGTGGCTATATCTGTTGGAAGAGGTCCTAATACATAAAAGGGTGCATTTCCACAATATCTTTTTTCAAGTTCAATATTTCTTTCTATATCATTGAGTGGTATATGGCCAGGTCCCTCGATCATTACCTGAACACCCCTCTTCCGTGCCCTTTGAGCCAATTGACCTAATTTTTTTAGTTCAGCTATTTGGGCTTCATCGGTAGCATCAGCAATACATCCAGGTCTTAACCCATCACCTAAACTTAAAGTAACATCGTATTTTTGGGCAATATCTAAAATTTCATCATAATATTCGTATAAAAAGTTGTTCTTGTGGTGGTGCCTCATCCAGGCTATAAGTAGGGAACCTCCCCGACTAACACACTGCATAACCCTATTTTCTATGAGAGGAAGCGTATCTTCTGTTAAACCTGCATGAATGGTAACAAAATCAACCCCCTGGATAGCATGTCTTTTAAACACTTCCAAAAATAAATCTATGTTTAACTTTGAAGGTTCACCAGCTTCTACCAATGCTTGATAGATGGGTACGGTTCCCAAGGGCACCGGACAGTGCTTTATAATTTGTTTCCTGGTTTCATCTATATCACCACCAGTGCTCAAATCCATTATGGCATCAGCCCCGGCTTTTAAAGCCACCTTAAGTTTTTTTATTTCACCCTTTATATTCGATTTTACAGGCGATGTGCCAATGTTAGCGTTAACTTTGACGCTTAGACCTTTACCAATTCCTGTAGGTATCAAATTCTTATGATTATTGTTAGCAGGAATTACAACTGTTCCCTCAGCAATCTTATCTCTTAATTGCTGAATGTCTAACCCTTCTTTTTGGGCTACAATTTTCATCTGTTCAGTAATCTTATTGTGAGTGGCTTGTTGTAGTTGTGTCATTTAACCTCTTTTATGTCAGTTTTTTATGGTTTTAAAACTGAAAATGATTTTACATTAAAATTATTAATTTTTGTTTTCAATATATCTATTACCCTCTTATCTTTTTAATCAGCCAAACCATCTTTTTAGCAAAATTCCTTGTGGTTCTAAGACCTTCTTCATCATTCAATACTTCACCCTTTTCCCTGCCAAAAGCAATGTTCCAGTAGGTTGAGCCGGGTATTATCATCCCCTGCTGGAAAAAGAAAAATATCAGTTGGGCAAAAGTAAAGTTATGACCGGCTCTTCTCGCAACCACTAAAGGTCCTCCGACCTTGTTTTCCAAAACCCTGCCTTTAGCACCGGAAACATAACCTGCACGTCCTATTAGGGACATAATCTGCGGAGTGGCTGAACTGAAATATACAGGTGAAGCCAGAATTATACCATCAGCTTCTACCATTTTAGTAAAGATACCCTGAAAATCATCCTTCTGAATACATTCACCAGTTGTCCTGCAACTAAGGCAAGCCTGGCAGGGTTTTAGGTCTGAACCAGCCAGACTTACAAATTCGGTTTCTGCTCCTTCTTCAGAAGCTGTCATAAGAGCTTCCTTTACCAGCAGTTCAGTATTTCCACCAACTCTGGGGCTTCCTGAAACTCCGATTATTTTAATCATAGTAAGCACCTCCTGATTTATTTTGTAAATTTAACAGAAAAATAAGTATCAGTTTAACTAAATGTAAACTAAATATATCATAAAAAACAGGAAGTTAAGAAGCCTGAAAAGGGTGAAGTAGTAAACAACTGATATCCTGTTTCCAAAAAAAGTCAGAAACTCTATTTATGGTATAATTTATCTGATTTTTCGGGGCGTGGCGCAGCCTGGAAGCGCACTCGCTTGGGGTGCGAGCGGTCGGCAGTTCGAATCTGCCCGCCCCGACCAT
>JBBIIY010000016.1:0-23034 GCA_037446255.1 Coprothermobacterota bacterium
TAAGCAGCCCAGATAGCTTTAGAAATAGCGGTCCTAAATCCTTCTTTTTCTAATTAATTTATTGGGGTCAAACCTGCAAAATACACTTTACTATCTCTTAAAATATTTATAAGGATAAAAATAATGTAAAATAATAAGGATACTGTATGGAATATAGGGACGAAATTATTAATGTTAGCTGGAATGAATATTTTAAGATTATTTCAAATCTAATCTATAAAATATCAGATTCTGACTTTAAACCCAATCAGGTAATCTGTATTTCCCGAGGTGGGCTTATACCTGGAGATATAATTTCCAGAACACTGAAACTTCCCCTGGCTGTTCTATCAGCTTCCAGATACAGACCAGATGTTGCCTATAACACGGACAAGCCAAGAGAAGTGATGTTAAGCCAGGATTTAACCTCAGCTTATTTTCTTAATTCTAAAGTATTATTCGTTGATGATTTAACCGACTCTGGTACTACCATGAAAAGATCTTTAGAATGGCTAACACGCTATTACCAGCCTTTTATCAAGGAAATAAGGACTGCTGTCTTGTGGCATAAAGAAATATCTTCCTTCACTCCTGACTACCATTCGGTATTTATTCCACTTGATAAGGATGGTAAATGCCCCTGGATACTACAACCTCAGGATACTCTCGCCCAAGAAATTATTGAATTCAAACAGAATTAATCTTTTTATCGGTCTTAAAAGCTAATTTTAGATAGTAAATATGTATAGGCAGCAAAACCAGAAAGGAAAGGGTATTAGTTAACATATTTCGTAGATAAATTCTCTTTTGCATCTTTTGACTTTCTTCTTTTCTTTCCTCAAAGTAAGCCTGCATCTCTTTATCAGTATAAGTTATTTCTGATTTGTCAGGACCGATACTATAGAATCCCCGGCTAATAGGAGTAGCTGGACCATCCATTTCTCCCCCTAAAAAATAATCAGGAATTGACCTCACTAAACCGATAAAATTAGAAAGTAATACCACAAAAGTAATAAGCGCTACCAAATATAAATAAATCCGGGAAATAGACCAATTACCCATTTATGCCTCCCAAATCGGTATAAATTAATACCAGTTTTATTTTTGTATAAATAACCAATCTTGGAAATTATTTCTATGCTTCGCTCTTTCTGGCTAATCTAAAGTAAAAAATATGAATGGGAAGTAAAACCAAAAATGACACTCCGTTGGTTACAATATTCTTAAGTGTATAGGACTTTTGTCTATTTATATCTTCCTGGTATCTTTCATCAATTAATTTTTTAATTTCTTCTTCAGAAAATTCTGGTGTTTCTTTGGTATCGGGATACTTGCCATACTTTCTCATATACAGCTCATTCCTGGCATCCATATAACTCATTTTATAACTATAACTTACATCAAAAAGATATTCAGGAATTGACCTTACCAGTTGGATAAAATTAAATAAAACTACTATAAATGTAATGAGAGCAACCATATAAACATACACCTTAGCTACTGTCCAATTACTCATACTATTGCCTCCTTGGAAATTTGTTAATTATAGCATTCAAATAATTAGACTGTATTTTATGTACAATAGTTTCAATTTTTTAATGGTTATTTTTGGAGGTTAACTTGAGAGCATTAATAGTTTTATCCCAGCAAGAGTCCAGAAAAATAATTGCCAGGGGAGTAGTCTCCCTGCCTGAAACTAAAAACGCTCTTAAAAACAATATTATCCATAAAGCTCGGGGTACCACCAATGCTTATGTTTACGAAGAACTTACAGGAATAACAGTTCATAAAAACAGGTAAACTTTCCGTGTTTACATCAGAATACTTATCAGCAAATCCTATCAAAACCGGTGTATTTCCTCAGTACTTCTGGAACTACCAAACTCCCATCAGCTTGTTGGTAGTTTTCCATTATGGCTATCAGGGTTCTGCCAATAGCTACTGCAGTTCCGTTAAGGGTATGAACGAATTCCACCTTATTTTTTCCCGCCCTATAACGGATATTCAAACGACGAGCTTGAAAGTCTGTGCAGTTAGAAGTAGAATGGGTCTCCCTATATCTCTCCTCGCTGGGTAACCAGCATTCAATATCGTATTTTTTGGAAGCAGGAAACCCGAGGTCACCGGTACACATTAAAACCACCTGATAGGGAAGTCCCAATCCTTTAACTATCTGCTCCTCCAGGTTCAACATCAAATCGTGCTCCTTTGGTGAATCTTCCTGGTGACAGAAAGTAAACATCTCCACCTTGTCAAACTGATGTACCCGAAAGATTCCTTTTACATCTTTTCCATAAGAGCCTGCCTCCCTGCGAAAACAGGTAGAAAAACCAGCATACCTGAGGGGTAGAGTATCGCTTTCCAGAATCTCCTCCATGTGTAAAGGTCCCAAAGTGTGCTCTGAAGTTGCTACTAACCTCATATCATCAAGAGTAGTTTTATACATTTCCTGGTCAAGTTGGGGCAGGTAACCCATGCTAATCAATATGTCCTCTCTGGCTAACACAGGCGGTACTATAGGTATGAACTTTTTTTGAGTGAGAATCTCCAGCGCATAATTTATCAGGGCAAACTCCAGAAGCACTGCTTCTCTTTTTAAATAGTAAAATCTGGAACCAGATACCCTGGAAGCTCTCTCTACATCTATAAGGTCAAGGTCTTTTCCCAGCTGAAGGTGGTCTTTAACTTTGAAAGAATGTTTGATAGGTTCTCCCCATTTCTTTATAACCACATTCTCTGACTCACCCTTACCTTCCGGTACTTCATCCCGGGGAAGGTTAGGAATTTGCATTATTAAACGATTAATTTCTTCATCAATCTCTCTTAACTCAGGTTCTTTAGTTTTTATTCTATCGGCAAGCTCTTTCATTTCCTTTATTCTGATCGCTTTTACTTCACCTTCAAGGGTAGCTATTTCCCTGGAGGCTCTTCCCTGCTTAGCCCGCAGATTTTCTATCTCTAACAATAAATACTTTCTCATTTTATCTTTTTGAATAATTAAATCTATATCCACAGAACCCTGTTTTTTCCTGATTCCTTCTTTGACCAGTTCAGGTTTCTCTCTTATCAATTTAATATCTATCATATTATCCTCCCGGTAAAAGCATAAACTACTTTCATAATTACTAAATTATAACCGATAGAAGATATTTTCTTTATAATGAGTACCAATAATATAAATCTATCCCCTTTTATAACCATATTTGCGCAATTAGGTTATAATTATTAGGTTAAAAAACCTTTTTGTTAAATCAAAAATTTTATAAAATTAAACTATATCAAGGAGGCTTGGAAATAATGATTTTAATAGGGGAAAATATCCACATTCTCTCCAAAGTAGTTTCTGTTTCCATTAAAGAAAAAAAAGCAAAACCACTGCAAGAATTAGTTGTACGCCAGGCAGAAGCCGGAGTAGATTACATTGACCTGAATGTAGGTCCTGCCCGTAAAGACCCCGAGGTGATGAAGTGGTTGGTAGAAATTACCCAGGAAGTTACTGATTTACCCTTATCTTTGGACACCACCAATCCGAAAGCTATGGAAGCAGGTTTAGCGGTTTGTAAAGTAAGACCCTTGATAAACTCAGCTTCTGGTAAAGAAGAAAGCAGGCAGGAAATGCTTCCTTTAGCTGCTAAATACAACTGCGATGTGATAGTATCAGTTTTAACAGATAAAGGTATCCCTTCAGATACCGACTCCAGAGCTGAAGCCATCATGGATACTATCGCTTATGCCAATGATATAGGTATACCTAACGAAAGCATCTGGGTTGACCCCATAATGTTCCCTCTTTGTGTGGATCAAGTGCAAATAGCCGAACTTCTGGAATTTATAAAGTTGCTACCTGATATAGCACCCGGGGTAAAATCATCCCTGGGGTTATCCAACCTCTCCAATGGAGTCCCCCACCATTTAAGACCTATTTTAAATCAGATTTACCTGGTTATGCTCCAGAGATACAACCTATACTCCTCTATAGTGGATAGCTTTGATAATACTTTGATTAATCTGGTAAAGGGAAGATTGCCGGAAACAGTAAACCTGATTTACCGGGCTATGGATGAAGATGTTGATTTATCTGCTCTTTCTCAGGAGGAGCGTGATATAGTAAAAACAGTAAATGTTCTAACAGGTAAAACTTTGTTTTCTAATTCCTGGTTAGAGATTTAGGAGGAAGTTTTATGAAGTTTAATGATTTTTTAGATACTTACAAGGGAGATATTAAAGAAGTTATTATAGGTAAAGAAGGCAAATCAGTCGTAATTGGCGGAGAAAATACTCTTCCCTTCCATTACTTTGAAGGCAGTATCCCCCATAAACCCTTATTAGCTTTAGAAGTATGGGATACTATCCCTGCTAATTGGCCTCAACACCTGTTGAGCTCTTATGATGATGTTATTCAGTGCCCGGTTGCCTGGGCAAAAAAATGCCTGAACAACTATAAAGCTGATTTGGTATCCCTCTACCTTTCTTCCGCTGATGAAGAAGGCGCTAATCCCACCATCATAGCTGAAAATGTTAAAAAGATTGCTGATGCCCTCCCTGTTCCCCTGGTAGTTTACGGACTGGGAGATAAAGATCGGGATGTTCCCGTCTTAAAAGAAGTAGCTCGCGTATGTGCTGGGGAAGGAATGCTTCTTGGGCCGGTGCTTAAAGATAATTACGAGGAAATTGGAAAAGCAGCCCTGGATTACGGACACAGCGTTATAGCACAAACCCCAATTGATATCAACCTTTCCAAGGAACTTAATGTAAAACTCAGCAAGTTTTTCCCCCGCGAAAGAATTGTCATTGATCCACTTTCCTCTGCTCTGGGATACGGACTTGATTACTCATTCTCCATCATGGAAAGAGTAAAACAGGTGGGGGTAATACACGCTGATGAATTGATGAAAATGCCTATTATTGGTAATGTAGGTAGGGATAGCTGGAAAACCAAAGAAGCCAAAGAAAGTAAAGAGCAAGGTATTATGTGGGAAAGCATCACCGCTCTTACCCTGGCTTTAGCTGGAGCTAACCTGATAATTTTAAGCCATCCCGAAAGCATGCATCTCGTAAGAAAAACTATAGGTTAAAACTAAATATTAAAATTTTAACCAATCAGGGCAGGGTGAAAACCCTGCCTTTTTCATTCAAGTTTTATGTTATGATAAATTATTAATTTATTACAGAGGGTAGATAATTATATGAATAATACCGAATTTTCCCACCTTGATGGAAAAGGACGAGCAAAAATGATTGACATATCTTCCAAAAATAGTTCCCTGAGAATTGCCCGAGCACGAGGTATAGTCAGATTTAAAGAAAAACTACTCCCCAGAATTCTTCAGGGTGAAACTCCCAAAGGTGATGTGTTGACTGTAGCCAAAATAGCAGGCATTCAGGGGGCGAAAAATACCCACCGGTTGATTCCGCTAACTCACGCATTAGCTTTATCATTGGTGGATATCAACTTTAAAGCCATCAATGAAAACGAGTTGGAAGTAGTCAGCGAGGTCAGGTACGAAGGGAAGACCGGGGTGGAAATGGAAGCCCTAACCGCAGTAGCAGTTTGCTCTTTAACCATTTACGATATGTGTAAATCCTTGGATAAAGAGATAGAAATATCTGATATTGCCTTAATATATAAAGAAGGTGGAAAAAGCGGTATTTTCCGAAAAGAAATAGGAACAATTTACTCATTAAATACCAGCCTAAAAAAGGGAGGGAAAAAATTCCCTGTAGAAGAATCGATATTTGTTAAAGGTAAAGGTATTGAAGGAGATGCCCATGCTGGTCCAGGAGATAAACAGGTAAGTCTGTTATCGTTGGAAAGTATTCATAAAATGAAAGCTAAGGGCATAACGGTAGAGCCGGGTTCCTTTGCGGAAAATGTTACCGTTGCTGGATTCAGTGTGTACCTCTTACCAATAGATACTATACTACATCTGGGAAAGGAAGCTAAACTTAAAGTAACCCGACTGGGAAAAGAATGTGTTAATCCTTGCTCCATTGGAAAACAGATAGGTGATTGCGTGATGCCCAGGGAAGGTATATATGCTGAAGTTATAAAGGGTGGTAAGGTTAAAAGAGGGGATGAAATAATTGCCGTGGTGAAGCATAAATGAAGGCAGGTATTGTTGTTTTAAGCACCCGCTCTAATCGTGGTGAAAGAGAAGACCTCTCCACACCTGCTCTCTTAGAAACCCTTTCTTTTATGGGATTTGAGGTGATAAGTAGCTATCTGATAGAAGATTCTGCAGAAAAACTAAAAAACCTATTAATTAAAATGGTTGATGAAGATAAACTTGACCTTATCATTACCTCTGGAGGAACCGGTCTATCTCCCTCAGATGTAACCCCTGAAAGTACTTTACTGGTATTGGATAAGGAAGCAAAAGGAATTGCTGAGGCTATAAGGATGTATAGTCTTAAATATACGCCTATGGCTATGTTGTCCCGGGGAGTAGCTGGAATCAGAAATTCATCACTTATTATCAACCTACCGGGAAACCCACGGGCAATCAAGGAAATTCTGGAATTTTTACAACCTGCTATCATACATGCTCTACCCATCATCCAGGGTGAAATAATTGAATAAAAAAGCGGGGTGGTTAATCCCCGCTTATAATAATTAACTGCTTAACCGATAATTAGTGTTTGCAACCGCAACCGCGACTCTTTTTTAAATATTTATCAGGTTCTTTATCAAAAGCTACTTTACATTCTGCATCGCAAAAATAATAAGTTTTATTCTGGTAATCTGATTTAGCTGGAGCTTCCTCTGGTTTAACTATCATTCCACACACAACATCTTTTTCCATTAATTTCACCTCATTTTATTAATTTCTGTAAAACAAAAGCTTGTATAGTTTATCCACTTATATTATATAATATACAATATATTGACATCCATCTCTTTAAATAATCCAATAATGATGAATTTCTGTTAGAATTAAACATATAATATTTAATTAAATTATTGAGAATGAACATAATTAAATATTTATTAATTTTCATAGTAACAATTGTGATAACAGTAATGGTTATTACCCTAACACCTTTAAGAAAATATGTTTTAAACGGTGAAATTACACCACCCAGCGAAGCTCCAACATTGGTCTCGCCTATTAATAAGGCAGATAAACAGCTGCTTAACCCTACTTTATCCTGGGAGGCTGTTCCGGGAGCTACTTTTTATTTATTATGTATAAGGGATGCCACAACTAACAACATAATTTTTAATCGTTCCATCAAAAATACTTCTTTTTCTATGCCAGAAAATGTTTTAACTGAAAAAAATAATTACCTCTGGATTGTTGCTGGAGGTAACTCTGCAGGAAACGGTCCTTTTTCTGAACCCTGGCATTTTACCACCCTTTCTCCTTATGTTAACTTCCTTATTCAGGACGAAAACGGTAAATTCCTTGAGGGAATAAAGGTAAAACTGTTTGGAGAAGATACCCAATATTCTATATATGTTGAGCAGGAAAAACTTTCCGATTCTACAGGTTCTGTATCTTTTAATAACTTTCGCTTGAAGACTGCTGTATTTTTAGACCCTTCAGGGAATCATTACCCACATATCTTTTCCTTAGAGGAAAGGTCTTCTCGTTCAAAGACTTACCAAATCAAGTTGTATAAATTGTTAAAATCAACTGTTTCCAGAACCAGAGAATTAGTTAAATCCAATATTGATGCCGATGATTTGGAAATATTCGGCTGGCGTACTGTTAGAAATAATATAATCCCGATAAAAGATTTTGTTGATAAGAAGAATGACCATATTTCCTTAATTACTCAATCACTTAATCAAGTAAAAGAAGTTGACACTATTTTAAACAACATTTTAGTCGTCGGACCGATATCACCTGCCAAAGAATTAACAATTAAGTACAAGACATCACCAGGTACTTTCTTAGTTGTGGGAAGCAGTATTTCTGTACCAGAAAGGCTTTTAGCTGAACATTTTTATGACCTGATTTACAGGGAAATCACCAAAAAAGGTTTAAATATCCCCGGGTCAAAATTATTTATCTCTCTAATGAACTATAAGCAGGGCAGGCTTTTAATATTTAAGTGGTGGTACACCATTTGAATGGTACCTCAAGAACATAACCTATAATCACCTACAATTATGATATAATGTACTTTACTTATGACTAAGAATAATAATGTTCAAATACTTTCACTAACCGCTTTTTTAATACTGGTTTTTCTTTTTTCCTGGGTTTACCTGCTTCCTATCCATTTAAAAGAGCTGGGAGCTACCGATAGACAGATTGGTTTTTCCTACACCTTATTTATTTTAAGTTTTACTATTACCCAATTAATTGGAGGGTTTTTAGTTGACAGGTTTGGCAGAAAAACCATGATTGTTATTCCCGGATTTATTTACCCTCCCCTATACCTTTTAATGGCTTTTTCTAAAAGTTGGTTTATGGTTACCCTGTGTTATTTCTTCGTAAACATGGCTTCTTCTTTTCAATCTCCAGCTTTTTTCCCTTTTGTAGCTGAATCTACTGAGAATAGAGAAAAAGCTTTTGCACTTTTCAATGCTTCTGCTTCCCTGGGGATTGGTTTAGGCACTTTAACAGGGTCTTTTATAATAAAACCTATTGGAATACAAAACATGATGATTATAACTGCTTTTATTTATCTATTTGCAGCTACATTAAGATATTTTTATCTAAAAGATACAAGGCAAAAGATAACAGATACAGATAAGAACACCTTCCCCGAAAAACTTTCTTTACCCCCGTTTAATACAACCCTGTTAAGCTTTTTTATTATCTCTTCCTTGATATCTCTCTCAATCTCTTTGACTATTAACGGTCCTTTTATAACTCTTTATTTAAGAGAAACCCTTTTGAAAACTAAGGAACAGATAAACCTTCTTTACGCTTCAGGTTGGATTGTTGCCTCTCTTTTGAGTTTTACAGGAGGAGACCTGGCTAAAAATTATGGAGCTCGTAAAATTCTTGGCTTAAGTGTTTTATTACATCCTCTATTCTTGATTCTTTATTTCCTTCCTTTTAATTATCCATTCCCTACTATATTTTTGTTTCTGATTTCTTTTATTTTTTTCCAATTAATTATGATTGCTCAACCACTGGTATTGACTTCTTTAACCAGAATTGAAGAAAGAGGTAGAATAACCGGTCTTTTCGGCGCGGTTACCGGTGTATTCAGTTCTATGGGACCAACTGTAGGCGCAGAACTGAAACTCGCTTTTGGTGGACTATCCCCCTTTATTCTGGCGCAAGTATGGGGTGTATTAGCCTTCATAGCCTTTTTAATCCACCGGATACGTAGAATAAGATTATTCAAGAAGCAAAATTAAGTTACTCAACAACCACCTTTGTTTTTGCGTTCATCATTCTCCTCTCGTCTTAGTAAGAAGCCTGTAAAGACGACGAAGCATCTTATCTTTTAAGTCCTTTAAATTAAAAAGTGTGGTTAACACAGACCCTTTGGGTCTTCGCGATAACAAAAAACATAAGCATAAGTTCACCCGGTTTGTTTTTTGGCAGTCTCTTGATAATAGAAAGTTGACACAAACATTATCAAAGAATAAAATTAATAAACATTATTACACCTAAACCAGGGAGGTTTTTTTATAAATGAGAGCAACCAGGCTGTTTACATACACTCTAAGGGAAGACCCAGCAGAAGCTGAGGTTGATTCTCACATACTACTTTTAAGAGCAGGATTTATCCGTCAATTTGCTGCTGGTGTATTTGCTTATTTACCCCTGGGCTTAAGGTCGCTAAAAAAAATAGAGAAAATAATCAGGGAAGAACATAGCTTTATCGGAGCACAGGAAACCCAGCTGAGCATACTGCAAACCCGGGAATTATGGGAGGAGGCAGGTCGTTGGGATGTTTACGGAGATATCCTCTTTCGCCTTAAAGACAGAAAAGATAGAGATTTATGTCTGGGACCGACTCATGAAGAACCCATCACCGATATTGTCAGGAACATGGTAAAAAGCTACCGAGAACTCCCGGTTGCTTTATATCAGATACAAACCAAATTTCGTGACGAAGCCCGCCCAAGGTTTGGCTTAATACGCTGTAGAGAATTTCTCATGAAAGATATGTACAGTTTTCACGAAACCAATGAGGATTTAGAAAACTTCTACGAACAGGTGGCCCGATGCTATGAAAGAATATTTTCCAGATTAAACCTGACTTACTATAAAGTTGAGGCTGACCCGGGTGCTATTGGCGGGTCAGCTAATCATGAGTTTATAGTCCCCGGTCTTTCGGGAGAGTCTCAGATATTCTTGTGCTCAAATTGTGAGTACAAAGCTACCTCAGAAAAAGCCAGCGGAAAAATAGTAGAATTGCCCTCCCTTAACAAAGAGGATGATACCAAAGAGATATACACACCAGAGGTTGATACAATAGATAAATTAGCTTCTTTCTTAAATATCAAACCTGCTGACATTATTAAAACTATGGTTTTTATCGTAGATGGAAAACCCTATGTAATTCTAATAAGGGGTGATTACGAAGTTAATGAAGCTAAAGTGCTCAATAAGCTTAACGCTAAAGAACTTCGGGTAGCAACTGGCGAGGAAGTTTTCCGCTACTATTTTGCACCCATAGGATTTTTAGGACCCAAAGGATTACCTGTTAATGCCAGGATTCTTGTTGATGAAAGTGTAATTACAGTAAAATCAGGGGTAGTAGGGGCTAACAAAGAAAATTTCCACTTTATGGGTTTCAATCCTTTACAAGATTTACCCGCTTCTACCAACTATGGTGATTATAGAACAACCAAAAATGGTGATTTATGTCCCTTGTGTGAGGCTCCCCTTAAAGAAATAAAAGGTATGGAAGTGGGGCATGTTTTCAACCTGGGTACTAAATACTCAGATGCCATGAAAGCTACTTTTACTAACCGTGAAGGTAAAGAACAAACTTTTTTAATGGGTTGCTATGGTATTGGTGTAAGCCGCTCCCTACAATCAGTGGCTGAAGAACACCACGATGAAAACGGTTTGAAATGGCCTATTTCCGTTGCTCCTTATGAGTTAATTATTATTCCCATAGATTACCAGAAAATAGACCAAAAAAATGCTGCTGACCAGCTTTACGAAAAACTTTTATCCCTTAAGTTTGAAGTAGTCCTGGACGACCGAGAAACCACCGCAGGAGTTAAATTTAAGGATGCTGACCTCATAGGCTATCCCCTAAGGATTACCATCAGCCCCCGAACACTGGCAAAAAGGGCAGTAGAATTGAAACTTAGAAAAGATGGGTCTTCTGAATTAATTCCCCAGGAGGAAGTAGTAAACTACCTGCTATCTCTTAGAACCAGGCTATTTAAGGAAATTGAGGAAATGGTTCCTCCTCTTTTATCTTTAGAATAACCTTTAACCACCAGAAAGGGGGGAGAGAATTATTATCTCCTCTCCACCCTCCAGAATAGTTTCTTTATGAATGGGCTTCCCTTCCTTCAGGTAAGCCATAGCCATCGTGGGAGGCAGGTTAATCCTATTTAATATTTCCAACAAGGTTAGTGGTTTATCCGCCTCAATCTCCAATAAATCTTTTCCTTCAAAATAAACATCCCTCAAATGGCCAAGTATTCTTAGAGTAATTTTCAATACTGATAAAACCCTCTTTTTTTCAAATCTTCAACTACAAAATCTAATTCCAATTCTTTCAATTTATCTACGGAAGGCAAGCCTTCCTTATCCCATCCTCTTAAAGTATAATAATCATCAAGCAGATAATTTAGTTTATCTTCAGAAATAAGCTGACCCTTTGCAGGTCCATCAGGAATTGGTTCAGCATACCATCTTTTTGGAGGCCAATCCCAACCCCTGCCAAAACCTGGCACTTCCCTGAACCAATAAACTCGAGTTAAATTCCATATTTTTTCAGATATTTTTAGAAGATTGTCCCACGAATATTCCCTACCGGTGATAGCTTCAAACAACGGAGCATAATGTTGCAGAGTTAAACCAATCTCTACCCATTGTAGTCGGCAAACGCCGAGGGCATCAAATAAAGGCCTGATATGTTGAAGTTCAATGACTCTTTTTGCCTTATCTTCCAGTTTATCTCTCCCTTTTTGCACATCGTAGGTAACCGCCCAGGCCCTATTGTGGTGTGCTCCCACATCTGCTGTCATATAAGAAAGCATCATAGCTGGCGCATAGCGAGATTCATAACCGCTGATTTCCATCCCCTTGATTTCCATTGCATAATCCTGGCTTCCTCCCCCCAGCGCTTTTGAAGCTTCCTTAACCCCCATAGCCAGCAGTTCACCTATCCCCTGTTTGCGGGCAATCATCTCAGAGAGATGGACTAACCCTTCCACATCTCCCCAGCCCACTTTTCTCCCAATATCGCTTTCTTTGATGACTCCTTTCTCCAGGGCTTCTATGGCAAAAGCCAGAACATTCCCCCCGGAGATGGTATCTAACCCCAGGTCATCAAGCACATAATTCAGGTAAGCTACCTCTTTTATATCCTTTAATAGCAGGTTTCCACCCAGGAGAGCTATGGTTTCGTATTCGGGTCCTTCAACATAAACATCTTTTTCACCCAGAACTACATGAGAATACTTTCCACAGGGTGTTGGGCAACCAAAACAACCCTTATCGGTTACCACAATTTTTTCCCTCATAACCTCTCCAGCTAAGCTTTCGTATCCTTCCATAAAAGAAGTGAAGAAATTCTTGGTGGGGAAAGCAGTGTTCTCATTAACCCAGCGAACAACTCCGGGAGTTCCATAATCAGTCCAGTACCGATAACCAGGTTTATTACGCGTATCAGAATACATTTTCTTCCCCAGCTCTAAAACCCTGGCAGGGTCCTTAAGAGGAAAGCCTTTACTTCCTTTAATACCAATGGCTTTTACCTTTTTATATCCCATAAGGGTCCCCATTCCAGCACGACCTGCCTGTCTTCCAAAATCGTGGTTGATACAGGCAAAGCGGATTAAATTTTCTCCAGCCGGACCAATCACCATAAACTGGTAGTCCTCACCAAACTGTTTTTTCAGGAGGGCTTCGGATTCTAATGCTCCTTTACCCCACAGGTGAGAGGCATTTTGAAAAGTTACCTTATCATTATTAATTAAAATAACCGTGGGCTTTTCGCTGTTTCCTTTGAGGGTAATGAGGTCATAGCCTGCAAATTTCATTTCCGAAGCTATATGGCCACCCATATTGGAGTCTCCATATCCACCGGTTAAAGTAGATTTAGCCCCTATTTCCACCTTACCTGCCCCAGTTACCAACGAACCCGAAAGGGGTCCTGAAGCAATATACAGGTGATTATCATCACTTAAAGGCTTGATACCCGGTTTGGTATAGGTATATTCCAGGTAAGCAGTGAAGCCCCTCCCACCAAGATATTTTTCTGCCATATATTCGTCAGTTGCGCTGGTTTCATAGCTTTGAGTGAATAAATCAATCCACAGGTTTTTACCACCATACCCGTAAAGCATTTTATGCCTCCTCCAAAAAAGTAATAGCCTCGTGAGCACAAACAACACTACAATCCCTGCACCAATCACACTTCAAAGGTAAGTTAGTATCTTTATTAATGAATAATACCTGCTTGGGGCAGGCATCCACGCATAGATAACAGCTGGTGCATAATTCCTTTTTTAGCTTAAAAACCCCCTCATCCTTATAAAGGGCTAAGGTTGGACATACTTCAGCGCAGTTTCCGCATTGCTTGCAATAATTAACATAGTACTTACCGGGCTTGGGAAATACTCCTTCAACTTTTAAAGCTGCTTTGGTAGGATTATTCTCTAAAAGTTTATTTAAGGCGCATACCAGCTCACAAGCTCGGCACCCTGAACATAAATCATTTTTAATAGTCATTTTTTCCATAGGAAAGTAACCTTCCTTTAAAAACAGAAATCAATGTCCATTTATTTTATCAGTTAAAGATATAGTAATTCTATATAAAATATTATACGGCACTTGGACGCCACACCTGAGAAAACCGTGGGGACAGTCCTAACATTCTCTTGGGGGACTGTCCTGTAAAAAGGTGTCCTTGTGAAGACCCGAAGGGTCTGTGACAATCTAATGTTTTCTCCCTCCCTACCCTCCCCCTGTTTAAAAGAGAGATTGCTTAAGAGATGAGACTGCCACACGGAGTTTATCCTGATCAAAGTCAGGGCTCACAGAGACAAAAATTGATAGTGTCACTCTGGGTTCTTGTCCTGAACTTGATTCAGAAACAACCCAGAGTCTCCGACTTTTACCACCAAAAGAAGAGTTCCCGGGGCAAGCAGGCCCCAGGGAAGACTTCCCTTTTGGTCATGCTTGACTTAACCTGTAAAAATAACTATTATGATAATATCTTATTGAGCACTTAAACCAGAAAGGAGCGAAAATTGGAGCAGGAGAACAAATTAACCGAAACTTTATCTCATGATAGTAAACTAAAAACATATATTCTACGCTTTCTACCAATCATACTGATTATCGGGTTATCCCTCTTTATAAGAGTTTATATGCCCTGGGGCGTTTCTGTAAGAGATGGTTTCGTCAGAATTGCTGCTGATGATGCTCCTTATCATCTGAGATTGATAGAAAATACGGTACACAACTTCCCCCAAAGAATTTATTACGACCCTTTTGTTTTCTTTAAAGATTATACTATCTCTTATGTGGGTCCACTGTTCACCTGGCTTGGAAGTTCCTTTGCTTTCCTGTTACAATTCCTATTCTTCGGTGGAGGAACTCCTACTCGCTATACCATAGAACTGGCAAGCTCACTTTTGCCTGCTTTTGGTGGAACTATAATCGTTTATCTTGGGTATCTTACTTCCTTATTGTTATTTCAAAACCGAAAAACTGCTTTGCTTTCTGCTTTGATTTTAGCTACCATGCCTGGTCAGTTTTTAGGAAGGACTTTATTTGGTTTCGCTGACCATCATTTCCTGGAAACCCTATTTTCCCTATTGGCTTTTTACTTTTTAATGCTTGCTTTGAGAGAAATTGAAAATTTTGATGTTTCTGACTCTGCTGATAATCAATCTCATTTTAAATTAATTACTCTCTATTCTTTATCAGGAGGAATAGCCCTTACCCTGTACCTGTTGTCCTGGGTGGGAGCAGCTTTCTTGCTTCCCATGTTATTAGTTTTTCTATTCATCATCTTTATAATGAGACACCTGCAGAGTAAATCAACCTCTCCTTTGTTCATATCTATCTTTTTCTTTCTCATCCCTCCTTTTCTGGTTTCTCTGCTCCTTTTGAGACTAAATGGCCTTGAGCAATTTTTCTACGGTACTTTAATCTTACCTCTCTCATTTACTATGCTATTTATTTTAATAATGAATTTCCTTTCCAAATTATTAAACAGTTTACAACTGAATAAATTCCTCTACCCCTTGATTTTCGTTTTTCTTTTTGTTCTCGGTCTGGGAATGCTTAACCTTCCCCTGATCAATTCGCTATTCCAGGCACCGCTTAATTCAATGCTAAACCTGTTATTTCCCACCGGTCAACTTGCCACCGTTGCCGAAGTTCAACCGATGTTTTTCGTAAATGGTTTGTTATCTCTTGATTCCGCCTGGGCAAACTTTACGACAAACCTATATTTAGCTTTTATTTCTCTGATTGCTCTCACCTTCATCACCTTAAAAAAGAAAAATAGCCTGTTAATTTTCCTGGTTATCTGGAGCTTGTACATGTTAATGGCTACCAATGCCCAAAACAGGTTCGCTTATTACTTAGCCGTTAACATTGCCCTACTTTCAGGTTTTGCTGGTATACACATTTTCCAATGGATACTTAATCAAATGAACAAATATGTGGAAAGTGGAAGTTCGGTTTTTGGAGTTTTTAAGTCTGCGAAAATCATTAAAGTTTTACTATGGATCTGGTTGTTGGTGGTATTGATATATCCCAATTCATTAATAAGTACTTATAGCGCAAGTAGAGGACTGGGCACTCACCCTGATTGGTACGACTCCCTAAGCTGGTTAAGCAACAATACTCCATCTCCAGGATTGAGTTATCATGGTACCTATCAACTACCCGAAAAGGGAGAAGATTATATCTACCCGCCTGGTTCATACAGCGTCATGTCCTGGTGGGATTTCGGTTATATGATCGCTTACTATGGATTAAGAATGCCTGTGGCTAACCCGGGGGGTTTTGGAGTAGGTAGTTATAGCAATGTTATGTTTTTAGACCTGAATAAAGACGGTCAATTCCAGAAAGAAGAACCACTAATAGTAGATATTAACGAGGATGGATTTTTTGGAAGTAGCGATATTTTACTATCAGGAACTAAACCTTCAGACAACCAGAAATTAACTAATTTCACCACCGACTATATGTATTATGATTACCACCAGGATAAAATGTTCAATCCCCTTGAACCAATAATTTATGATAAAGACAAAAACTTTACCTTTTCTGAAGGGGACGAACTGCTTTATGGGGCTTTGACTCCTTCCCTGGGGAGTAAGTTGAGATTCATCTCTCTCAACCCCGGTGTTGCTCCTTTCTTTGTGGCTACCGATGTGAAAACTGCTCAAGACCTGCTTAAATATTACAACACCAGGTATATTATTACCAGCCTTTCTATGGCCACCAGCAGGTTCTGGGCGATGGCCCAGTTAGGTGCGGGTAGTAGGTCAAAATTTATTGGTGACTTCCTTATGGAAACAGTCACGGAAGGTGGGGTGGAAATTAAACCGATTACCATTTACTACCCCGAATATTATAAAACTATAATTGCCAGATTGCATTTTTTCAAAGGAGAAGAAGTAATTCCCTATAATTCTACCTGGGTAATAGCCTATGAGATCAAAAATGAAGATAACAAGACCTATAAAATTATCACCAACGAATGGCTTTTTAAAACTTATTACGAAGCGGTTGAATTTATTAAAAAACAGGAAGGGACTAATTATTTAATTGTGGGAAAATCTCCCAACATAAGTCCGGTACCCTTAGAAAAATTAGAAAACTTTAAAGCGGTTTATGAAACTATTAATACAGTGCTTAAGTTCCGTCATGACGATAGAAAACTAAGGGGAATCATAATTTTTGAATATCTTGGTTTGAAGTAGTGAAGGTTAGATTGTGGGAGGTCGTAAAATGAAAGCAATTATTTTATCTGGTGGAAAAGGAACCCGTCTTAAGCCTCTTACTTATACCACTGCCAAACAACTGCTTCCTATTGCCAATAAGCCGATTCTTTTTTATGTGCTTGACCAGGTAAAAGAAGCAGGTATTACCGATGTGGGCATTATTATTTCCCCCGATACCGGTAACCTGATAAAAACAGCAGTGGGAGATGGCTCCCGGTGGAACTTCAAAGTTACCTATATATTACAAACAGAACCTCTTGGTTTAGCTCATGCAGTTAAAACAGCTAAAGAATATCTACTGGATTCGCCCTTTTTAATGTTTCTGGGTGATAACCTGATTGGTGGGGGGATAGCTGATTTTGTTAAGGAATTTAAAACCAATTTGTGCGATTCTCTGGTTTTATTTAAAGAAGTTCCCGACCCCAGGTTGTTTGGGGTAGCCGAATTAGATAGTTGTGGCAAGGTAATCAGGTTGGTAGAAAAACCCAAAGAACCTAAAAGTAACCTGGCAGTAGTTGGGGTTTACCTTTTCAAACCTTCCATTCATAAGGCTATTGAACAAATAAAACCTTCCTTCAGAGGTGAGTTAGAAATAACTGATGCTATACAGAAACTGCTTGACCAGGGGTTGGAAGTAAAAAGTCACCTGCTAACTGGTTGGTGGCTGGATACCGGTAAAAAAGATGATTTACTGGAAGCTAACCGGGTAGTATTAGACGACTATACTACAAGGATTATCCAGGGTAATGTTTGTCCTCAAAGCCAGGTAATTGGCAGGGTAGAGATTGGAATCGGCTCCAATATTCAAAATAGTATAATCAGGGGACCTGTGGTGATTGCTTCCAATTGTCAGGTATTAAACTCCTATATTGGACCATTTTCCAGTATTGGCGAAGGCTCTTTTATTGAAAAATCTTCCCTGGAGCATTCTGTGATTTTAGAAAAATGCAGAATAAATAATATTGACCGTTTAGCAGATAGTATCATGGGAAAAAATGCTTCCGTGGTAAGAACCGAGAACAACTTTAAAGCCCTCAGGGTTTTTATTGGTGATGACGCCAGGTTGGAACTGTAAAAAACTATGTTGAAAGGAAATATCATTATTTTAGGAAGTAGTGGCCAATTAGGCAGTGAATTTTATAATTTTTTTCAGGATTACCAGCAATTATTTACCTTCAGTCATAAAGGGCTCGACATTACTGAACTTGATACTCTTATAACCACTTTTGCCAAGATTAAACCAACCACGGTGATAAACTGCACTGCCTATACCCAGGTAGATAAAGCTGAGGAAGAAAGAGATAAGTGTTACCTGGTAAATTCACTGGGTGCCAGAAATGTCGCTTATGCTTCCTTTTTATCGGGTTCCAAGATAGTATATTTCAGTACAGACTATGTTTTTGACGGAAGAAAAAACGAACCCTACAGGGAATACGACCAGCCCAATCCCCTTTCCATTTACGGCTGGTCAAAACTATTAGGTGAACAATATACTTCCACCTACAATCCTAACCACTTGATTATCAGAACCTCCTGGTTATACGGTATTCAGGGCAAGAATTTTATAAAAACAGTGTTAAACCATTATAATAATGGTAAGCACCTGGAAATAGTAGATGACCAGTATGGTTGCCCGACCTACGCCCGGGACCTGGTTCAACAAACTGTTTCCTTGCTTAAAAATGATGAGGTGGGACTATTTCACGCGGTTAACAGCGGAGTTACTAATTGGTATCAGTTAGCGGTTAAAGTATTTGATATTCTGGAAATTGAAGTTGCTATTAAACCGATAAAAACCGGGGATTTTCCAGCTCGGGCTAAAAGACCATCCTTTTCAGTATTGGAGAATTACCACCTGAACATAAAAAACTTGAATCTTATGAGAGATTGTCAATTAGCCCTAAAAGATTTTTTACTGACTAACAGGAAGGTGTTGGTAATATGAGCAGTAACACAGTATTAATTACCGGGGGAGCTGGTTTTATTGGTTCCAATTTCATTCACCACCTAAAAAAATCTTATCCTGATTATCGGATTATCAATGTGGATAAGCTTACTTACGCCAGTAACCTCCATAATCTTCTGGGAGTAGATGAATACCCCGACTATATCTTTGTGAAAGTAGATATTTCCAATAAAGAAGCTATGGAAAATGTATTTGAGCAATATAACCCAGATTATGTCATCAACTTTGCTGCTGAATCCCATGTGGATAGGAGCATAGAAGGACCTGAAATATTTGTAAAAACTAATGTTTACGGAGCTCAGATACTTCTGGAATGTGCCAGGACATTCTGGAAAGAAGATAAATTGGCATCTGCCAGATTTCTACAAATAAGTACCGATGAAGTTTACGGGTCTTTGCCCCTGAGTAGTACCGATAAATTTACCGAACAATCACCCTTACTACCCAATAATCCTTACTCGGCTTCTAAAGCTGGAGCCGACTTACTTTGCAAGGCATATTTTAACACCTATGGCTTCCCGGTTTTGATTACCCGCTCCAGTAATAATTTTGGACCCAGACAATACCCCGAAAAACTTATACCTTTACTAATAAACAATGCCCTGTTAGGTAAAGGCTTGCCCATTTACGGTGATGGACTAAATATCAGAGATTGGTTGTATGTTGAAGATAATTGCCGGGCTATTGATATAGTCCTTCATAGTGGTAAACCCGGTGAAATCTATAATATAGGCGCTGACAATGAGTGGAATAATATTGAACTTGTGTATTTATTATGCGAACTTCTGGCAGAAGAACTGGGCATGGAGAGGGATTGGTATAAGAGATTTATTATTTTTGTCAAAGATAGACCAGGACACGACAAAAAATACTCTTTGAACTTTGATAAAATTCAGAATGAACTTGGTTGGCAACCAACCTTTGATTTTAAGGAATCTTTAAAAACCACAATCAAATGGTATATTGACCAATATGGAAAAATTTAACTTTATAAAAACTTTTATCCAGGGTTTATTTGTCATAGAACCTTACATTATTAAAGACAATCGCGGCTTTTTTATGGAAACCTATAACTATCAAGATTTTAAAGAGGCAGGATTAGATATCAATTTTGTACAGGACAACCATTCTAAATCTAATAAATGTGTTTTACGAGGTTTACATTACCAGGTTAAATATCCTCAAGGAAAACTAATCAGAGTAGTTAAAGGCAAGGTATTTGATGTAGCCGTAGATTTACGAAAAGATTCTCCCACTTATCTAAAATGGTTCGGTACGGAACTTTCCGAAATAAATAAAAAACAGCTTTATATTCCACCACAATTTGCCCATGGTTTTTTAACTCTTTCCGGGGAAGCAGAGGTTGTATATAAATGCACCGATTATTACAGACAGGATGATGAAGCTGGTATTATCTGGAACGATAGAACTATTGGTATAAAATGGCCGATAGATAAAATAGAGGAAGTTATACTTTCTGAAAAAGATATAAAATGGCCCCTGATAGATACTTTCTAAATATGAAATGAATTTAGAGATTAGTGGTAAAATCCTGGCCCGAAATACCCTGCTAAACCTTATTGGACAAATAATACCTCTTTTAGTTGGCATTATAACTATACCTTTTATTATCAGAGGATTGGGGGTTGAGCGCTTCGGTCTTTTATCTCTAGCTTGGGTAGTTGTAGGTTATTTTACTATCTTTGATTTAGGGCTGGGGCGAGGCACCACCAAGTTTGTGGCTGAGGCAGTGGGCAAAGGTGAAGACGAACAGATACCTCACCTTGTCTGGACGGCAGTTACGGTTCAGGCGATATTAGGCATTGCAGGGGCCCTTGTTCTGCTTGGGATTACACCTCTTTTGGCGGAACGAATCCTTAATATTCCCACGGAGATAATAAGTGAAGCCAAAATCATCTTTTATATTCTCTCACTTTCCATCCCGGTGATCTTGATTTCCAGCACCTTTAGTGGAGTATTGGAAGCATTCCAGCGGTTTGATTTAGTAAATATTGTAAAAGTTCCTTCAAATACTTTAACTTTCCTTCTCCCTGTGGTTGGTTTACTATTAGGTTTCAACCTGCCTGGTATTGTAGCTTTAATTTTGTTGACAAGGATTGGAACATTAGTAGCTTTTGTGGTGATCAATCTCTGTATTACCCCACAATTAAGAAGATACTCGGGAACCTCTTCTCTCTTCCCTCGTCTCTTCTCCTTTGGAGGATGGGTAACGATATCAAATATTGTTGGGCCAATTTTAGTGTATTTAGACCGCTTCCTGATCGGCTCTCTTTTGTCATTAGCAGCGGTGGCGTATTACTCAACTCCCTATGAAGCAGTAACCCGTCTTTGGATTATATCTGCCAGCTTAGCAACGACCCTTTTCCCGGCTTTTAGTTCCTTGGAAGGGGTCAAGGACAGGCAAAAGCTTGGTATGCTTTTTGCCCGCTCCGTCAAATACATTCTTTTAGTATCGGGACCGATTATTCTTGTGGTGATGTTGTTTGCTAAAGAAGCCCTGCAGGTATGGTTAGGGGTGGATTTTGCTCAACAAAGTACTTTAGCAATGCAGATTCTTGCCCTTGGTGTTTTAATTAATTCCCTTGCTCACATTCCTTTTGCGCTCTTGCAGGGAGCGGGACGGCCTGACCTTCCTGCCAAATTCCACCTGCTTCAGCTTCCCATTTATGTGGTAATTGCTTGGTTCTCAATCCCCCAATGGGGAATAGCCGGGGCAGCAGGTGCCTGGACCTTTCGTATAGTATTAGATACCATCTTGCTTTTTGGAGCCTCCTTCAAAGTTTACCAATTAACACCTCGCATTTTGGCATCGAATGGCTTAACACTCGCAAGCCTTACCTTCCTACTGCTTGTAGGCATATCCTACGGATTAAAAAATCTAATAAGCGCTTTTCCGCTGTTTATTCAGTTCACCCTTTTCTTGATTCTTATCGGCTTATTTGTTTGGTATCTCTGGGGAAAGGTTTTAGATGTTTGGGATAAAAATATTATTTTGAAAGTGATAAAACCATGGTAGAAAGTTTTCTGAGTAAATCACTAAGAATAATTAAGAAAGAGGGGTTGTTTTCATTTCTTAGAATAGTAAGCTACCATATAATAAAACCTTTTTTAACTCCTTATGCAATTTACAAATTAAGACGAGAAATATACAAAAAAAATAAATCCGAAGATTATGTAAATTTTGCCTTTGATTTTAAGGTAGATGGATTAAATATTGTTCCATACCAAATTAAAGAAGAAATTTTGGAATTGCTCAAAATTTTGGAAAAACTTAAGCCAAAAACAATTCTTGAAATAGGAACCGCAAATGGTGGCACTCTATTCCTCTTTTCCCAAATAGCAGATCCTGATGCAATTATTATAACAATTGACTTGCCAGGTGGAAAATTTGGCGGAGGTTATCCAAAGTGGAAAGTTCCATTATATAAATCTTTTACTCGACAAAATCAAAAAATACATTTAATAAGGGCAGATTCTCATAATCAAGAGACTTTAGAAAGAGTTCAAGATATTCTTGAGGATAGAAAAGTTGATTTCCTGTTTATTGATGGAGACCATACATATGAAGGAGTTAAAAAGGATTTTGAAATGTATAGTCAGTTAGTAGAAAGAGAGAGTAATAGCCATACACTATATAGTCCATCATCCCTTTTTTCCAGATTGTCAGGTAGAGAAATTTTGGAGAGAGATAAAGCAGAATTACAAGACAAAAGAAATGATTTCCCTGGTAAACCAGACATGGGCCGGGATTGGGATAGTTTTCAAGGAAGTAGAGGTATCATTGCATTTCACGACATTGTTCCTGGCCCATTTGAAAATGTTGGTGGAGTGCCAAAATTCTGGGATGAAATAAAAATGAAAGATAATTGTTTAAATCTAAATGAAATTATAAAGGATAGAACTCAGGGAGGATATGGGATAGGTGTTGTAAAAATCCCAAGAGGAAAAAATGAACCCGAAGGTAGCAATAATAATCCTAAACTGGAACGGTCTTGAA
>JBBIIY010000017.1:0-17460 GCA_037446255.1 Coprothermobacterota bacterium
GCTTTTGTTTTAAGTGGTGGTGGGAATTATGGGGCAATGCAGGTTGGGGCACTAAAAGTGCTTCTGGAAGCTGGTATCAAGCCACAGATGCTGGTGGGTACTTCAGCAGGAGCTCTTAATGCCATCTATCTATCTACAAACTTAACCAAAGAAGGAGCAGAAAAGCTAGAAAATCTCTGGCTTCATGCCAAACCCACAGAAATGGGCCTTACTGCTATTTTTGAAGTAGTAGGTAATATAGCCCATCGTAAAGAAAGCCTTTTCTCTAACAAAAAACTTCTTGAATACCTGAAACTGAACCTACCAAAAGATATAATAACTTTCGGTGATTTACAGAAAAAATATGGTATAGCTGTTTACACTACAGCAGTCGGAGTCTCCAGCAGAAAACTGAGAGTGTTCGGGGACTCTCCTGAAGATACCCTGATAGACGGAGCTTTAGCCAGCACTGCCCTCCCCCCATATTATCCACCGTGGAAAATAGATAATCACCATTACATTGATGGTGGTGCTCTGGCTAAACTACCGATATCGGTAGCAGTAAAACGGGGTGCAGATGAAATTATTGCCCTGGATATAAGAGATATTGTGGTAGGCGAAGGCGATGGAATGCTGGATACTGCAGCTTTTACCCTTTCTATAATGACCCAACAACAAACAGATAACCAGTTAAGATGGGCCAGAAATAAAGGTGTTAAAGTCCACTACCTACCTCTAAAACCCGAGAAGATACGCTTCTGGGATTTTTCCCAGGCCAAGGTATTAATTGAATCAGGTAGCAGGGAAGCAGAGAAATTCCTGAATAAACCTGGTCTGCAAATACCCTCAGGACCTACTTTAAAGTATCGTATAAATAAAATAATTAAAGACAAAAATTTATTATAAATATATTTATTCAATGTTTTTTAATTAAAAGGGGGACAGGCTGGTTTTTTGTAAAATTGTAAAATGAGTACAAGTCTAAAACTCCAGGATTATTTAAAAAAATAGCCTGTCCCTTTTATTCTTTTCAACAGGTGAAAGTTTGTGAAGACTGGCGAGGTAAAAGTTGACACAAATTTCCAGATTAGTGTATACTTTGGGCAATGGGCGGTTAGTTTAGTGGTAGAACGCTACTTTGACACGGTAGAGGTCGATGGTTCGATTCCATCACTGCCCACCATAAATTGACCCTATGAAGGGAAAAGTACCCTGTTTTTTCCTGGAAAGAGAAAGGAGACCCTGGCTGAAAGTCTCCTTAAGGACAGCAGAGGGAACACCATCCCTGAGGGAGGTCTGAGAAAGAGGAAGATCCTCATAAAGACCGTGCCTCTCCTCACCAAATAGGAGAATACAAGAGGGTTCTATAAAATAGAACCAATAGAGGTGGAACCGCGGGATAAACTCTCGTCCTCACAAGATAGAGAGTTTTTTTGTTTTTAAAAGGAGGTTGTTGATGAAAGTAAAACTAATTGATTTAAACAAAGTTGTGGAAGTTGACAACAACAAAACCGTTTTGGATATTTACTCTGCCCATGGTAAAGACCTACTTCCCGATGCCCTTTTATCTCTTATAAACAGCGAACTGAAAGACCTTTCAGCCAGACCAGGCGAGGGTGATACCATATCTCTCGTTTACGCTGGTAAGGAAGCTCTAGAACCCCTAAGACACTCGGTATCACACATTATGGCTCAAGCAGTAAGAAGGTTATTTCCTGAAAGTCAATACGCTATCGGTCCAGCCATTGAAGATGGTTTCTATTACGATTTTCATTTACCCCGCCCTCTTGCCCCAGAGGACTTACCGGTTATTAGCGAGGAGATGGATAAAATTGTTAAAGAAGATTTACCGATAGTTGCAGAAACAGTTTCCAAAGATGTGGCAATGAATCTTTTCGCTTCTTCAGGACAAAATTATAAAGTAGAACTTATAACTGATATAGAAGATGAGTGGGTAACCTTGTATCGGCAGGGTGAATATGTTGACCTTTGTCGCGGACCCCATATGTCATCAACCGGGAAAAGCGGTTCTTTTCAATTAATGGGCATAGCCGGAGCCTACTTCAAGGGTGACGAAAAAAGGCCTATGCTCCAGAGAATCTATGGAACCGCTTTTTTTACCAGAGAAGAGCTGGATAGTTTCCTTAAACAAAGAGAAGAGGCCTTGAAACGAGACCACCGAAAGTTAGGTAAAGAGCTTGAACTTTTCAGTATTGAAGACGAAATAGGATCAGGTCTGGTTTTATGGCATCCCAAAGGAGCTATGGTCAGGAAAATAATTGAAGACTTCTGGCGAGACGAGCACCTGAAAAGAGGGTACAGTTTCGTATTTTCACCCCATATAGGAAGGGAAAGTCTCTGGCAAACCAGCGGACATCTCTCCTTTTATAGTGAATATATGTACTCGCCCATGGAAGTGGATGAACAAAAATACCTGATTAAACCGATGAACTGCCCCTTTGCCATGGTGGCTTATAAAAGTAAAACCAGGAGCTACAAAGATTTACCTCTTCGCTGGGCAGAATTGGGCACTGTGTATCGTAACGAAAGGTCCGGGGTTCTTCACGGACTTCTCAGGGTAAGAGGTTTTACCCAGGATGATGCTCATATCTTTTGCCGTCCCGACCAACTTAAAGACGAGATAAAAAACACCATTGAACTGGCTCAATATATGCTGGAAACTTTCGGTTTTCATGAATATTCTATTGAGTTTAGCGTTCGCGATTTAGATAATAAATCCAAATATGTGGGTCAAGAAAAAGCCTGGGAAATTGCTGGAATTGCCATAGAGCAATCATTGGAGGAATTAGGGTTAAATTATAAAGTTATGGAGGGCGAAGCTAAGTTTTATGGACCTGCTATTGATATAAAAATCAAAGATGCCATAGGAAGACTCTGGCAATGCACCACCATACAGGTTGATTTCAATCTTCCCCAAAGGTTTAACATTACCTATATGGGACCTGATGGCAAAGAATATGAACCGGTAATGGTCCACCGAGCAATTTTGGGAAGTTTTGAAAGGTTCTTTGGTACTTTGATTGAGCATTATAGCGGCGCTTTCCCCCTCTGGCTCTCCCCGGTGCAGGTAAAAATTCTTCCTGTTAAACCTGATATCTGTGAATACGCGGAAAATATATTCAGGGAATTGAAGAAAAATAAAATCAGGGTGGAAGTTGATAACCGCGAGGAAGCCCTTTCGGCTAAAATAAAAACCGCTCAGCACGAGCAGGTTCCCTATATGTTAATACTGGGTAAACGAGAGCAAGAAGCTGGGCTTATATCGGTAAGGGAAAGAAGAAGGGGTGATTTAGGGGCTATGGATTTGTTAAAATTTATAGAATTAATTAAAGATGAATTACCCTCTTTCTTGAAGGAATGATAAATAATATTTATCAAAATATCGTTGTAATGAAGCAGGAGGTTTTTGCTGGTGTTTTTTAAAAAATATAAAAAATTAATTACCATTTTGTTATCCGCTATACTGGGATATGTGGTGTATCTTTTACCTATCCCTGACTTACCCACAGGAGGCAGGATAACCCTGGGAATACTGGTAATTGGAGCAATTTTCTGGATAACAGAAGTCATACCTCTTTACTCTACCGCTTTAGTGGTATTATTCCTGGAATTAATCTTTCTGGCAAGAGTAATTGAAGTTCCCATAAGAACCTTTATCTCACCTTTCTTTGACCCGGTAATCCTGCTTTTTCTCGGAGGTTTTGCCCTTTCAGCAGGCTTGAGTAAATACGGTCTGGACGAAATTTTCACCCAGGCTATTGTTTCACGAGTGGGTAATTCGCCCAGGAAAATTCTTTTGGGGATTATGGCTGTGGTAGCCTTTCTTTCCATGTGGATGTCCAACACCGCAGCTACCGTTCTGGGAATGAGCTTAGCGATTCTCATCGTAAAAAATCTGGAGGCTAAAGACCCCTTCTCGCTGGCTATGGTTTTAGGTGTACCTTTTGCTGCCAGCATTGGAGGTATGGCAACCCCAATAGGAACTCCGCCCAATGCTATAGCGATCAGTATTCTTAAGGCTAAGGGCATTGAACTATCTTTCTTGCGCTGGATGAGTGTAGGTTTACCCCTCGTTATAATTTTATTCCTGTTTACATACTGGATTCTCATTACTTTCTTTAAACCAAAAGCCCAAACAGTGGAACTAAAAATTAGCACCAGCAAAAAACTTAATAAGACACAGATTATTGCCCTGGTGACATTTTTAATAACCATCACCTTCTGGCTAACCGGAGAATGGCATAAGTATGACCCTGCAATAGGAGCTTTAATTCCAGCAATTGTTTTTACCGGATTGGGAATACTTAACCGAGATGACCTTGAACAGTTAGGTTGGGATGTATTACTCCTTATTGGTGGTGGTTTATCACTGGGGGTAGCCATTGAAAAAAGCGGTCTTTCTCAATGGGTGGTCTCTCAAGCGAGCGGGTTGCAGCTAAATCCAATGATGGTCTTTATCTTTTTTGCTCTATTTGCTATCATTCTAACTACTTTTATTTCTAATACTGTGACTGCTTCACTGATCATCCCTATCGGAATCAGCGTGGTTTCTACCGAACCTGCCAGCATAGTCATTATAATTGCTCTTTCAGCTTCTATAGCTATGATACTACCTATCAGCACCCCACCAAATGCTATTGCTTACAGCTCGGGTCTTATGAAAGTAAAAGATATGGCTAAAATTGGAACTATAATTGCCATATTCTCAGCAGGAATATTATCCACGCTGGGTTTATATTTAATAAAACTGTTAATCTAAAAGGAGGGCGTTAATGGATACCGCCAAACTGGAAACCTGTCCTATTTGTAAAAGTGTAGACCACAAAAATAATGTTTATGTAAAGAAGGGTGAAAAAGTAAAGATTCATGTTGAATGTGCTGATTGTGGTTCCTTTGTCGCTCGTTATACTCTCCTTAGATACACTTCCGATAAACCCTTTGAAACTCTGCTTAGAAAACTTCGTTGTTTTCAACTATCCAGCAGTAGAGATGTGCTTAAAGATGTTGAAGCCTTTGGCCTGGAGATAGCTTCTGAATTTGAGTATGTTAGAAGCCTGGTTAAAGAAAAAAATGAGCAGAGGAAGGTTGAAGAGCTGATTGACCAGACTTTTTGTTTCTAAATACTTAAAATATTAAGCATCAAGTTTACAACATTATTCAAAAGAGGGCTTAAACTGCCCTCTTTTCGTTGGTATTACCTTATATTTGCTTATTTAATTTTTTAACCTTAAAATAACAATGAGGTAACTTGAAAATGAAATTAAATTTACCAACTAAAACCTGGAGAACTATTAAATTTTCACTTTTGAGTTTCCTGGTGTTATCTTTCATTTTTCTACTATTGGAAGCACCGAGCATTTATTGGCAGATTAAAACCTATATTCACCAGGGAGAAGAAATTAAAAAATTGGTGGCTGATTTCGGACATTTTGACCACCAGGTAAGGTGGGATGCCATCAAAGCCCTGGGTAACCTGAAAGATAAACGAAGTATCCCTCACCTGATTAAAATCCTCAATGGTGATAGAAGTATGAGGTGGCTGGCAGTGGAAGCTTTGGGCAAAATAAAGGATAAAGGGTGCATTGATGAATTACTGACCACTCTTAAAGATAGCGACATTTATACTAAAGAGGTAACCATCTGGGCACTGGGGGAAATCGGAGACAGGAAAGCTGTTAACCATATTACGCCCGAGCTTAATAATGAAAGCTGGGAAATCCGCAAGGCAGCAGCTGAAGCACTGGGTATAATAAAGGACAAACAATCGCTTGACCCATTAATAAAAACACTTGATGATTCTTACTGGAGAGTTAGGGCTTCGGCAGTCTGGGCATTAGGTGAATTAAAAGATAAGAAAGCTGTTTATCCTATAATTAAGTCCTTAAGAGATGAACATGAGCATGTACAGGTACAGGTAAATTCTGCTGGTGCCTTAGGTAAAATCGGTGATGAAAAAGCTATCAAGCCTCTCATAGTTGCTTTAGAAGACGATGACTGGAATGTTACCCGTGCAGCTGCCTGGGCGCTGGAACGGTTTGGAGAAAAGGCTATACTTGATTTAATTGAAGTTCTTGAATCTCCTTCTGCTGAAACTCGCGCCCTCATTATCTGGACACTTGGTGAAATGAAACTTAACCAGGCGTATGAGGCTATAATCAAACATTTAAATGATGAAGATGGTGGAGTTCGCGGGGTAACCGTTAGAGTTTTGGGTGAATGGAAAAATCCCAAAAATATACCTTTGCTACTTAAGGCTCTACCTGATAAAGATATCAATGTTACTGTAGAGATATTATTTGCCCTCGGTAATTACCGCGATAAAAGAATAGTTCAAACCCTTATTTCCTACGCCAATCATCCTTTACCCCTTTATAGATGGGCCGCCATACAAGCATTGGGTAATTTCAAACAGAAAGAGGTAATAAACATTTTAAAGAAAGCCCTAAACGACGAAAACGAAAAGGTAAGGGATGTGGCTTACGAAGCTCTAAATAAAATGAAAGTCAAGTTGCCTGAAAAATAGTAAATCTCTTACTTTATTATTGCTAACAGGGAGAGGAATTCAAAAGTTAGGTTTGCTGCCATTATGGAAGTTATTTCCCCGTGGTCAAAGGAAGGATTTACTTCTACAATATCAAAACCTACCAAATCTAACCCTTTCAACTGTCTTATCAACTCCAATAATTGATAACTGGTTAAACCTCCTACTTCGGGTGTACCTGTCCCCGGAGCATAGGCCGGGTCAAGGACATCAATATCCAGAGATAGATAAACTGGTCCTTTGATTAAATTTCTAATTTCATCAGTGATAGAGTTAACACCTCTATCATAAATATCCTTAGTGGTAATCACCGACGCGCCTAACTTAACAGACATTTTCAAATCATATACCGAGGATACAGGTCCTCTTATGCCTACCTGAATATACCCGTTTGGTTTTATATACCCTTCTATAATTGCTCTTCTAAAAGGCGTTCCGTGGCTATAAGGTTGGTTATCAAATTCACAAGACCAGGTATCTGGGTGGGAATCAAAGTGAATTACTGAGATTGGTCCATAGTGTTCAAAGTAGGTTCCTAATAAAGGAAAAGTAATAGAATGGTCTCCTCCCAGAGATACGATTTTTACCCCTCCCCGTGAAAGAATGCTGGAGGCTGTATCACGGATAACTTCTATGGTATTTATAATAGAAGGTGGAACAACAGCCACATCTCCATAATCCACTACTTTCAGAATATCCAGAGGCTTAACCATCAGGTAAGGATTAAATCCCCAGATGGCTAAAGAAGCCTCACGAATCTTGCGTGGACCAAACCGAGAGCCACTTCTATAACTGGTTCCGCTGTCAAAGGGTATTCCTAAAATAGCTACATCAACATTCTCCAGGTTTCGGGTAGCTTGACAACGCATAAAAGTAGTTATACCGATAAATGGTTGATGTTTTTCTCCGTAAGCGCTTTCTTCGGGCATTGTTCCTCCTTTTTTAAACTGAATCATTGGTACTCTTTGATTATTATATAATACAATAAATCTTATTCATAAATCCCCTCCTGCCCTTGTGAAGAGCCCGTTAAAGCCACACGGCAAACTCATAAAAACAAAAGGGGCTGTCCCCAATTGGTTGCGACATTCGGAGAATACAGTGTATTATATATTAATTACGTACGAACATTATGTTAATTGGTATCCTGCAATTTTTATCAGGCGCTCTCGCTGGCAATATAACAACCACAAGTTATCTAAAAGCACAGTTCACTATTTACATACCTTCTGTGAGAAACTTAACAGCACTATCAAAGAAATCAGGGTAGTTTTTGTTAATACACGTACTGAAAATGTCTTCAGAGGTATTATTAGTTCATATGGAAAGATTAAAGTTTCACCTGCTTATGCTGCCTTCATGGGAGATATGACTGACCCTGATGTGCAGGAAAAAATAGATTACCTGGGAGAAAGCTTCGTTTTAGAAGCCACCTACCTATCTCTTTCTACCTGCCGGGTCGGGGGATTTTTTAATCACCGGGTAGTTAACGCCCACACCTGGCCAGAATGGGTAATTACCTGCTTAAACTCGGTCGGGTTAGCTTCTTCAGCTATAAACAGGCAACCCTGGAGGTTTACGTCTAAAGATAATTCTATAACAGTTTCTGTTAATAAACTTCTTCCCTCTATAGTAGTTTCCAGCAGGCTTGATTGCGGAATTGCCATGCTCCACCTGGAAATCGGGGCCTATCAAAAAGGCGTTACCGGTATATGGGAGTATTTAAAACATCCTGAAGTAGGCAGGTTTTGGCTTAACCATATTTAAATGCATGATATTTCTTTTATACTTGATTTATTTCACTTTTTAGGTTTATAATACAGATAGGTAACTACCAATTATTTCAATGGAGGTTTTATGAAAACGAATCAACTGGTATTGATTTTGGTAGTAGTTGTTATAGTTGCTGGCTTGGCTTATTATTTTACCAGGCCTCAAGTTGAGGAAGTGGTTGAAAAGCCCTTTATGATTGGCATTATGACTGGAACAGTAGCCCAGGGAGAGGATGAGTACAGGGCTGCTGAAAGGATTATCGCCAAGTATGGAGCAGATAGGGTTATTCATGTGGTTTATCCAGATAACTTCATGGGAGAACAAGAAACCACAATTTCTCAAATTACCAGTCTGGCACAAAACCCCGATGTTAAAGTAATAATTATCAGCCAGGCTGTCCCCGGTGCCTTACCTGCACTTAGAAAAGTGAAGGAGGTCCGGCCTGATATTTTATTTGGTTTTGTAACACCACATGAAGACCCTGATATGGTAAATGCCGAAGCAGATTTTTCTATTCAACCTAATGAAGCCCTTCGTGGTAAAACTATTATTGCTCAGGCAAAAAAAATGGGTGCTAAAACTTTTATTCACTATTCTTTTCCAAGACATATGTCTTATGCTCTCTTGGCAGAAAGAAGAAGAATTCTTGAAGAACAGTGTATTGCTAATGGCATTCAATTTGTCTTCGTAACAGCACCTGACCCTCTGGCTGAAGGTGGTTTACCTAGTGCTCAGCAATTTATACTGGAAGATGTTCCCAGACAAGTTGCAACCTATGGTAAAGATACTGCCTTCTTCAGCACTAACTGTGGTATGCAAGAACCATTAATTAAAGCAGTTCTTAAAGCAGGTGGTCTATTTGTCGAACAATGCTGCCCAAGCCCCACCCACGGTTATCCTGGAGCTTTAGGAATTTCCATACCACAAGAAAAAGCTGGAGATATGGCCTACATCATTGAACAAATAAGAACAGAAATTGCCAAACAAGGCGGCACTGGTCGCTTTGCTACCTGGCCCGCACCAGTAAATATAGTTGCAACACTCGCAGCCTGTGATTATCTAGTATCGGTAGCTGAAGGCAACGCCAGCCTTGGGGACCTTAATGCCATTTCAACATTGGCAGGAAATGCAGCTGGAGTTCCGGTTACTATCGAGAAATACAAAACCGATGCTGGAACTATGTACTTCATAGTATTGGGTTCCATAGTTTTTTAAGTTTTAATTCTTTAAGAATGATTTTGAGGGCTAAGAGTTAACTATTATCTTAGCCCTCTTCATTAAAAGAGGAATAAATGCTTGAGATTAAAAATATATCCAAAGACTTTTTCGGTATTCAAGCTTTGAAAAATATTTCTTTAACTCTACAGGAAGGAGAAATTCTCGGGCTGGTTGGTGAAAATGGAGCAGGTAAATCAACCTTGATGAACATTCTTTTTGGCATGCCTGTCATCCACGAAACTGGAGGTTATCAGGGAGAAATCCTTTTTGATGGAAAACCGGTAATTATAAAAAGCGCTAAAGAGGCTATGGACCTGGGTATAGGGATGATACATCAGGAATTTATGTTAATCCCAGGCTTTAGTATTGCAGAAAATATTAAATTAAATAGAGAGCCTACCAAATCAAATATTTTTTCCAGATTAATAAATAAAAAATTAGAGACTCTGGATATGGTAACTATTAGAGAACATTCTAAAACTGTCTTACAGGAAATTGGTTTGGGTATTGATGAACTTCTCCCGGTTATAGGTTTGCCTGTAGGGCATAAACAGTTTGTAGAAATCGCACGAGAAGTTGATAAATCTAAATTCAGCAAGGTTAAAGTCTTAGTATTTGACGAGCCTACAGCTGTGTTAACAGAATCAGAGGCAGAGAATCTGCTGCAAATTTTAAAACAGCTTGCCCATAAAGGTATATCAATACTATTTATCAGTCATCGGTTGGATGAGGTTCTTCAAGTGTCTGACCGGGTAGTAGTATTACGAGATGGTGAGAAAATTGCTGAAAAAAATCAATCAGAAACAAATATAATTGAAATAGCAGAATTAATGGTCGGTAGAAAATTTAAAAGGTTTGAGGCAATTGCAGAACTAAAGCCCCAAATTGAAGATATTACCATTTTAAAGATAAATAACTTGAAAGTATCCATGCCAGGAGAATATGTAAATGGCATAAACCTGGAGATAAAAAAGGGAGAAATATTTGGTTTAGGTGGATTGGCAGGACATGGAAAGGTTGGCATAGCCAATGGTATCGCAGGGTTATATCCCGCAAGTGGTGAAATACAGTTTCAAGGTAAGCCCTTGAAACTTAACGACCCCAATGCTTTTCTCAATAGCAGTTTAGCTTTTCTTTCAGAAGACCGAAGAGGAGTGGGATTGCTACTCAATGAACCAATCGATTTTAATATATGTTTGACTTCATTTTATATCAAAGGTAGGTTTACCAAAAACCTGTTGGGAATGAAAATACTTAATCAGTCTGAATTAGATGAATATAGCAAAAAAATAATTTCTGATTTAGACATCAGGTGTCTTGGTCCCCACCAGTTTGTTAGAGCACTCAGTGGGGGAAACCAGCAGAAAGTATGTATAGCACGGGCTTTAACCATGGAACCCCAACTTCTTTTTGTTTCTGAACCTACTCGAGGAGTGGACGTTGGGGCTAAACAAAAGATACTGGAAATTCTGGTAAATCTTAACAGACGATTGGGAATGACCATTGTTTTTACTTCCTCGGAACTACTGGAATTAAGGTCTATTTCCGACAGGATAGGTATCGTTCACCATGGTCAAATTACTGATATTTTACCTCCTGATGCTCCTGATGTGAAATTTGGGTTAGCCATGAGTGGCATTAAAGGGGTGGTCCAATGAAAAAAACTATACTATCATTTATATCCACCATTGGCATACCAAGAATCATCATAGCAGGATTTCTCACATTCTTACTAATTACTGCCTTCGTTTTAGGAATGGATATGAAAAGACTTTTATCGGATTCACTGGTTAGAATTGGCAGGAATAGTCTTTTTGTCCTTGCTTTACTGCCTCCCTTGAAAGCTGGAGTAGGTTTAAATTTTGGTTTATCATTGGGAGCGCTCTGTGGCTTGATAGGTCTGGTGGTGGGATTAGAGCTGGGAATAACAGGCATAAACCATATTTTACTGGCTTCAATAATTGGAGTACTTTTAGCGGTAGTAATCGGTTATATATATGGAGTGCTTTTAAACCAGACTAAAGGTCAGGAAATGATGGTGGGGAACTATATGGGGTTTGCTACGGTTTCTTTAATGTGCACTTTCTGGCTCCTGGCACCCTTTAAAAATCCCTCACTTATCTGGGCTATTGGAGGAAAAGGACTAAGAACAACCCTCGTTCTTCCTGAAGCAACCGGTCAGATAATAGATAAATTTTTATCATTTTCCTTTTTCGGTTTCAACATTCCCACAGGCACCTTTGTTTTGTCCTCCCTATCCTGTCTGATCATGTATTTTTTCTTCAAAACCAGGTCAGGTTTATCTATGGTAGCAGTTGGTTCCAACCCAATATTTGCTAAAGCTTCAGGAATAAAAGAAAATACTATCAGGATTCAATCTGTGATTTTATCTACTGTCTTGGCCGCTATTGGCATGGTAATCTTTGCCCAGAGTTTTGGATTTGTTCAACTGTATATGGCACCTTTGATGTTGCCTTTCCCCGCAATTGCCTGTATTTTAATTGGAGGTGCTTCGCTTCGTAAAGCAACTTTACTTCATGTCATCATCGGTACCATACTTTTTCAAACCCTTCTCACCATTACTTTGCCTGTGGTAACCCAGGCTGTGGCAATTAGTGGAGAGGCAGGCGATATTACCGAAGTATTGAGGGTTATAATCAGTAATGGTTTGATTCTATACGCTTTAACCAGGAAGGGAGGAGATTAAATTATGAAAAGAATCATTGAAATAGTAAAAAATAATCCAATTCCAGTACTTTTCCTGGTAATCTGCGTACTCGGGCTCTGGATTACTAAAATACCCCTACCAATATTCATTAATGACCTTATCACCAGGTTATCAAGGAACACCTTTCTGGTTCTTTCACTTATAATCCCCATCATTGTTGGCCTTGGTTTAAACTTTGCCATTGTTACCGGTGCTATGGCTGGACAGATTGGAGCTATCACCGTAATTGAGTTAGGAATAAAAGGATTGCCAGGATTCCTTGTTGCCTGCCTTATAGCAGTTCCCCTGGCTATTATTTTTGGTTACCTTCTGGGGAAAATTTTTAATATTGCTAAAGGGAGAGAGATGATAACCGGATTTATAACCGGATTTTTTGCCAACGGAGTTTATCAATTTATTTTCCTCTTTATAATTGGCACCGCCCTTATTCCTTTTAAAGACAAAACCATCTTATTGCCTCAAGGTTGGGGGATAAGAAGTGTTGTTGATTTGTATAATATTCAATATGCTGTTGATTCTATCCTGAAATTAAAAATACCCATTGGAAGATACTTCCTTAATGTTCCTCTTTCTACCTTTATAATAATATTCATCCTCTGTGTGGCTATTAATTATTTTATAAAAACAAAACTCGGGCAGGAATTCAGAGCTATCGGTCAAGAACCTCATGTATCTTTAGTTTATGGAATAAATGTTGACAAAAACAGGGTATTAGCTACTATTATTTCCATAACTCTGGCTGCCATCGGTCAGCTTATTTTCTTGCAGAATTTAGGAACAGTAAACACTTACGCCAGTCATGAGCAAGTCGCACTTTTTTCTATAGCCGCTCTTCTGGTTGGTGGGGCTACAGTTAAAAAAGCAGCTGTATCTAATGCTTTACTGGGAACCTTACTTTTTCACTCCCTCTTTATAATTTCCCCTCAGGTAGGCCTAAAACTATTCGGTCAACCCCAGGTTGGTGAATATTTCAGGGTATTTGTAGCTTATGGTGTAATTGCCTTTGCCTTGGCTATGCATGCATTTCAAGTAAAAACCGGAAAAAAATAAATTAAGTATAAAACTGTTAGTAAATTATGTAGTCCTAATTAAAAAACCTGCAAAAACTGTAAGTTAAGTTGATAAATTAAAACCATAATTAGTATTGTCTTTAATTAAGGCGTATGAAAGCTTCTAACTTACTCATAAACTCATCATACCCGGTAAAGTAAATAGTATGATAACCAGTATTATTGGCTCTTAAAATATGGTAGCTATTGTCATCAATAAAGAGGATTTCTTCCGGTTTCACACCTAAATACTCACAAACATCAGTAAATAACGATGAATCGCTTTTGGATTTTCCTAATTTAAAGGAGTTAAAAATGTAATCAAAATACTGATAGAAATGATGGTTCAGGTTTATTTCATCTAACCAGTTGGTCTGGTCACTCAAAATGCCTGTCTTCAGGCCTTTATTTTTAATTAATTCCACTACTTCAAGCATACGTAATCTAATAATAAATCTGCTTAATATTTCTACTCGCAGACTTATGTCACTTCCCTTCACTCTTGTAGCTATTCTTAAAGATTCCCAGAAGTCATGTTCTTCACACTTCCCGGTAAGATAACCTGTACTATTAATAAGGTCAACAACCTGAAAAAAGAAAGTAGAGGCATCTAAATTATTTTTCCGGGCAATGGCTTCTAACCCCTCTCGGAATCCTTCTTCAGCAATAACTCCGCCAAAATCAAATAAAACAACTTTAATCATATGCTTCCTTTCAGTCAGTAATATTATTGAATTATAGCATTCAGGTTTAAAAATATCATTTAAGGATAAACCAATTACATTAAATATGGTATTCTTATAGGTCTGAATGAGAACCAATTATTATTTTTACCTAAGAATAAAGACTTTTCAGGCTTAAAAAATTAATGGAGGATAGATAAATGCAAGAAAAAATAAAAGAAATATTAGAGCAGATAAGACCTCTCCTTAAAGCAGATGGTGGAGATATGGAGTTAGTGGAAATTACCGAAGATCAAACTGTAAAAGTAAGGTTAACTGGAGCTTGCGGTCATTGCCCTATGTCCACTATGACTTTGAAAATGGGTATTGAAAGAACACTAAAAGAAAAGGTTTCACCTGATATAAAGGTAGTAGCAGTTTAAAATATTTACAATTTATCTATTTGGTTATTCCGGTATCTGTTTGGATAGCTCTTCTTCAAATATCCGATAGCTATTTTGCCCAAATAAACAAAATATAACTTTTTTTATTTTGGTTATTCCCCTTAGATAACCGAAAGCTGTTTTTATCATTATTTTAGCTCCTCGCTCGATGGGGAACCCATATATACCACAGCTGACAGCAGGAAAAGCTATGCTGGTTAAATGGTATTTATCAGCTAATTTCAAGGAGTTAAGAATAGCCCTGGCTAATTTTTCATCCTCATTGCCTTCTCCCATCTGGGGACCTACGGTGTGTATCACATAGCGAGCTTTTAAATTACCAGCCCCGGTTATAACCGCTTCTCCCACCGGACAATACCCTATACTGTTAGATTCTGTTTGAATTACCATTCCCCCCTTTCTCACGATAGCTCCTGCTACTCCCCCGCCATGCTGCAAGTGAACATTAGCAGCATTGACTATGACATCAGTATTCATCTCGGTTAAATCCCCTTCCAGAATTTCTATTTCCGATTGATTAATCATTCTGCGCATTTTTTATCTTCTAAAAAAATAAAAAAATAAATTAATAACTATGGTAAGAATTAAACTTATGAGAAGGCCAGAGGCTAAAGGAAAATAAAAACGATAGTTTTCTTTTTCTATGAATATATCCCCGGGAAGTTTTCCCAAAAAAGGTATTTTTCCTCCAAACATAAATAATAAGCCTATAAGCACCGTAATGCTTCCGAATAGTATCAATACTTTACCGATTTCTTTCAACAATGAGTCTCCTTTTTCCACATAACCCAGAAAATATTGCTGTATTTTATTATATATCAACCTGCTAAAATATTTTTTAAAGGAGACATGATGGAAAAAGAAAATATAACCTTTTATATTGTTGATGTTTTTGCTGAGTCAAAATATACCGGCAACCAGTTAGCTGTTTTCAGGAATGTTTCTCGCCTATCAGCTGAAGAAATGCAAAATATTGCCCGAGAAACAAATTATTCTGAAACCACCTTCATCATCCGCGAAGATGATGAAGGCGATGGCTTTCCTGTCCGTATATTTACCCCCAGCGAAGAGATACCTTTTGCTGGACATCCCACTCTGGGCACTGCTTTCATAATACAGCAGGAAATTATTAAATCCCAGGTCAGTGAGCTTACCCTGAACTTAAAAATTGGAAAAATACCAGTTTTCTTCACTTATAAAAATGCTGTTCCCGATTTGCTCTGGATGAAACAAAACTCACCGGTTTCTGGAAAAAGGTTAAATTATGAAGAAATTATACCTTTGTTAAACCTCAACCCCGAAGACATTGATAACAACTTCCCCGTTGAAGAAATATCCACAGGTTTGCCTGCTTTAATTGTCCCCCTTAAAAATCTGGATGCTTTGAAACGATGTCGGGTAAATAAAGATAAATATTTCCAACTTATAAAAAAAATCAATGCCAGAACAGTTCTGGTATTTTCTGACCAGAGTTATGATGAAAGGGGTGATATCAGTGTCAGGGTTTTTGCTGATTACTATGGGGTTCCTGAAGACCCAGCCACCGGTAGCGCTAATGGTAGTTTAGCCGGATATCTATTGAAACATAATTATTTCCAGAAAGACAGCCTAAACCTAAAAGTGCAACAGGGTTATGAGATTAACAGGCCCTCTCTTCTATACTTAAAGGCTGAGAAAACCAGAGAAACCATAAATGTCTTTGTGGGAGGCAGGGTTGTTTTGGTTGCCAGAGGTTTATTCGTATAATTATTGAAACCAGGGAGGTTAGTTAACATGTGTAAGGAAAATAATGAAAAATGATGACACGCGTGATGAAAATTCTCAAAATCCCATTTTTATGGAAACCGGAAGCTTTTTTCCCAAAGAGTTAGAGTCTATGCTAAACACCCTACCCTTTGATATCACTTTCGTTGATAATAACGATACTGTTCTGTATTATAGTGGAGGAAAACACAGGGTATTTGCCAGAACACCGTCGGTAATCGGACGACAGGTTCAACAATGCCATCCCCATAAAAGTATTCACCTGGTAACCCAAATTTTGGAAGATTTCAAAAATAACCGGCGAGAATTAGCAGAGTTCTGGTTAAACCTGAACCACAGACTAATCTACATCCGCTATTTTCCCGTGAAAGATGCTCAAGGTTCTTATTTGGGATGCCTGGAAGTAACTCAGGATATCACAGATATACAAAAGATTGAAGGAGAAAAAAGGCTTTTATAACCAAACTTTTATGATTTGATGCTATGAAGTATTGCATCAAGAATAAAGCCCTGACCCTCGGGAGAAATTTAATACCTGGGTTTGTGAGGATTGGTTTTTATTAGCTCACCTGTTACCAGATAATAAACCCGTTCCCCCATATTTGTAGCGTGGTCTCCTATCCTTTCGAGATGTTGTGAAACCATTAAAAGAGCGTTTGCTCTCCTGATGTTCTTTGAGTCTTCCAGCATATAAGAAAGAAGTTCCCGGAAAATTTGATTATTTAAACCATCCAGTAGATCATCTTTCTCTATCAAATTCAGAGCTAACTGAGCACTTCTTTCGGTAAAAGCCTTTAACGCCTCATTTAGCATCTCAGAGCAGGTATCTCTCATTCTGGGAACATCAATTAATGGTTTAAGTAAAGGTTCATCTGCAATATCCATAGTAATTTCAGCTATGTCTACTGCATGGTCAGCCATTCTTTCCAGGTCAATATTCATGAATAGGATAGCCAATATTAACCTGAGGTCGCTACCGGTAGGCTGCTGGGTAGCTAGTAGGTTTGCTGTCTCCATCTCCAGGTCAAAAGAGAGTTTATCAATATAATCATCTCCTTCTATAACCTCCATTACCTGTCTTTTATCTCTTAATTTGAGAGCTTCTATGGACTTATTGATAGCCTTATCTACCTCATTCCCGAGAATTAGCAAGTCTCTCTCAAGACTTTGAAGCCTTCTGGAAAATGTCTCTCTGCCCATTATTCTTTCACCTCCTGTTTAACCAAACCTTCCTGTAACATAATCATTAGTTCTTTTATCT
>JBBIIY010000018.1:0-15978 GCA_037446255.1 Coprothermobacterota bacterium
TTGGCAGTCCAATATGTTTCTGAACTTCTACAATTTTTAGTTTTTAAGTACTTTTTTACTCCTGAACCATTGAATCAATGAAACAATTCCTACCAGACCAAAACCAACTACATCGGTTTGAATAGTAGGATAAATAAGTACCAAACCTGCTATAAATAGAGATATCCTTTCTAACAGCATAGCCCTGGAAACGAAAAATCCAGCGAGAGCTCCACTTATAGAGGCCATCCCTATAATGGCAGTAAGGATTACTAAGGCAAGTTTAAAAGGTGTTACATCAACCATTAGTAATTGAGGTGAAAGCACAAAAATATAGGGAACTAAAAAAGCTCCAATAGCTAATCGAGTAGCTATAACCCCAGCTTTAAATGGATTAGCACGGGCGATAGCTGAAGCAGCATAAGCTGCCAGGGCAACTGGAGGTGTTAGGTCAGCAATTATTCCAAAATAAAAAACAAACATGTGGGCAGCAATTGGAACAACTCCCAATGTTAGAATTGCAGGTGCGGCAATCGTAGAAGTTATTATGTAGTTAGCGGTAGTAGGTACGCCCATACCAAGTAATATTGAGGTTAGCATAGTAAAGAACATTGTTAGTATTAATTGGTTGTTAGCTAAATCAACAATAGCGCTGGCTAACTTTAACCCCACACCCGTCTTGGTTACTATTCCTACAATAATACCGGCAATAGCACAAGCAGTAGCTACACTCAAAGCACTACGAGCACCGACTATTAAAGCATCAATAATATCATGAAAATATATTCTGGTTGATTTTCTTATCCAGGAGGCAAGAATAGAAAGTGCAATTCCTGCTAAGGCCACCCTCATCAGAGAATAACCAGCTAATAAAATATATATAAGGCCAATTAAGGGAATAATAAGGTGGCCTTCTTCAACAATTATATTTCCAAGTTTAGGTAGCTCTGCTCGGGGTAAACCTCTTAAACCTTGTTTTTTTGCCTCATAATGTAAACCAAACCATACTCCAGTAAAGTATAGAAGTGCTGGTATAATAGCTGCTTTAACAACCTCAAGATAAGGTATCCCGAGAAATTCCGCCATTAAAAAGGCAGCTGCACCCATAATTGGAGGCATTATTTGGCCTCCGGTGGAAGCTGCAGCTTCCGCAGCAGCAGCAAATTCTGATCTATATCCTACTCTCTTCATTAAGGGTATGGTAAATGTTCCACAACCTACAACATTAGCCACTGAACTACCGGATACTGTTCCTTCTAAAGCACTGGTGATAACTGCAACTTTAGCAGGTCCTCCAGTAGCCCACCCTGCTAAAGCATTAGATAAATTCATAAATAGATTTCCAATACCGGTTTTCTGCAAAAAAGCAGCGAAAAGAAGGAACATGAAGAGAAAAGTGGAAGACACTCCGAGGGGAATACCAAAAATACCCTCAGTAGTATAGAATAAATGTTGAATGATATATTTTAGTTGAATATTCTGCCGGAAAAAAGCCCCGGGAAAAATCTCTCCGAAAAGGGCATAAAAAATAAAAACAGCAGCGATGATTACCATAGGTAATCCCACTATTCTTCTCCCGGCTTCTAATACCAGCAGGATACCGATTACACCTACGACTAAATCCAGAGGTGTAGTTATAGCAGCTCTAAAAACCAGGTCTTTATAGAAAATAACTATGTATAAAGGTGTCAGAAAACCTAAAATAGAGAGTATATAGTCACTCCAATGAATGGTCCTTCGGGACATTTTTCTAGTTGCTGGATATAATAAAAAAAGCAAACCTAAAACAAAAGAAAGATGAACAGCTCTTTGTAATTGAGCATCCAATACCCCAAAAATACCTGTGTATAAATGGAACATAGAAAAAGATAAAGCAATTGCCCAAATTATTCTGGAAACAAAACCAGTTAAGTTACGATGAGTCATTTCCGGATCAAGATTGGCAAGTTTCTCGTTTAGGTTTTGGTTATCCTGTTCAGGCATTATTTCTTCGTTTTTCACAAAAAACCTCCTTACCATAGATGATGCAATATTTTATTCATAAAACGTAAAGCTATGCTTGCTAAATTTATATTTTCAACTTTAATTATACACGCACTCGTATTATTATTTAAAACCCATAGATTAATTTGTTTTCTATAAATATTAAGTGAATTCCTGGATATTTCATGAGGAATTATTAATATTTCTTTTAGAGGGTGATTTATTTTTTCAAAGATAAATTTACCTTCATGAACACTAAAATTTACCCCTGGATAATCAAACGGTAAACCAGCTCCTTGAGATTCAAAAATAATTGAATCAAGTATCAAGGAATAGTCATTTCCAATTATATATTTTTCTATTACCGGTGTTTTTTCAACTGAGTGGATATAAGATAAATTAAACATTACACCAGTAGAAACTAAAAACATATTATAAATTAAGTTATCTTTGCTGGAGAGAGTTAAAAAAGGCAATTTAACAGCAAATAATAGAATAGTAATACAAAGTAATACGATGGTTATTATAACTTTTATTTTCATAAAAAAGGGCTGGGTTTAGCCCAGCCCTGACACTTTAATTATTAAATTTTACTTAAAGAATCTGTCTGCCCAGGGTTTCATTGGTATGGGCATACCTTCAAGAGCTGTTTCTTTAGTGATTAATCTTCCCATAGCATGAGTAATAGCCAATCTATCAAGGTTTTTGAATATCGCTTCTACAATATCATAAGCTAATTTATTATCCATTTTATCAGTTACCACCAGGGTAGCTTTAACAGCCACAGTAGCAACATCAACAGTAACCTTAGAGTAGGTGTCTTTGGGTATTATTACTCTGGCATAAAAAGGATACTTAGCCATGAGTCTGGTGGCAATATCAGAGGGGACAGGAATTAATGCAATATCTCGGGAAGCTGCTAAATCTCTTACTGCTGCTGTGGGTAATCCACCGGTAACGAAGGCTACATCCACATGGCCATCTCTTAATCCAGCTGATGCTTCAGCAAAAGATAGATAACGGGGAGTGATATCTTTATAGGTAATACCGGAAATATCAAGAATTTGACGAGCATTAGCTTCGGTTCCACTTCCAATAGCACCTACTGCTACTCTTTTTCCTCGTAAATCAGCAATAGCTCTTATACCGCTAGCAGCTAAGGTAATTATTTGTATAGTCTCGGGATAAAGAGTAGCTAATCCCCGAAGTCCATCAAATTTATTACCATCAAACATTTCTGTACCGGTATAGGCATAGTAGGATATATCATTCTGCATGAAAGCCAATTGAACAGCACCATCTTTTAAAAGTTGAACATTAGCGATAGATGCGCCAGTGGTTTGAACGCTGGCATTAATCCCTGGTACATTTCTATTTAATATTTCAGCAACAGCTCCGCCCAATGGGAAGTAAACCCCTGCAGTACCTCCAGTTGCAATGTTTATAAACTCAACTTTATGGGGATTTAAAACTTTAAAGATTCCATACGCTACTTCCCCTCTTGTTCCTTGAGCAGCAGGAGCAATGGCAAAGTCTTTCCGGAAAGTTAGAAATCTATGGGGTAACTGATAGCCTAATGTAACCCAACCAACAGCCCATGATGGAACTTGCCCTGCATCACTTGCGATAGAAGGGGCTGAAGTTATTTTAGCAGCATCATCGGCTAATCCTTTAGCCTGACCCAGAAGGGCTGCCATTTCTGCTCTGGTTACATTAGAATTTGGTTTGAAGGATTTATCAGGATAACCCTTCATGAAACCTAATTTATTTACAGCTAAAATATGGCCAAAAGCCCAGTGAGTTGTTGCTAAATCTATGAATGGACTAACATCTGCTTTCATAGGAGGGGCTTTTTTGGCTAAAGCAATCATTATTGCTATTTCAGCTCGGGTTACCAATCCATCAGGACGAAAAGTTCCATCAGGATAACCTTTAACAATTCCTAATTCTACTAATTTCTTTATTTCAGCTTCAAATTCATGCCCTGAAATATCTTTAAATGTAGTAGAAGCTAGGGAATAAGAATTAATTCCCAGTAATGTAACAATGAGAACTAATGACACAAACACCGAGATAAGTTTTTTCACTTTTTTACGCTCCTTTGATCTGATTAATTTGTGTATATCCATATACTAATTGTATTGGAAAAATAATAATTGTCAATATTAATATACAAATAGTATAATCAAAGAGTTATATGTATGTTATTTTTTGGTAAATTTAGCTCCACATTTTAGACAACTTTCTGAGTCAAAACGAGTTACTTCTCCACACTCAGGGCAGACGCCTATACTGGCTCCACAACTCTTACAATAGGGAATAACTCCCGACATTGCTGCATCACAATAGGGACAGGCACACCCTTCTTCTTTTTCAACCCTCTTTTCTTCTATTTTAGATTTGATAAATGGTGTTGATTCTGCTAATCTCTTTCTTTGATAATCTTCAATAGCTTTATGCAAAGCATCAGCGCCAAGATTAGAACAATGCATCTTATTTTGCGGTAATCCACCCAACTCTTCAGCTACCTGTTTATTGGTTATGGTTAGGGCTTCCTCGAGAGTCTTACCTTTTGCCATTTCTGATACCATCGACGACACAGCAATAGCCGCTCCACAACCAAAAGTTTGAAATTTTATATCATCAAGATAGTCATTCTTAACTGTAATATAAAAGGTCATCATATCTCCACAGACAGGATTACCAACTTCTCCGACACCATCGGGGCTATCTATTACTCCCACATTTTTGGGGTTCAAGAAATGCTCCATAACTTTTTCACTATAGGGTGACATATTAAACTCCTTTTTCTTTCAGATATTTTGTATATAAAGGTGACATGTTTCTCAAGCGGTTTACTACTTCAGGAAATATTTTTAAGAAATATTCTATTTCGGAATATTGATTATCCGGTGATAGTGATAATACCAGGGACCCCTGAATAATTTCAGCAGGAAGACCGAGGGCTGTTAACACATGTGATGCTTTAAGCGCTCGAGAAGTACAGGTTGAACCACTGGCAGCAGCAATACCCTTAGTACTGAGTAACATTAACATTGATTCACCTTCAATGAATTCAACACATAAACTTAAATGTCCAGGAAGTCTTTGTTGTGGATGACCTGTGAAATACACCTTTTCCACCAGATTGGTAATACCTTTTACTAGTGGATCTCTAAGACTAATTAAATGAGTTACCCATTCTTTTCGTTTATCTTTAAGTATTTCTGCTGCTTTCCCCATTCCAGCAATCCCTGGAACATTATGAATCCCTGCTCTTCTACCATTTTCTTGAACTCCGCCCTCTATTAAAGGTAGCATTTTAGTTCCTTTTCTCACATATAAGGCACCCACACCCTTAGGACCATAAAATTTGTGAGCTGATATTGATAATAAATCTACTCCCATTTCATTTATATCCACATTCAGGTAACCAACACTTTGCACAGCATCAGTATGAAAATAAGCCTTGGAATTTTCTTTGATAACCTTAGATATTTCTTCTATGGGCTGTATAGTCCCTATTTCATTATTAGCATGCATTATGGAAACGAGAATGGTATCTTTTCTAAGAGCTTTTCTGACATCATCAGGGTTAACTAAACCAAAGCGGTCAACAGGAAGATAAGTAGCTTCATAACCGAGTTTTTCCAGTCTCTTGTAGGGATGAAGGACCGAGAAATGTTCAATGCTGGAAGTAATCAGATGTTTACCGATTGAAAGGCGAGCTTCAGCAACGCCTTTTATGGCTAAATTATTAGCCTCGGTTCCGCTGGAAGTAAAGATTATATCTTCTGGCTCAGCATTAATAAGCTGAGCTACGCTTATTCTGGAAGATTCAATAATTGTTCTACTTTCATCTCCAAAAAAATGCAAACTTTCGGGGTTTCCATAATTATCACTCAAAAAAGGCAGCATATATTTATAAACGTCAGGGTGAACCATGGTAGTAGCTATGTTGTCAAAATATATTTTCAAACTCTTCTCCTTAAGGGAGATATGTCCCTCAACCTTCTTACTTCCTTTTCTAAAACCAGTAGTGTATATTCAATATCTTCATCATAAGTCAGTCTCCCCAGGGAAAAACGCAAACTTCCCCTGGCGAATTCTGGTTTCATTCCTATCCCCAGGAGTACATGAGAAGCTTCAACTTCTCCTGAAGAACAGGCAGAACCGGTAGATACATAGATCCCTTTATCTGAAATGGCTGTTAACAGAGCTTCGCCGTCAATACCTAAAAAAGCGAAATTACTATTGTTAGGTAGCCTATGTAAAGGGTGACCATTATAGATTACATCTTCTATACCCTTTTCTATACCAGATCTCAGCTTATCTCTTAATGACATAACTCTCGGGGATTCTATGTGCTTTTCGGCTGCTACCAATTCTGCAGCCTTACCCAGCCCTACGATGCCTGGAACATTATGGGTTCCTGGCCTTATCCCTTTTTCCTGCCCTCCGCCTCTAATGAATGGATTAATTTTCGTTCCTTTTCTCACATATAAGGCACCCACACCCTTAGGACCATAAAATTTGTGAGCTGATATTGATAATAAATCTACTCCCATTTCATTTATATCCACATTCAGGTAACCAACACTTTGCACAGCATCAGTATGAAAATAAGCCTTGGAATTTTCTTTGATAACCTTAGATATTTCTTCTATGGGCTGTATAGTCCCTATTTCATTATTAGCATGCATTATGGAAACGAGAATGGTATCTTTTCTAAGAGCTTTTCTGACATCATCAGGGTTAACTAAACCAAAGCGGTCAACAGGAAGATAAGTAGCTTCATAACCGAGTTTTTCTAAATGATGAAAAACTTCAAGTACTGCATGATGTTCAGTTCTGGAAGTGATAATGTGTTTTCCGTGTTCATAATTAGCAAAGCAAATACCAGAGATAGCCAGGTTATTACTTTCTGTAGCCCCAGAGGTAAAAAATATTTCATCTTTAATAGAACCTGCCAACAACATAGATGCTCTTTTACGAGCAAGATCAACAGCTTCTGCTGCTTGCTGACCAAAGTGATGAACACTCATCGGATTAGCAAAATATTCTTGAAAATAAGGCATCATCTCCTTAAGAACCTCTGTTCTGGTAGGAGTAGTTGCAGCATGGTCAAGATAAACTTTACGGTGCTGTTTGTTCATATAAATGCCTCCATGTATAAGGCTATTAAGTTAATTCTCAGTTATTTTTAATCAAATAAATTATACCCTTTATTGAATAATTAATACTTGATATATTACTAACCTTATTTTGTGCTATACTATTTTTATGAAGAAACTAATTAAATATTTATCAAGACTATGTTTAATTTTGTTAGTTGCGTACTTCCTCCAACTTCCTGACATTTTAACTCAAACAAAGCAACCCACTTTATATGTGGTTAATATTTCAGGCACTATAGACCACGGTTTAGCTGCTTTAGTGAAAAGGGCTGCCAGAAACACAAAACCGCAGGATACCCTGCTTTTCAGGATTGATACTTTCGGAGGATTGGTAGATGCCGCTACGATTATTAAAGATGCCATCATATCATCTCCAGCAGAAACCATTGCTTTTGTTGAAAAAAGAGCCTGGTCAGCAGGAGCATTAATCGCTATATCCTGCCAGAAAATAGTCATGGCACCTGGTTCATCAATGGGAGCAGCTGAACCAAGACCAGCTGATGAAAAAACCATCTCAGCACTTAAAGGTGAGTTTGAGTCAACCGCTGAAGCTCGTAAAAGAGATCCAAAAGTTGCTGTTGCCATGGTTGACAAAAGCATTGTAATCGAGAACCTGGTTAATGAGGGTGAAATATTAACTCTTACCGCAGAACAGGCAAAAGAACATGGATATGCTGATTACAAAATAGCAACTCTGGAATTACTTATTTCTGAATTGAAGTTAGATAAACATACCTACAAAGAACTAACTATCACCTGGTCTGAAGGAATAACACGCTGGTTGACTGAACCAACTTTATTATCTTTATTCCTTTCTTTCGGGATATTAGGTATCTTTTTTGAGTTGCAGACCCCAGGATGGGGAGTTCCAGGTACCTTTGGAGTTATTTGTCTGGCACTATTTTATAGTGGGAGATACCTTGCTGGACTTGCTGGTTTTGAGCACCTTCTTTTGATACTCAGTGGGTTAATACTAATTTTTATAGAAATGCACACTCCAGGTTTTGGAATTGCCGGGGTTACTGGAATAGCAGCGCTTTCTTCAGGTATGTTTTTAGCCTTAGGTGGTCTATCTAACTTAGGTCCTTCCCTGTTAATAACTTCACTGGTGATATTAGCCATGTTTATCATATTGGCTATTTATCTTCCCCGAAGTAGAGTTTGGAAATCATTGGGATTACAAAAAACTGAAGAAACTGAAGAAGGATACATTGCACCTCCTGATTCAAATAGGTTGCTTGGCAAAGAAGGTGTTTCCATATCAATGCTTCGTCCTTCTGGTATTGCTTTAATTGAAGGTGAAAGAATCAATGTTCAAACTGATGGAGAATTTATACCACCTGATACCCCTATCAAAGTGATTCAAGTTGAAGGTGTAAAAATAGTTGTAAATAGAAAAATATCGTGATAAAGGAGGTTTTAGTATGTTAAACGATTTAATAAGTGTTCTGGGACCTTTTACTACTTTAATCGTTGTATTGGTGTTGATAATACTTTTTTTCCAGTTTGTCCCATTGGGTTTATGGATTTCAGCACTCGCTGCAGGTGTTCGTTTACAGGTGATTACTCTCATCGGAATGCGTTTAAGGAGAGTCCCTGCTTATGCAATTATAAACCCTTTGATTAAAGCAACTAAAGCAGGTCTGAAATTGTCTGTTGACAGCCTAGAAGCTCACTATCTGGCTGGTGGAAATGTTGACCGAGTAGTGAACGCTATTATTGCGGCACAAAGGGCAGCAATACCCTTAACTTTCGAAAGGGCTTCGGCTATTGACCTTGCTGGCAGAAATGTTCTGGAAGCAGTTCAGATGTCAGTTAACCCTAAAGTAATAGAAACTCCCACCATTGCAGCTGTGGCTAAAGATGGAATTGAGCTTAAGGCTCGGGCTAAAGTAACAGTAAGAGCCAACATAGACCGTCTTGTTGGTGGTGCAGGGGAAGAAACTATTATAGCCAGGGTTGGGGAAGGTGTGGTAACTACAATTGGATCGGCCATAAGCCATAAAGCAGTGTTAGAAAACCCCGATTTAATTTCAAAAACGGTTCTACTAAAAGGCCTGGATGCAGGAACAGCTTTTGAAATACTTTCTATTGATATCGCTGATGTTGATGTTGGTCAAAATATCGGAGCCAAGCTTCAAATAGATCAAGCAGAGGCTGACAAAAGAATTGCCCAGGCTAAAGCAGAGGAAAGAAGAGCCATGGCTGTGGCTAAAGAGCAAGAAATGAGGGCTTATACACAAGAGATGCGCGCTAAAGTGGTAGAAGCTGAGAGAGAAGTTCCTCAGGCTATAGCCCAGGCTTTAAAAGAAGGTAAGCTTGGGGTTTTTGACTACCTATCCATGAAGAATGTTATTGCTGATACTGATATGAGGGACTCCATCTCCCGAATTTCTGAAAAGAAAGATAAAGAAGGTTAATTATATGGATACATTGGTTTGGCTCTTTATTTATCTGATTTTTGTGATTATTTCTACAGTACTGACCTCTAATAAAAGAAAGCGTAAAACCACGCCTACTACTACCTACCGAAGAGAGCCTCCAATTATTCAAAAACCTTCACCACTTAAAGAAACCAAAATAATCTCGTCTATTCCTGAACCTACAACAATTGACACTACTTCCTCATCTGAATTTTTGGGAGTAGAGGTCCTTTCTTCTACAGAAACAACAAAGGGAGGGCTTTTAACAGCCCTCCCTTTAGAAAAAGATTCAATTATAAGCGGTATTATTTTAAGGGAAGTGCTGGGACCACCGAAATCTCTACAAATTAGAAGAAAAAGGTTCTAATTATTTCCAAATATAAAACTTCTGAAGTCATTCCAGAGATTTCCCCTTTTAACCCCATATTTTTTGGTTAATTCTTCAAGGAAAGATTTTTTAGCTTCATTTTTCTTATTTGTCAAAAGCTCCTCTTCCACCTTTTTGTAAATATTTTCATCATTCAAATTAGACTCTTTGAAAGGCTTAATAGCGGAAACTTTAAGAATTTCAAATCCATCTCCAGTTTTTAAAGGATCTTTAACTACTTCACCAATTTTAGCGTTAAATACAAAATCATCAAACACCTGTCCCCTGGCGCCTTTTTTAACATAGCCGATTAATCCACCTTGTTCTTTAGAAGTTTCATCTTGAGAAAATTCTTTAGCTATATCTTCAAATTTAGTCCCTTTATTTATTCTTCCCAGAATATCCAGAGCTGTCTTTTTAACAGCTTCTTCTTCCTTTGGGGTAGCATCAGATTTAAGAGAAAATAAGATTCTATAGACTTCTCTTTCTTCTGGTTCGTCAAAAGTTACTTTTCTAGTGCGATGGGAAATACGATGAATGATATGAAAACCAAATTTGGTTTTAACCAATTCCTGGCTAATTTCTCCATCTTTCAGGCTGAAAGCAGCTTCTTGAAATTCAATAACCATTTTACCCTTTGCAAAGAATCCCAGGTCTTCGTATTTCAATCTGCCTTCATACTCTTTTTCTTTTTCATGGGAAAAGCTGGCAAAATTGAAACTACTTTCTTTAGCTTTTTCTTTTAATTCTGTAAGAAGTTTTTCAGCTAATTTTTGTACTGCATCTTCGGGGGTTTTACCCTCTCCCTCTTCCACAATAGCTAATAGGTGTTCGGCATGGACTTCATACAGTTCGTTGTAATAGCTGTAGACATCATCTTTAGTAACTTTAACATCCTTTAATTTTTCCTCTAAAACTTTTTCCACAGTCATATTTATTTCTAATTCTTTAGATAAGTTTTCTTTAATCCCTTCTATCGTTAACTTGCTGTTTTTAAGAAAATTCTCAAATTCAGCCTCATCTTTAAAGGATTTTTTATAATTCTCAAGCTCTTCATCAACCCTTTTGCTTAATTCATCAGTGGTAACTTTTAACTTGTTGTCTTTTCCGTATTGGAAAATAAGTTGATCCTCAATCAATTTTTCCAGAATCGTAACCCGGGCATTAACAAAAATAGAGGCATATTGAGGGTCTTCAGGATCAATACCATATTGCTTGTATTGATTCTTAAGGGCAATAAGCCTTTTTTCAACTTCTTCAGTTTTAATAACAGCGTTCCCTACCTTAGCTTCTACGGGAGATTCAAAATAGTATGCCCAACCTCCGAAACCAATAGAAAAGCTTAAAATAATTATTAGAGAAATAACCGCAATATTCATAACCCTGGTTATCTTGTGGTATTTCTTAAGCTTTTTTTCAATAGCACTTACTTTGGGTGAGGTATAAGTATCTGTGCTTTTACCAGAACTATGTTCATATTTCTTGAGTTTTTTTAATCTACTTTTTCGTCCCATTAGTTTTTAAACCCCTTTTTCAATTAATTCTAATGTTTTTTCTCAGTTAGCCATGAGTATCGTAATGTAAATTATACCATTAGCATGCCTAACCCTTACTCTCCTTATTAAATAACTCTTTGTACATTTCATCACCTTCTTTTCCGGGCTTCCTGGCTATTAAATAAATACCTGGAAACTCTACCAGAGGGTTTATATAAAATGGTTCTCTAAACCCTACTTTCTGTAAAATACCACGAGTTTCGCTCAACTTACTTAATAAATTACCAGAGCTGTTTTCCGAGAAATTTAGAGAAATAGTCAACATACCTGAATTTTCCAATGATAAAAAAGCTTCTGCAACTATATCTACAGGTTTTTCTAAAAAAAGAGGGAATTCAATAATGATAACCTGTTGAAATAGTGTCTCAGGGAAGAATACTGTTTTTAAAGGGGCTAACCTCTTATTTGAAAACTGAAAAACACTTTTGTCTTTTAACTCTTTTCCATAATAATAAATAAATAGACTGGACTGACCTTTGCTCCTCCTTATTATTTTGAGCGCTGAGTAGTGTACCTCATTATTTTCCTGAGACATTAATAATATTTTCCCTTTTTCTAAGGGTACAATTCGGGCAGTCTCCTCTGCCAGGTTATAGTGATTATTCATAATGCTATTATATATGGTATGAAACACCAGAAACATTATTTCAAGTTATTTATGTTAATAATTTTAACCCTGATATCAGGTATAGCTACTCTCACATTTACCCTTAGCCAATCAGGATACTGGAATAGATATTCCTTATACATTCCTTCTCACCTAACTTCAAAAATAACCTTTACGGATACTTTTTCTTTAGCTAAATCTCCCCAGATTGCAACACATGTATTAACCCCATCGCTTACATCACTTAACAGTACAGACTCGCTTTTAGAGATAAGGTTTGCTATTGCTGGTCATCCGCTACTTACCATTAATGATGCTAAATTTTTAACACTTCCAGAATACCTGAAAGAAGCAAGTTTGATTACTGATAAAAGTAATATTATTATAATTCACTCGTTAGAAGGAATAAAAAACCTGGTCATACAAAAATCTTATTGGGCTATTTTACCTATCGAACATATGTCCCCTCCCTTAAAAATTGTTAATTTAGTTGATATTTATTATTACTTAAATATTCAAACCACTTCCAGGTGGGCAAGCATATATGCTGATGAAGTTAAGAAAAGCATTACTATCATCAGTGATTACGATAAGCAGGATTTATCTACACTTGCTTTTGTAGGAGATATAATGCTCTCTCGCAGGGTGGGTTTAACTATTAAAAAAAGGGGGCTTGCATACCCCTTTTTGAATATTCGTGAAGAATTAAGTAAATATGATTTAATTTTTGGTAACCTGGAATCGGTTATTTCGGACCAGGGATATAAGGCTAACCAACCTATTACCTTTAGAGCTTCTCCAGAAACTGTTAATATCCTTAAGGAAGCAGGTTTTTCCATTGTTTCCCTTGCTAATAACCATGCTTTAGACTATGGTGGTAAAGCTCTGCTGGATTGTCTCAATATACTTAAAGAAAATGGTATTAAAACCACTGGAGCAGGAAGAAATATTGAAGAAGCATCAAGTTTGAATTACATAGAAGTTAACGGTATTAATATTGGTTTCATGGCTTATAATTCCATTCCTCCTCTCGGACTTAGGGCAACGAAAAGTTCTCCAGGAGTAAATTACTTAAATAAGGAATCCATTGCAAGCGAGATTTCCCGGGTTAGTAAAACCGTCGATTTACTGATAGTTTCTCTGCATTGGGGAATTGAGTACCAGCATATTCAATCTAAAGAACAGGAAGAAGTAGCCAATGAATTACTTAGAAGTGGAGCTCATATAATTATTGGACACCATCCCCATGTTCTTCAGCCTGTTTATATATTTAATCAAAGTAAAATAGTAGCATATTCCTTAGGTAATTTCATTTTTGACCAGGATTTTTCTGAAGAAACTTCAACCGGAGGAGTTTTATTAATACAACTATATGGTAAAAGAGCGGTTGGTCTTGAATTCAAGCCAACCTATATTATAAATGACCAGTTACACTGGATATCAGACCAGGTAAAGATTGAAAATATTAACAGTATTTTAAAATTTCAAACCCTTGAAAATGTCAATACTCCGTAATATTTGTTGTCTATTAATATCTTTATGAGTTACCAATCTGATGGTCGACGGACCTGTAGCATTACAGAAAACCCCTTTTTGGTTAAGCGCTTGTTCTAAAATATTAGCGGATATGTTAGTTCTTACCAATTTTATTATAACCATGTTAGTTTCAACTTCTGAAGGATTAACTTGCAGATAAGGAATTCCTTGTAATCCTTCAGCTAAAATTTTAGCGTTGTCATGGTCTTCTTGTAGTCGGTAAATCATTGTTTTTAAGGCTACCACACCTGCTGAGGCAATTACCCCCACCTGTCTCATACCTCCACCCAGCATTTTACGAAATTTACGTGCCAATTTTATAAAAGGTGCACTTCCCACAAGTAACGACCCAATAGGAGCGCTTAACCCTTTAGATAGGCAAAACATTACTGAATCAGCATATTTAGCTAATTCACTTGCTTCAAGTTTCAAATAAATACTGGCATTAAATATTCTTGCTCCATCAAGGTGAACTGGAAGATTATAGCTTTTAGCTATTTCAAAAATTGCCTTCATATTATCAAGTGGAATTACTTTTCCACCTCCCCGGTTATGTGTGTTTTCCAGACAAATTAAAGCGGTTTCGGGAAAATGAATATTTGATGGTCTTATAGCTCTTTCAACCTCTTCTGGGTTCATTACTCCTCTTTCACCTTTAACTGTTTTAACTTGTACCCCGGATAAAACTGCCAGTCCTCCTACTTCGTAATAGTACATGTGAGATTCTGCTTCCAGGATTACCTCGTTACCTCTTTGGGTCCAGGCCATAACTGCAGCCTGGTTACCCATAGTTCCAGAAGGTAAAAATAGACCCGCCTCTTTACCCAACAGATTAGCTCCGAGTTGCTCCAGTTCTACTACCGTAGGATCTTCTTTATAAACATCGTCTCCTATCTTAGCATAATACATGGCTTCTCTCATTTCAGGTGTTGGAGTTGTTACTGTATCACTTCGTAAATCTATTATCTCCATTTTGTACTCCTTTTCAAGTTTTAGAAGGATACTTCAAGAAGTTGCTTTTAAATATTTTTTTCCTGGTATAAGATTCATATCCAAACTTAATTATTTCTTCTACCAATTCGGTAAAACCAATACCTTCCTGCATGGCCAACATCGGGAAGACACTTGTGGATGTGAAGCCAGGAATAGTATTAATCTCCCCTACGAAAATATTGTCTTTCTTCATATACATATCTACCCTGGCAAAACCTTCAGACCCAATAGCTTGATAGGCTTTTATAGAAATCTCCTGGGCTTCCTTGATTTTTTTCTCAGATAACCGGGCAGGAATAAAAAAGTCTGTAAAGCCTTCGGTATATTTTGCCTCATAATCGTAGTACCTTTTCCTGGGAACAATTTCACAAAGCGATAAAGCCCTGGGGTCTTCATTACCCAGAATTCCACATTCTATTTCTTTACCTTCAAGATATTCAAGAGTCATGTATTCTTCTATCATAAAACGGTTTCCGAACTCTAAAGCCAGGTTTATACCTTCTTCTAAACCGCTGAAATTATCTACTATGCTAACCCCGATGGATGACCCGGAAACTGGAGTTTTTACAACACAGGGGAAACCAAAATTCTTTTCAATATCATCATTTATATTAGAAAGGTCTTTAGGACTATTATATTTATGATAAAAAAGGGTTGGAACAGTTGAAATACCTTCAGCGATAAGAACTCGCCTGGTTATTTCTTTATCCAAAGCAATAGCTGACGCTAAAACTCCTGCTCCACTATAAGGTATATCTAAAGTTTCTAAAAATCCCTGGATAGTGCCATCTTCTCCAAAAGGCCCATGTAGAGCAATAAAAGCAAAATCACAATTTTTATAAAATTCAGGTTCCTGGAAATGACCTTTTTTATCTATAAATATCTTATAAGGTTCATAGGTATCACTTTTCAATAAAGCGTTATATATTGCTTCACCTGAAGTGAGAGAAACTTCGTGCTCAAAAGAAGGGCCTCCCATTAAAACTATCACTTTTTTCAGCATTTAATAATTCCTACCTTCTATAAGGATTGTATTTATATAATTATAATCTTACGGGTATCTATTTGATAATAAGTGTAATAAATCAAAAAATAAGTTTTCTTGTTCATCTTACAAGCTTCTCGTAAAGACACCTTTTTTGTCATTACGAGCCTGCAAAAGGCGGGTATGGTAATTTTATGTTTTTAATGGTTTAAAAGATGAGACTTCCACAGCTTCACCTTAAAGTGACGAAATAGGGATTATACTGCCACAGACCCTGCGAGTTTTCGTCATGACTAATTGAGGAAAAGTCAGGCCCAATACAATAAAAAGTCCCTTCCTGGCTTCAACCTGCTCTCCCGAAGAACGGCTCCT
>JBBIIY010000019.1:0-6534 GCA_037446255.1 Coprothermobacterota bacterium
AGGAGGAAAATGAATGAAGGAACTCCCATTAAGGAAGTAGAAGTATTTTCATAGAATACACTATTAAAAAACGACCAGTAAAGATTATAATAAATATTAGAAATACCTAATAAGTGCTGTTATCTTTTTTTAATAATTCTATTGCTATTACAGGAGTGATATGGGAGAGGTTTACATAGGAATAGATTTAGGTGGAACAAAAATCAAAGGCATTTTGATGAATGAAGATGGCCTGATAGTTTACCAATACTCAACTTCCACAGGAAATAATCTCAACAATCTTTTTGAAGTAATCGAGAATTTAATTCAATCAAGTAAAAACATTCCTTCAAACCTATGCGGCATAGGAGTAGGATGCGCAGGTTTGATTGACCATGAAAATGGCATTACTGTTGAATCAGCCAATCTTCCTTTTCTTAAGCGGTTTCCACTTAGAGATACCATATATAAATTTGCTGGAATTCCTACTACCGTAGATAACGATGTTAAGATGGGAGCCATTGGTGAATTGTTTTATGGTGAAGGGAAAGGTGTAAAAGATTTTGTATTTCTGACCCTGGGGACAGGTATTGGAGGAGCCATAATTATTAATGGAAAGGTCTATAGGGGAATCACCAACCATTCAGGTGAAATAGGCCATTTGAACTTACAAACATCTGGTCCAGACTGTGGTTGTGGTAAACAGGGCTGTTATGAATCGTTAGCCTCAGGTCCAGCCATCTTGAACTATGTTCTATATGGTATCCAGATGAAAAGGGATACCATGATCATAGAAAAAGTTGCGGGAGAGAAAAGAAAAATTGACCCTTCACTGATTGTGGAAATGGCAGAAAAGGGAGACCGACTGTGCCTGGAAGCACTGACAGAATCAGCTAAATATACGGGAAAGATTATTTCATATCTTATTAATATTTTAAATCCAGAAAAAATAATTATAGGTGGAGGCATGAGTGAAGTTAAAAACATTCTTTTTCCGATTATCCGGGAAACAGCACAGTTGTATTCTCTGGTGGTCCCCTTTGAAAACTGCTCTATAGTTAAATCAGGTTTAGGCACAGAATCAGGGGTTATAGGAGCAGCGAAAATGGCGCTCTTAAAATATAAAGGTATAGAAATCTAAAATATCCCAAGGAGGATTGGTAAATGCGTTATCTGGCAAGGATGGGTCTAAATGAGATTTATAGTTTTGAAAAAGGTATAATAAGAACCTTTGTACTTTTGTTATTTATGGCTATCATTTTGAGAGCTGACCAGATGGTAATGTCACCTGCTATTCCCTTTATCCAGAAAGAGTTTGCTATTGGAGATAAAGAAATTGGTTTTGTTGGTTCTGCCTTTACCCTGGTCGCGGCTGTGGTTACCCTCATCTGGGGATATCTAAGCGACAAGTTTTCACGAAAACTATTACTTATATCAGCTATTCTTATCGGAGAGATACCCTGCTTACTTACAGCATTTGCCACTAACTACACCGAGCTTTTCATTCTAAGGGTTCTTACAGGGATTGGAATTGGGGCTATGATACCTATTGCTTTCTCCATGATTGGTGATTTATTTACCGAGAAGCAACGACCGAGAGCTCAGGCTTGGTATCAAATGATGGGAAATATGGGTGTTTTAGTGGGCATGATGGTAGCAGGTTTTGTTGGTCCTACTTATGGCTGGCGCTTACCTTTCATCATTGTTTCAGTTCCCAACTTTTTCTTTGCTTTAACCCTACTTTTGGGAGGAAAAGAGCCTAAAAGAGGCGCTGGAGAATCTGCCCTTAAAGAGTTAATACTGGGGGGTAAGCGTTATACCAGAACCATGAAACTTTCGGACTATCTTCTTTTATTTAAAGTTCCTTCCAATATCTGGTTGTTCGTTCAAGGAATTCCCGGTACAGTAGCCTGGGGTGTTCTACCTTTTTTTCTCATTCCTTTCTATGTAAGATTTAAGAACATTTCGGTAGAATTAGCCACAGTTTTGTTACTGATAATAGGAATAGGAATGATGTTTGGCAACCTATTCGGGGGTATCATGGGAAACTGGGTCTATACCAAAAATAGAAGTTATCTTCCAATCTTTTGCGGTATTTCCCAGTTCCTGGGGGTGATTCCCTTGCTAATCTCTTTAAACTGGCCTGCTGCAGTTGAGCCTTCCTTTAGCTATATCCTCTTCCCTGCTCTATTCGGATTTATTGGTGCTGTTTTCATTTCCGCGGCTGGTCCCAATGTGCTAGCTATGCTAACTAATGTTAATTTGCCTGAACACCGTGGTGGCATTTCTTCTATTTTCAATCTGACTGATTCCATTGGAGCAGGTTTTGGACCGATGGTTGGTGGTTTGCTATCATCCTACAGGGGACTTGATTTTGCTATGAATACCTCAGTCCTTTTCTGGATACCCTGTGGCCTTTTATTTTTTATCCTGGTATTTACGCTTAATAAAGATGTACTCAGGGTGAACACTATGATGGAAACTACCCGATTAGAATTAGAGAAAAAAGATGGCTTCTCTGAGTTTTAATTCTTTTACCCTTAACTTCCAGGAGTTGGAAATATTTCTTGAAAATAAAAAGATAACTTCAACTGAAGAATCTTATGAAGACTCCGATATTAAGGTTAAATTCAGTATTGACAATAATCGTATCGTGGGTAAGACTATCACAGCAAAACCTTTATATATTGATAACATAGCCCTTAGTTTCAAAATTATCTGTGTGAACAAGGTTTATTTTTATAAAAATGGCTTTCAATCCTGGTCTCCATCTGAAGAGTTAAGTGCTCCTCATAGGCAAATCTATCCTATTTTCCCTCCACTAAAGAAACATTTCCTTGACCCTGAGTCGTATATAAAAGTTCATTCCGGTACTTCGTTAAGCCATTTTTTTACTTATCTTCGGTGTGGTGAAAATAAGTTATATTTTGTTCCCATAGACAACCATAAAACCATAACACACTTTACCTATAACTTTCAAAAAAAAGAGTTTCGCATAATTATAGAGGTAGGTAAAGAGGTTTTTGGAGAAATTAATTGTCTTGAGTTAGACCTGCTAACTGATTGGTTAAACTTGAAAAATACCACCCCACCTGATAGAGTGTTTACCTGGTGTAGTTGGTACTATTATTATAGAAAAATAGATGAAAAAATCATTCTGGATAACTTAAACAAAATAAATAAACTTCCTTTTAAACTGAACTATTTTCAAATTGATGATGGTTGGCAGGAGAGTATTGGGGATTGGAAGGAAAATAAAAAATTCCCCCGTGGATTGAAAGAGATGGCTTCCCGAATAAAAGATGCAGGTATAAAGCCAGGAATCTGGATTGCCCCTTTCGTGGTAGAAAAGAAATCCCGTATTTTCCAGGAGAAAAAGGATTGGCTTTTGAAAAATGAAAAAGGGAAGCTGATAACTGCTGGTTTTAACCCGTTGTGGAGTGGTTTCTTTTATGCATTGGATATTACCCACCCGGAGGTTCAAGATTATTTATCTGAAAGGCTTGGTTACCTGAAACAATGCGGATTTAACCTTTTTAAATGTGATTTTCTCTATTCACTCTTGATCAAGGGTAACCACCACCAAAAGAACCTATCCAGAAATGAAGTTCTACATACTGGTACTAGCTTACTGAGAAAGATGGTAGGTAGTGAGGTTTTACTGGGTTGTGGCGCTCCCCTACTTCTCTCACCAAAAACTTACGACATATTAAGAATAGGTACTGATACTGCTAACAGGTGGGTTGATTTTTTAGGTGTTCTGCTTCGCTACGAAGCTATGCCTTCTGCTTATAATGCCCTGCAAAACACCTTGGCCCGCCAATTTTTGGATGGAGCATTTTTCCTGAACGACCCCGATGTAGCTTATCTTAGAAAAACCAATTTATCCTATCATCAGAACAGGTCAGTAATTATAAACAATTACCTGCTATCAAATTATTTTTCCTTTTCCGACCCAATTGACCTTATGGAACAAGAAAGCCTGCAACTTTTGCAGGAACTTCAAACCTACAAAGATTTTAAGGTTAAAAAATCATCTGTTTCTGACAATGTATTTTATTTTGAAGGCAAAACTTCAAGCGAAAATATTTATATCTGGGTGAACTTTTCTTTTGAACCTGTCATAGTGGATTTACCAGCTAATCTTATCCCAATACTTGGTACCGAGAGAACTGGAGCATTTAAACCTTACGAAACCAAGGTATTTAAGTAAATATGATATTAACTGTTACCCTCAATCCAGCTTTAGACAAAGTAGCCGAGTTAAAAAAATTAAAAAAGAGTTCCCTTAACCGGATAAAAGTAGTATCAATTTTACCTGGTGGGAAAGGTATCAATGTCGCCCGAGGTGTAGCCAGTTTTGGCGGGAAAGTAACTACCACTGGTTTTATTGGAGGATATAATGGAAAATATATTGTAGATTCTTTACCCCAGGAAGGAATTGAACCTAATTTTTTCCCCATTGAGGGAGAAAGTAGAGTTTGTTTGATTATCCTTCAGGATAAAGGAGTTATTGCCGAGATTTATGAAGAAGGACCGGTAATTGATAATCTTTCTGCAGAATCTTACCTATCTTTCTTTCAGGAAATTTCCCCAAAATACAATTTCATTTCTATTTCTGGTAATATCCCAGATAGCTTACCTGACAATTATTTACCCCGACTGATTGAGCCAGTTAAGACTAACCTTTTTTTAGACATCACCGGCAAACCTCTGCTAAACACCTTACTCTCAAAAAATATTTACTTTTTAAAGATAAACCAGAAAGAATTTTGTGAAACATTTGCGATAAAAAACAATGATTTAGAAAACCAGATGGTTAAAATTGCTTCCTACTACAACCTCAGTAACCTGATAATTACCCTGGGAAAAGAAGGGGTTTTAGTTTATCATAGGAAAAAACTATACCGCTCTCATTGCGAAAAGAAAGTCCAGCCTTTAAACCCTATTGGTGCGGGTGATGCACTTCTGGGTACACTAATCTATCACCTATCTTCAGGTGAATCGTACCTGGAAGCCTGTAAAAAGGCTGTAGCTGCCTCTATAAGCAACATCACCATATTTGAAGGAGGAAAAATTAATTTCCCTGTTTATAATGATATACTTAAATATACTTTTCTGGAGAAAATAGGTTAGGAGGGTGAAATGAGACAAACAAACCATAAAAAATTCCTCTGGGGAACAGCCACAGCCAGCCACCAGGTAGAAAGTGGTAACTTTTATAATGATTGGTATTTGTGGGAAAAAGAAGGCAAAATAAAGACTGGTGACTCGGCTCACCCCTCCTGTGAACATAATCTCAGGTATAAAGATGATTTTGATTTAATCAAATTTTTAAATAATAACTCCTACAGATTTTCCATAGAATGGTCCAGGATAGAAAAAGAAGAAGGCATCTTTGATGAAAATGAAATTGAGCATTATTTGAATATGCTCAAAGAAATGAAAATTAGAGACATAGAGCCTATTTTAACCCTGCACCATTTTACTATTCCCCAATGGCTTTACCATAAAGGTGGTTTTGAAAATACCGAGTTTCCCGAGTATTTTTCCAGATTTGTAAAAAAGGTTGTGCCCTACTTTAAAGAATTCACTAACTACTGGATTACTATTAATGAACCGGTAATAATTGCCCTTATGGGGTACATCCTTGGTGATTGGCCACCAGGGGTGAAAAACAGAAAAAGGGCTTTTTCTGTATTAAAGAATCTGGCTTTTGCCCACGCCAAAGCCTACGACATCATTAAAGAGGAGAAAAAAGAAAGTTTCGTGTCCATCGCCCATAACCTGATGATTTTTGAGCCTGCTACCTGGAATCCCCTGGACCACCTGATTTGCCGATTACTGGACAGCTGGTTTAATATGGCTTTTTTAAAAACTCTAATTGAAGGTAATTTATACCCTCCTATAGGAAAGGGGAAATTTTACCCAGAACTTAAAAATAAGCTTGATTATATTGGTGTAAATTATTATACCCGGGCTTTTTTCAAATTTGGCATCAAGGGACTTGCTGAATACAAGAGAAAAAATGTACCCCGAAGCGATTTCGGATTTGAAATATATCCTGAAGGTCTTTATGAAGTATTGATGAGATTAAAACCCTTTGGATTGCCGGTGATGATAACTGAAAATGGCATGGCTGATAAGAAGGACATATATAGACCAGATTTCCTTAAAACCACCTTAAAATCGGTTTATCGGGCTATTCAGGAAGGTATAGACATCTTAGGTTTTATGCACTGGTCGCTAATGGATAATTTTGAATGGGTGGAGGGTTATTCTATGCGTTTTGGTCTCTTTGAAGTGGATTTCCGAACCCAGGAAAGAAAACCAAGAAAGAGTGCATTATTATACAAAGAGCTGGCCACAAAGAATCCCTACGAAGATGACTTTAGCAACCTATAAAGACCTTATATCTCGCAAACCAACACTTGGGGAAAATAGTATATTGTAAGGGAGGAATTGTCAGAGTCAACAGAAGCAAGATATGATGAAGGATAATAGTTTTAGTTTTCATATCCTTCCCTATCAGCAGTATATACGAAGTACTGCGGA